>NZ_LEKF01000017.1:0-133988 GCF_001029595.1 Pseudomonas sp. ARP3
ATCAGCGAATTCCATCAGGGACAGAGGCACCGCCTCACTTAAAGTCCGGATGTATGGCTGCAACCTTATCCCGTCTGTGTTTTCACGAATTGAGTGCTTGGCATACTGGGGGCGTCCATGTATGAGCGGGCTTGCCCCGCGCTGGGCTGCGAAGCGGCCCCAAACCCAGGGACCTCGATGTGTCAGGTGAAATTTACATCGCCTGGAGTGGGGCCGCTTCGCGCCCCAGCGCGGGGCAAGCCCGCTCACTACAAGAACGTCACTTTCTGTTTACAGCGAAGATGTGTAGATGTCTCTGCCCAATACCTCTGCGTCCGATAGGGGTGCATCAGCCAGTCCCCCTCCCACATTTGGTTTTCCATTTCTCGCGATTAATCCGCCGTTAACCCGTCTCTGTTTAAACCACTGCCTGTGTGTAAACTCGCGCCTACAGGCACAACCAAACAAAGGGAAACGGAGATGAGTGACGAATTGCGTTTAGGCAGGGAGCGGCGCTTTCTGGTGTTGCTGGGCATCATCTGCCTGGCGTTGATCGGCGGGGCCTTGTACATGCAGGTGGTGTTGGGCGAAGCGCCTTGCCCACTGTGCATCTTGCAGCGTTATGCCTTGTTGTTGATTGCCATCTTCGCCTTTATCGGCGCCGCCATGCCCCGCAAAGGCGCCCTCACGTTTTTCGAAGGCTTGGTGATCCTCAGCGCCCTCGGCGGGGTCGCAGCGGCGGGCCATCATGTGTATACCCAGTTCTTTCCCCAGGTCAGTTGCGGCGTCGATGTGCTGCAGCCCATCGTCGATGACCTGCCGCTGGCCAAGGTCTTCCCGCTGGGCTTTCAGGTCGATGGTTTCTGCAGCACGCCTTACCCACCGATCCTTGGGCTGTCCCTGGCGCAATGGGCGCTGGTGGCTTTTGTGCTGACCGTGATCCTGGTGCCGCTGGGCATTTACCGCAATCGCCGTCACACGGCCTGAGCCCCTACACGAAAACGCCCCGGTTCCTCCGCTGGAGGGCCGGGGCGTTTTCGCAGGTAGGCTTTTATGAACAGAGCATGACGTCGGACAATTTCCGCTGCGCGCGGTGTGCGACATGTTGTCACACGGAAGCTGTCGCAGGACATTTCTGACCCCCCGCAACCCCGCTTAAATTTGCACCGAACGGTCAAATTGTGCTGTCACTTCATCGTCTGGCCTATGTCAGGAACTACGCGCCGTCCGCGCCATTCGATGATGTCCGAATGCCTTGTTTTATGGGGACTTGGATGGCTTTGGCAAGCCCTTACAGAGGGTAAGGGATGTGGCGGATTGCCCTATAACACGGCAATTTTTGTGGTTTTTGTTGAGAATCGAACACGATAAGATCCCCGACCTTTGCAATTTTGGTGAAGGATTATTGCTGCTTTCGATAAAAATTATTTCTTTATAAGACATGGTTTATACATCGCTAGCTAACTACAATCGCCCGCACTGAATGTCCGGTGCTGTTCAATATTTGAGCATTGGAGCGGTCGAGGGGCAGATGGATGGCTCTGTGCGACCCCAGGTTCCGGCAGCCTTTCAACTATCCGCACCAAATGGAATTGGTCTGTAACAAGGCCTTTAACCACGAAATCGAATAAGAACTCACCGCAGGCTCGTAAATCGTCCATTCATGGCGTGCGAGCAGGCTCTTATTCAATCGAAGAGAAATGCCAACCCTTGGCAGGGTGAAGTGTTGGCGATCAAAACCCAACTGCATTGCGCAAGCTGCTTTAGAGGTCGTGAGATGAGTAAAAACAGGTACCCCCGATTACTAGGCTTTTTGCCGCTGCTTGGCATGATGTTAATGCTGGGAGGCTGCAAGTGGACCTTGCTCGACCCAAAAGGACAGGTCGGTCTGGATGAACGAAACCTGATCATCACCGCCACCCTGCTGATGCTGCTGGTCGTGGTCCCTGTGATCATCATGACCTTCGCCTTCGCCTGGAAATACCGCGCGTCGAACACCAGCGCCACCTACGCGCCGAAGTGGTCGCACTCCACCAAGATCGAAATCGCGGTGTGGCTGGTTCCGATCCTCATCATCATTGCCCTGGGTTATGTGACCTACAAGTCCACCCACGCGCTGGACCCGTACCGTCCGCTGGAATCGGACGCCAAGCCGATCAATATCGAAGTGGTCGCGCTGGACTGGAAGTGGCTGTTCATCTACCCGGACCTGGGTATCGCCACGGTTAACCAGATCCGCTTCCCGGAGCACACTCCGCTGAACTTCAAGATCACCTCCGACGCCGTGATGAACTCGTTCTTCATCCCAGCCCTGGGCGGCCAGATCTACGCGATGGCAGGCATGCAGACCAAGCTGCACCTGATCGCCAACCAGAAAGCTGAAATGGAAGGCATCTCCGCCAACTACAGCGGCGCGGGCTTCACCGGCATGAAATTCAAAGCGATCTCGACGAGCCAGGAAGACTTCAACGCCTGGGTAGCCGAAGTCAAGGCCGCACCTAAACAGCTTGATCAAGCTGAATACGACGCCCTGGCCAAACCTAGCCAGAACAACCCTGTCGCGCTGTACTCCTCGTACGAGCCGAACCTGTTTCAGAAAATCGTCGACAAGTACGAAGGTATGAAGCCAGGCAAGCCGGTCAAGCACGAGAAGAAAGAAGTGGCCGCGGTTGAAGGTTCTGAGACGGGCGCGCATTCAACTGCTGGGGCAGAGGAGTAAACGATGTTTGGTAAATTAAGTTGGGATGCGGTCCCGTTCCACGAGCCGATCGTGATGGTGACCATCGCCATGATCGCGCTGGGTGGTCTGGCACTGTTCGCGGGTATCACTTACTTCAAGAAGTGGACCTACCTGTGGACCGAGTGGCTGACTTCGGTCGATCACAAGAAAATCGGCGTGATGTACATCATCGTCGCCATGGTCATGCTGCTGCGCGGTTTTGCCGACGCCATCATGATGCGTACCCAGTTGGCCATGGCCACCGAGGGTTCGCCTGGCTACCTGCCACCTGAACACTATGACCAGATCTTCACCGCTCACGGTGTGATCATGATCATCTTCATGGCGATGCCATTCTTCACCGGCCTGATGAACCTGGCAGTGCCGCTGCAGATCGGCGCGCGTGACGTGGCCTATCCGTTCCTGAACTCCCTGAGCTTCTGGCTGCTGGTTTCCGGCGTGGTGCTGATCAACGTATCCCTGGGCGTCGGCGAATTCGCCAAGACCGGTTGGGTTGCGTATCCGCCGCTGTCGGGCATTCAGTACAGCCCTGGCGTGGGGGTGGACTACTACATCTGGGCGCTACAGCTATCAGGGCTAGGGACGACGCTGACGGGGGTCAACTTCCTGGCCACCGTCCTGAAAATGCGCGCCCCTGGCATGAAACTGATGGACATGCCGATCTTCACCTGGACCTGCACCTGGGCAAACGTCCTGATCGTGGCTTCGTTCCCGATCCTGGCCGCAACCATGGCGCTGCTGTCGCTTGACCGTTACCTGGATTTCCACATTTTCACCAACGAACTTGGTGGCAATCCAATGATGTACGTGAACCTGTTCTGGGCATGGGGTCACCCTGAGGTGTACATCCTGATCCTGCCAGCGTTCGGTATCTTCTCCGAAGTGATCTCGACCTTTACCGGCAAGCGCCTGTTCGGTCACCACTCGATGGTTTACGCATCGGGCGCAATTTCCGTACTGGGCTTCATGGTGTGGCTGCACCACTTCTTCACCATGGGTTCGGGGGCCAGCGTCAACGCCTTCTTCGGTTTGGCGACCATGCTGATTTCCATCCCGACGGGGGTGAAGCTATTCAACTGGCTGTTCACCATCTACCACGGCCGTTTGCGCATCACCAGCCAGGTGCTGTGGACCCTGGGCTTTATGGTGACCTTCGCCATCGGCGGCATGACCGGCGTACTGCTGGCCATCCCGGGTGCTGACTTCGTGCTGCACAACAGCCTGTTCGTGATCGCGCACTTCCACAACGTGATCATCGGTGGTGCGGTATTCGGTTACATCGCCGGTTTCAGCTTCTACTTCCCGAAAGCGTTCGGCTTCAAGCTGCACGAAGGTTGGGGCAAGGCTGCGTTCTGGTTCTGGATCTCGGGCTTCTTCGTCGCGTTCATGCCGCTCTATGCACTGGGCTTCATGGGCATGACCCGTCGTCTGAACGCCACCACCAACCCTGAGTGGGTGCCGTACCTGTACGTCGCCATGTTCGGTGCGGTGATGATTGCGGTGGGTATCGCCTGCCAGCTGATCCAGCTGTATGTCAGCGTGCGTGATCGCAAGCAGAACATGTGCGAATCCGGCGACCCATGGAACGGCCACACCCTGGAATGGTCGACTTCGTCGCCACCACCGTTCTACAACTTCGCCGTGATCCCGACTGCGAACACGATCGATGCGTTCACCGAAGCCAAGGAAGACGGTACTGCGTACCAGAAGCCTAAACACTACGAACCGATCCACATGCCAAGCAACACCGCCACTGGCGTGGTGATGGGTGCGCTGTTGACCGTGTTCGGTTTCGCGATGATCTGGCACATCTGGTGGCTGGCGATCGTGAGCCTGGTGGGTACCATCGGTTACTTCATCGTCCACGCCGCACGTGATGATCAAGGCTACATGGTGCCGGTCGAAACGATCGAACGCATCGAAGCCGAGCAGCACGCTCGCCTGGTCGCCGAGAAGAAAATCCCGGCCAACCGTGTAGAAACCTCGTTGGAACAGGCTTAAACCATGTCGAACTTAGTGACCAATGCTGGACACGCCCATGTCGATGACCATGGGCACGATGACCATCACCACGACTCGGGGCCAATGACCGTCTTCGGTTTCTGGCTCTACCTGATGACCGACTGCATCTTGTTTGCGTCGATCTTCGCGGTGTACGCGGTACTGGTAAACAACGTAGCGGGTGGCCCGTCGGGCCACGACATCTTCGAACTGCCTTACGTGCTCGGCGAAACCGCCTTGCTGTTGTTCAGTTCGATCACCTACGGCTTCGCCATGTTGGCCTTCTACAAGGGCAACAAGAAAGGCGTGCTGAGCTGGTTGGCGCTGACCTTCCTGTTCGGCCTGGGCTTTATCGGCATGGAGATCAACGAGTTCCACCTGCTGATCTCCGAAGGCTACGGCCCGCACCGTTCCGGTTTCCTGTCGGCGTTCTTCACGCTGGTCGGCACCCACGGTCTGCACGTCTCGGCCGGTCTGCTGTGGATGGCGGTGATGATGTATCAGGTCAATAAGCACGGCCTGACCAACACCAACAAGACCCGCCTGAGCTGCCTGAGCCTGTTCTGGCACTTCCTGGACGTGGTCTGGATCTGCGTATTCACCGTTGTCTACCTGATGGGGACTCTGTAATGGCTAATGCACACTCCCATGACAGCCACGATGCAAGCCACGGCAGCGTCAAGTCTTACGCTATCGGCTTCATCCTGTCGGTCATCCTGACCCTGATCCCGTTCGGCCTGGTGATGTACCCGACCCTGCCGAAGTCGATCACCTTGATGATCGTCCTGGCGTTCGCAGTGATTCAGGTACTGGTTCACCTGGTGTACTTCCTGCACCTGGACCGCTCCGAGGCCCAGCGCGAGAACGTGATTGCGTTCGTGTTCGCCGGCCTGGTGATCGTTCTGCTGGTTGGTCTGTCGCTGTGGATCATGTTCAGCATCCACACCTACATGATGGCGAAGTGAGGTAAGACCCGATGTCGCTTAAGCACTTTATCCAAATCACCAAACCGGGGATCATTTTCGGTAACGTGCTTTCTGTGGCGGGCGGTTTCTTCCTGGCCTCCAAGGGACATGTCGATCTGGCCATCTTCCTGGCTGCAATGATCGGCACATCCCTGGTGGTAGCTTCCGGTTGTGTCTTCAACAACTGCATCGACCGTGACATCGATATCAAGATGGAACGCACCAAGAACCGTGTGCTGGTGCAGGGCCTTATCTCCCTGAAACTGGCACTGGTCTACGCGACCGTCCTGGGTGTTGCCGGTGTGGCCCTGTTGTACAAGGTGGCCAACCCGTTGGCGGCGTTGTTTGCCGTGATCGGTTTTGTCATCTACGTCGGCCTCTACAGCCTGTACCTCAAGCGCAAGTCGGTTCACGGCACGCTGGTGGGCAGTCTGTCGGGGGCGATGCCGCCGGTGATTGGTTATGTGGCTGTGACCAATAGCTTCGACATGGCCGCGCTGACGCTGCTGGTGATGTTCAGCCTGTGGCAGATGCCGCATTCCTACGCCATCGCGATTTTCCGCTTCAATGACTACCTGGCTGCGTCGATTCCGGTTTTGCCGGTAAAACGTGGCATCCAGGTGGCCAAGAAACACATCCTGCTCTACATCCTGGCCTTCCTTGTGGCGACCTTGATGTTGACCTTCAGCGGCTACGCCGGCATGAGCTACCTCGCCGTCGCGGCCGCCATGGGCATGTACTGGTTGTACATGGCCTGGACCGGCTACAAGGCGGTGGACGACACCGTCTGGGCGCGCAAGCTGTTCGTGTTCTCGATCTTCACCATCACCGCGCTGAGCGTGATGATGTCCCTGGATTTCCAAGTACCGAAAGAGCTGTTGCTGACCTACGCCCACTGAGTGGTCCGAGCAGTAAAAGGCCCCGCCTTCGCAAGAAGCGCGGGGTTTTTTATGGCATGGCCTCTAAACTATCCCCCATTCCACGCATCCAGGAAGCACAGCGATGAGTAAAAAAGCCGTAATGGTGTTCAGTGGCGGGCAGGACTCGACGACCTGCCTGATCCAGGCACTGGCGTTGTATGACGAAGTGCACTGCATCACGTTCGATTATGGCCAGCGCCATGTGGCGGAAATCGAAGTGGCCCGCCAGCTAGCCAAGCAACTGGGCGCCACGGTGCACAAAGTGATGGATGTGTCCCTGCTCAACGAGTTGGCCATCAGTAGTCTTACCCGCGACAACATCCCCGTGCCCACCGTGAACAGTTCCGGCGAAAGCCTGCCGAGCACCTTTGTACCGGGGCGCAATATCCTGTTCCTGACCCTGGCGGCGATCTACGCGTACCAGGTCAAGGCCGAGACGGTCATTACTGGCGTGTGCGAAACCGACTTCTCGGGCTACCCCGACTGCCGCGATGAGTTCGTCAAAGCCCTGAACCAGGCGCTCAAGCTGGGCATGGAGTACGACGTACGGCTGGATACGCCGCTGATGTGGCTGAACAAGGCCGAGACCTGGGCCCTGGCCGATTACCACCATCAGTTGGACCTGGTGCGCGAACACACCTTGACCTGCTACAACGGCGTGATCGGCACCGGCTGCGGCGAATGCGACGCCTGCAACCTGCGCGCTCGCGGCCTGAACGAATACCTGCAGAACAAGGCGCAGGTCATGCACAGCCTCAAGCATAAGTTGCAGCTCAACTAGGGCTATTCGGCCTTAGCGTGGGGGAGGGTGCGCAATGCTCCTCCCCACTGCGACCCTGTTCCTGCTCTGCGGTGATGTGGGTTTTTCTCGGGCGTCAGGTTAAATCTGCCCACGCTTATCTCGTCATACCCCTCTGTACGCACTGTGCGAATCCATCACCCGCCTACAAGGAGTAGTCACCATGGTCAGCGTGAGTCGTCGGTCCCTTCTCGCCTTCAGCGCCGCCTTGCCTTTGCTGGGGCGCTTGGACTGGGCGGTCGCGGCGACTCCGCCGGCCAAGGCCGACAAGGTCCGTCTCAACTACAACGAAAGCCCCTACGGTCCAGCCCTGGCAGCCCGTGAAGCGATGCAGCGCGGCATCGCCACTGCCGGGCGCTACCCGTACAACCACATGTATGCATTGGCCGCATTGTTCGCTCAGCAACAGGGCATTGCCGAAGAACAGGTGGCGGTGTTTTCAGGCTCCATGGCGGCGTTGCGTTATGCGGTGCTGGCGTTCACCAGCGATACCCGTGGCCTGGTAATGGCCACGCCATCCTACGAAGTACCGCGCCAGGCCGCCGAAGCGCACAAGGCGCCGGTGCATGAAGTGAACCTCGACGCCCACCACGCCCACGATATCCCCGCCATGCTCGCCGCCGCCCCACAGGCCGGCATGCTCTACCTGTGCAACCCCAACAACCCCACCGGCACCCTGACTCCCACCCAGGCCATTCGCGACGCACTGGCGAACAAGCCCAAGGGCAGCGTGCTGGTGGTGGACGAGGCTTACATCGACTTCGCCGACGCCCCGAGCGTGGTCAGTTGGGTCAAGGACCACGACGACCTGCTGGTGCTGCGCACCTTCTCGAAAATCTACGGCATGGCGGGCGCACGCCTGGGCCTGGCCATCGGCCACCCGACGTTGCTGGAGCGGCTGGCGGTGTTTGGCGGCGACAATGTGCCGGCGGGCTCGTCGTTGCTCGGCGGCCTTGCCAGCCTGGAGGACGTCAAACTGCTGCCCCAGCGTAAAGCCCTCAATGCCCAGTTACGCGATGAAACCCTGGCCTGGCTCAAGGGCCGTGGTTTCGCTTGCACCGCTTCCCACAGCAATTGCTTCATGATCGACGTCAAGCAGCCCGCGCAGCAGGTCATCGAAAAGCTCGCCGCCGAAGGCGTATTGATCGGCCGGGTGTGGCAGAACTGGCCGCAGTGGGTAAGGCTGACAGTGGGGAACAAGCAGGAGATGGCGCGCTTTCGTGAGGTGTTTGCCGCGCGGGTTTAGCGCAGGACTCCATGAGGGAAGGGCGACGCTCCTCCCTCAATGAAGTCCCAAGTATTATTGCTGCGCGATGCTGTACCCATCAAATGCGGTTTTCTGTTGCAAGGCATTCACCACGTTCTTGCGGTTGACCGGCAACTCGGCGCCGTTGTTGTCGGTGAACGACTCACGTTCCAGCTCGGCGTCATCCCCTTCGCCCACAAAGCTGAACCCTAGAAACTCGAACGCTTCACGGTCCACGTTCAGCTTGGAGCGTGGCGTGCGCAGCGGCAGGGTGACGCTGATGCCGTCCTTGCTGATCACGAACACTTCGGCGTCTTTCTTGGCGCGTGCCGCCTTGCCCTTGCCGGCGCTCGGGTTGCTGATGGCTTGATGGGTCTGGTTCAGCACCTTGAGGGCCAGGCCGTAGACCAGTTCCTGAAACTCGGGGTCGTCCTTGAAGCTGGACAGGATGCGGCTGATGGAGAACTTGCTGCTCAAGTCTTCCAGGGCCAGGTTGTCGGCGGCTTCGGCGTCCTTGAGTTGCTTGAGCTGGCCCATCAGGTCGTAGGCCTTGTCGTCGTCGAACGCATCGTGGGCCTGGCGGATGGCGACGCGCAGTTCGCGGATCTGGTCGCTCTCCTTGGAAGTGTGAAATGCGTCCAGCACCATCTCGCTGATGGTCTTGGCCGCTGGCACATGCTGTGAAAGATTGATGGCGTTTTCGTATTCAGCTTTGGAGGCCAAGGCGACGACGGATTCTGCGGTGTAGGAATCGGACATTAATAGTTCACTACTTCAATAAACGGAGACAAAAAAGCGTCGCGCATTTTCAAGGGGCAGGTCAGTCAGGTCAAGGCGGCACACTGCCTTCGGCGTTCCGCTGATCCATATCAAAAGGCCATGCCGGAGAGTGGTTTACAACAACCTTGGGGCTGATTGCGCCCCCGACTATTTGCCTGAGAACGCATAAAAACAATTGCAGACCTGCGCCGAGGAGACCGCTCCACGCCAGGTTCTTAAAGGACTATTGCGATGATGTTTGCCCTCTTACGCGTCAGCTTCGTGGGGATGCTGATGTGCCTGTCCCTCTCGCTGCACGCCAGCACGCCCGACACCCCTCTGCTCGAACGCGGCCACTACGTCGCCCAACTCGGCGACTGCATTGCCTGTCACACCGCCAAGCCAGGCGCGCTGATGGCCGGCGGCCTGGCGTTGAGTACGCCGATGGGGACGATCTACTCCAGCAATATCACGCCCGATGCCGAGACAGGCATCGGGCGCTACACCTTCGAGCAGTTCGACCGCGTCATGCGCGAAGGCGTTACCCCCAGTGGTATGAACTTGTACCCGGCGATGCCGTATCCGTCCTACGCGAAGATCAGCGAAGAGGACATGCGCGCGTTGTACGCCTACCTGATGCAGGGCGTGCCGGCGGTCCGCCAGGACAACCTGCCGGCGGACATGGGCTTTCCGTTCAATCAGCGCTGGGGCTTGGCATTGTGGAATTTCGCCTTTCTCGACAAGCAACCCTTCCAACCCGATCCGGGCCGCGACGCGGGGCTCAACCGTGGCGCCTACTTGGTTCAGGGCCTGGGGCATTGCGGCTCGTGCCATACCCCGAGGGGTATCGCTTTCCAGGAAAAAGCCATGAGCGATACCGAGCGCGGCGGCCAGCACTACCTGGCGGGGGAAACCGTCGAGCATTGGCGCGCCTTGAGCCTGCGCAACCTGTGGACCGTTGACGACACCGTGCAACTGCTCAAGACCGGGCAAAACCGTTTTGCCACAGTGTCGGGCAACATGGCCGATGTGATCCATCACAGCACCCAGCATTTCA
Source organism: Pseudomonas sp. ARP3 (assembly GCF_001029595.1). Classification (NCBI taxonomy): domain Bacteria; kingdom Pseudomonadati; phylum Pseudomonadota; class Gammaproteobacteria; order Pseudomonadales; family Pseudomonadaceae; genus Pseudomonas; species Pseudomonas sp. ARP3. The sequence goes on from NZ_LEKF01000017.1 coordinate 10,467, forward strand.
GTGATGACGACCTGATTGCCATCGCCCGTTACTTAAAATCCCTGCCGGCGGGCCAGGAGGATCTGCCGATGCCTGCCGTGGCCAAAGCCCCGGCTGCCGTGCCTGACGACCTGTTCAGCAGTCGTGGCGGCCTGGGCTACACGCAGTTCTGCAGCGACTGCCACCGCAGTGACGGTGCCGGCGTGAAGGGCCTGTTCCCGCCGTTGGCCGGCAATCCGAGCGTGGTCGCCGCTAACCCAACGTCTCTTTTGCATATCACCCTCACCGGCTGGGCAACCGCGCAAACCGCCACCCATCCGCGGGTCTACACCATGCCTGGGTTCGCGCGGCTGGCCGACCAGGAGATCGCCGAGATCCTCAGTTTTGTGCGCACCCACTGGGGCAACCAGGGCACGCCGGTCAGCCCCGCGCAGGTGAAAACCCTGCGCGAGCAGCTCAACCCGGCCAGCAGCGACATGTCCGCGTTCCAAACTCCGCGTCTGGCCGAGTTGCTGGCCGCGCCGAATGCCGACCAGGTGCTGCGTGGCATGCGGTTGCATCTGCAGACCAAGGCGCTGCTGCCGGACAATGTCGGCAACGCGCTGAACTGCACCAGTTGCCATCTCAATGCAGGCACTGTGGCCGATGGATCGCCGTTCGTAGGGGTGTCGGCGTTTTTCCCCGGTTATGCCCCGCGTGCCGGCAAGGTGATCACGTTGGAGGAGCGCATCAACGGCTGTTTCCGCCGGTCCATGAACGGCAAGCCGCTGGCGCCGCAATCGGCGGATATGCAGGCGATGGTGGCGTATTTCGACTGGATGAAAAACAACACCCGCCCGCAGGACAAAGTCGCCGGGCGCGGCGTGGGTAAGGTCGACCCAACGCTCAAACCCGACCTTGCCAATGGCAAAGCGGTGTACGCCAAGCAATGCGCGGTGTGCCATGGCGACAATGGCCAGGGCCTGACCCGCGCCGACGGTGAATGGATCTACCCGCCGCTGTGGGGTGAGCAGTCGTTCAATATCGGTGCGGGCATGGCGCGCACCTACACAGCCGCCGCGTTCGTCCAACGCAATATGCCGATTGGCTTCCACGAGCGCTTCCCGCTGGGGCAGGGTGGCTTGACGGAACAGGAAGCGGTGGACGTCGCGGCGTACTTTTCCGGGCAGCCGCGTCCGGACTTCCCGGACAAGGTCAAAGACTGGCCGAACGGCGGCAAACCGATGGATGCGCGCTACTGATCCAGGCGCTTGAAGCAGGCTTCAAGGATATCCAGCCCTTCCTCCAGCACCGCCGGCTCTGTGGTCAGCGGTGCCAGCAGCCGGATGATGTGCCGCGCCTTGCCGCTGGGCATCAGCAGCAACCCGGCGTCCCGCGCCAGGCCGAGCAGTTGCGTCAATTGCCGGGGCGCCGGCGTGCCGTCGGCGTTGGCCAGTTCGATGCCGCGCATGGCGCCGACGCCGGTCAGGCGCCCGAGGTAGGGCGACAGCGCTTGGTCGCGCCAGGTCGCGTACCTGCGGACAATTGCGGCTTCCTGCTGTGCGCCCCACGCGTGCAAGTTTGCGTCCGTCATCACCTCCAGGGTGGCCAGCGCCGCCGCGCAGGCGATAGGGTTGCCGGAGTACGTACCGCCCAGGCCGCCTTTGGGCAAGTTGTCCATCAGGTTTTTGCGCCCGACCACCGCCCCCAGCGGTACACCGCCGGCAATGCTTTTGCCCAGCAGGATCAGGTCCGGCTCAATGCCCAGGCGCGAAAACGCGAAGCGTTGACCGGTACGGCCGAAGCCCGATTGGATTTCGTCGGCAATCAGCAGGATCTGTTTCTCGTCGCAGAAACGCCGCAGCGCCTGGGCAAATTCGACGTCCAGGGCCAGGAAGCCGCCTTCGCCCTGCACCGGTTCGATGATGAAACAGGCGACGTCTTCCACATCGATTTCCACGCTGAACAAACGCTCCATGGCCTTCAGTGCATCGGCGCAGGTCACGCCGTTGTCGGCGCTGGGGTACGGCAGGTGATACACCGGGCCGGGCAGTACGCCGACCTTTTGCTTGTAGGGCGCGACCTTGCCGTTAAGGTTCAAGGTGGCCAGGGTGCGGCCATGGAAGGCACCGTCAAAGGCGATCACCGCAGTGCGGCCGGTGGCGCCGCGCACGATCTTCAAAGCGTTTTCCGCCGCTTCCGCGCCGCTATTGGTAAGCATGCCGCTGACCGGGTAGCTCACAGGGATAAAATCACTCAGGCGTGCCATCAGCTCGATGTAGGGCGCGTGCGGCGCGGCGTTGAAGGCATAGTGCGTGAGCCGAGTAGCCTGCTCGCGAATCGCCTCGACTACCTGCGGGTGGCAATGGCCGAGGTTGAGCACACCGATGCCGCCGACGAAGTCGATATAGCGCTTGCCTGTGGTATCCCACACTTCGGCGTTCTTGCCGTGGCTGAGGCTGATGGGGTGGACGATGGAAATCGACTGGCTGACGGTGGCGTGGCTCATGAATCCGGGACTCGGCAGTGGCGGGGCGTTTTTTATCTAAGCCGCCCGCCGGGGCCTGTCGCAAACGAAATAAAGTCTTTGGGTCATTCCAAATCGGAAGGAGCTACTGCCGAAGGGGGGGCGGACAAACCGGTCGACACTGCTCAAGTGCGCGCCGCTGCGCTGACGCCTCCGGTTATTCTGACACCCCGGCCTTGCCCGCGGCCTTGGCGCGATACAACGCTTGATCGGCGCGCTCCATTAGGGCGGCGGGGGATTCATCCGCGTGGCGCTCGGCCACGCCCAGGCTCAGGGTGATGGGGAAGTCGCCGGGTGCCTGGATGGTGCGTATCTTGCGGCAGATCTGCTCGGCCAACGCCTTGGCCGTTTCCAGGGTGCTTTCGGGCAGGATCACCATGAATTCATCGCCACCCCAGCGTGCCAGCAGATCACACGGGCGAATGCAGCTCTCCAGGCACTCCACCACCCGCACCAGGGTCTGGTCGCCAGCGCCGTGACCATAGCGGTCGTTGATGGGCTTGAAGTCATCGATGTCCATGGCGATCAGGGCCAGCGGCAGGCGGAAGCGCTGGGCACGTTCGCACGCTTGCAGCAGGGTTTTTTCCAGGCGATAGCGGTTGGCAACCAGGGTCAAGGCGTCCCGCTCGGCCAAGGCGCGGTTTTCGTCCAACTGCAATTTGAGTTGCTGGTTGACCCGTGCCAGTTCACGGGTGCGTTCGGCCACCAGCGCTTCCAGCGACTGGTTGCGTTGTTCGAGTTGGGCGACTGAATATTTGCGCGCTTGAATGTCGCGATGGGCGCCGACCATGCGCGCCACCGAACCGTCGGGGTTACGCGCGATCACGTAGCCGCGGTCCTCGATCCATAGGTAGCTGCCATCTTTTTTTCGGCAACGGTATTCGGTTTGGTAGTGCGGCGCGCGGCGGTTGATGTAGTCATCGAACAGCGCCATCACCTGGGGGTAGTCCTCCGGATGAATGATGTTTTCCCAGGTGAACAGCGTGTTCTCCAGCGCATGCCGCGGGTAGCCCAGCATTTCGTACCAGCCCGGATTGCGGTAGACGAACCCGGTGTTGGCGTTCCAGTCCCAAATGCCGTCGCTGACCAGCTCCAGGATGGTGTGCAGCATGTCGGCGTTGAGGTGCGAGAAATCCTGCTTCGCCGGGTTGCTGCCTGAGGTATCGCCCATTGCTTTTGCTCCTTGCATGCGCGCTGTGTGCGCCGCCGCGCGCTATGGCGTGGGCGCAACCATCCGTGTGCGAGCCTTCCCATTCGCATTGTGTTGGTAGATTGCGTCCGGTTGACCTTGTTCGTTGAAAAACACCTGACCGATGCCCGCCGAGTTCCATAACCGTTCGCCGGCCTCGGCATGTTCCGGAACATGCGGTACGACCTGCATGGTGCGACGGCGTGTGAACCAGTTGAGCGGCGAACGGGGTGAGTATAGCCAGCGGTTGAGACGGTCGAACCATTCCAGCAGGCGCCGGGGAAATTCGTTCTTGATGCCGCTGCTGGTGATCTGCCAGATCCGGGGGCCGGCATTGCGGTGGCGGATCAGCACGGCATAGACGAACGAGTAATGCACGTCACCGGAGAGAATCACGTAGTTACCCGGCGTACGCGAGTGGCGGAAAATATTGAGGATCACCTGGGCGGCGCCCCGGTGGGCCATCCAGTTTTCCGCGTCCACCAGCAGCGGGTGGCCGCACCAGCTGAAGACCTTCTGCACTGTCTCGATCAGCTTGACGCCGAAGATCGGCGCGGGAGAGACGATGATCGCCGACGGGTGGTCCAGCAGTTCCTGTTGCAGCTCGCTCAAGGCTTCCCAGTCCAGCAGGCCGGAGGGTTGCTTGAGGGTGAACTCACTGCGCCAGCGCCGGGTGCGGGTGTCGAGCACCACCAGGGCGGGCGTGCTGGGCAGCACGTAATGCCATTGTTGAAATTTGAGCAACGTGGCCAGCAAGGCATCCTGGGCGGCGGCGTCGAGATGGTTGTCGGGGACGTGAGCGGTCAGCGCCTGGATGGGCGGCAACAGTTCGACGAAGGCATCCGGGTGGTTGCCCCAACCCTGGCACAGCAGATAGGCGAGCAGGGCATTGCCGATGATGCGTTTGGAAAACGGGTGGCCGTAGGCGGTTTCTTCCCATTGGGCGCTGAGGTTCCAATCGTCGGTGATGTCGTGATCGTCAAAGATCATCAGGGTGGACAGGTGCGCGAAGACTCGCGCTACGCCGGGCAGGCCGTCGCGAAAGCGCTCGATCTGCACGTGCTCGCGCGCATAGCGCGCCGATTCGTCCGGGCTAAGTGGCGGCGCTTGGGTTTCGATCAAGGTCCAGGGCATGGGGGACCATACCAGCAGGTACATCGCCATGACTTCGGCAAAGGTGACCAGATGGTTGTCGGCGGTACTGCTGGTGAAAATCGGCTTTTTCACGCCGCCGAAGAAGCGCTCGCGCAGGGTCTGATTGCTGTCCAGCGCCGGCAGCAGGTCCGCGCGATGGTAATAGCTGGCGCGGTGCCCGTAGAGGCTGGCGCTGTCGTCCACCACGGCACCCTCCAGATGTTCGTCGAACAGGCCCAGGCGCGCGATCAGTGCGTGGATCGCCCTAAGCATCGGCCCGGCCACATCGTCGGCGTAAACCTGGTCGCCGCTCATCATCAGCAAGGCCGGACGCTCATCGAGCGTGTGCGCATCGGCGAGCAGGCGATCGACGCAGAGCAGGCCGTCTTCGGCGGCGTGGTGAGGTTTGCGGCAGGAACCGTGCACGAGCTGGTGGATGCGACTGTGCAGGACAAAATGTGGTGATGGCGCGTCGGCATACAGCAGATGCGCCGCCCAATGGGCGATACCGAGGCCGTCGATCAGCAGGTCGTAGTGGATGACCTCGTCCTGAGGCAGCGCTTCGTCCAGCGGCACATCGATCAGGTGCACAAAGGCCTGGCGGCCTATGGGAATGACTTGGCACTGGCCTTGATCCAGCGGGATGTGCAGCGTGTGTCCGGCCCATTGCAGCTTCAAGGTCAGGTCCAGGGGACGACTGCCAGTCAGCCACAGCACCAGGCGCCTGGGTTCGAGACGTCGTAGCAAAGGGCCGGCAAGTACGGCGGGCAGGTTGTCGGGGTGCAGCATGCAGGGATGGGCTCCGGCCAGGCTAGAACCGGCAAGGTTAGCGCAATGAATGTCAGTGTTTTGTTAAGGCATGGGGTGTACGAAGGGCAGCGGGCTGCCCTCCGTAGGCCGCTCTAGAGCAGGTTGCCCTTGCCGAGGCTGTCCAGGCTGCCGCTGCCTCGGCGCCGGTTGTGACGTGGGGCGTTATCGGTTTGCTGGGTCTCAAGCGGGAGTGAGTGGCTGTCCAGGCTGCGCTTGTTGCGTTGCAGGGCTACATCATCGTGTTGTGGGGTGGGGAGTTGCAGATGGCCTAGGAACGGACTGATAGCTCCAAGCATAAAAATATCCTTCTGTAAGTTAGATGGGCTCCGCGTCTGCGAAGCCGGGCCAAACTTATAGAGGCGCGAGGTGCTGGAGCTATAAACACCTCATGGCAACGTGTAACGGCAATGGCGGTTTAGGCCCATCGAGCCCTACAGCCGGACCGATCAGGTATGGGCATCCTGCATCACCTTCGGCACTGTGAATCGGAACTCACTGCCACGGCCCACTTCACTTTCAGCCACGATCTTGCCGCCGTGGGCCTGCACGATGCCTTGGGTGATATACAGCCCCAGCCCGCTGCCGGTGGGATTGTTTTCGGTCTGTGTCCAGTAGCGGTCGAACACATACGGCAACAGCTCTGGGGCAATACCTTCGCCGGAGTCGCGCACCGAAAACACAATTTCCTCGCCGTTGCTCATGGCACTGATGCCGATATTGCCCTGGCGCGGGGTGAACTTGATGGCGTTGCCGATCAGGTTCGACAGCACTTGGAACAAGCGCTCAGGGTCGCCTTTAATCTGCAGGCCAGGTTCGGCGTTGAACGACAGGTCGATGCCTTTTTCCATCGCCAACGGTGCCAGCAAGGAGTACGCCTCCTCGAACATCTGGTTCACATCCAGCGCCACGGGCTTGACCACATAGCGGCCGGCCTCGATTTTCGACGTGTCGAGCAGGTCTTCCAGCAGCACATTCATGCGCCCGGCGGCTTGTTGCATGGTGTCGATGGCCGAGGAAATACGGCGCGAGGTGTGTGGGCCTTCGGAGCTGAAGGCTTTTTGCATCATGCCGCAGAGCATCGAGATGACAGTCATCGGGTTGCGCAGGTCGTGGGACACCACCGCCACCAGGTCATCACGGGCGCGCACGGCCTGTTGCTCGCGTTCGACCTGGCGGGCCAGGTCGTTTTCCAGCGCGGAGCGGCGCAGGTCGTTGGCGGCGAACAGGTCGCCGTGGCTCCACTTGGTGGAGATGCCGGCCATTTCCACTTTCCAGATTTCAAACGACGTGCGTGGGCGCAGGCGCATACCAGCGTCGGAATTTTCCAGGTCCAGCGGTTTTTTCGGGTCGCCGCTCCAATTGATATTCTCTTTGACCTCGGGGCGGAACCACAGCACACCGTTGTCCACCGGCTTGGGCAGGCTCATGGCCAATACGCCGCTGGCCACTTGCTGAAACTCTGCCGCCGGTGGGTAAACCGAGGCCAGGTTATGGCTGGCGAACACCGGTTCGCCACTGGCTTGCAGCCACTTGTGCAACGCCCGGATCTGCGCCGGTTCCGGGCAGTTGCCGTAGCGGTGCAGTTGTTTGTCTTCGATGATCGCCACGCCGCCGGCCAGGGTCAGGTCCATGAGCAAGCGCGGTTGCTTGGCCAGGCCGTCGAACACGTTGTGGTCCGAGGCTTTCATGGCTTTGTCCAGTTGGGCCAAGGCTTCGACTTTTTCTTCGCGCTGGTGACTCAGGTCCAGAGCCTCCATGGCGCTGATCTGCAGCGAGAGTACCTGGCCGATGGTCTGGCAGGCGGTACGCAGTTCGTTCGGTACCAGCAGCGGGGTGCGGTTGCCGCAACTGATCAGGCCCCAGAGTTTGTCGCCTTTCATCAGCGAAATGCTCATGGACGACAACACGCCCATGTTCTGCATGTACTGGCAATGAATCGGCGACACACTGCGCAGCGTCGCAAAACTCAGGTCCAGCGGTTCGCCGGTATCTGGGCGCAATTTGGGCACCAGCGGCACCGGCGTGTAATCGGCGTTCGGGATAATCCGCAGCCAGTTGGTGCGGTACAGCTCGCGAGCCTGTTCGGGGATGTCAGACGCAGGGAAGAACAGCCCGTTGAACAATTCCATGGACGGAGCGGATGCTTCGGCAATCACCTGACCATGGCCTTCTTCTTCGAAGCGGTAGATGAGCACCCGGTCGTAACCGGTCATGGCCTGGATTTCCGTGACGCTGATGTCGTACAGCGCCGCCAGGGTTTTTGCCGACTGCAAGCGGCGCAGCATCTTGCCCAGATCACTGGTGCGACCGTTCAGGGCCCGTGGTTGAAAATCCTTGAGGTGGGGTTCGAATTCCAGCACCAGCACATTTTGGTGGCGGTGCAACAAACCTTCGAACTCAGCGCCGTTGAGCGTCACGTGCAGCGGCGGCGCATCGGTAAAGGTGTTGAGTTCGGCCATGGCCTGCACGGCCTGGGCGTGTTCGGTGCCGATCAGGCTGTGCAGCGGCTGGCCCAACAGCGCCTCGGGCGTGCGGTTGAACAGCGTAGCGACGTTGGCGCTCACTTGGATGATCTTCAGGTCTGGCTCGGACAGCGTCAGCAGCACACCGTGAGGCTGAATCGCCCCAGGAAAGCGAATGGGTTCGTCGGCGCAGTTGGCAAGCAGCTGTTCAAAATCTTGGGGTTTCATAGCAGTACCTCCTGGCTGTCGAGCCATCGCTCAAAGCCGCTGAATGTCGAACGGGCGGCATGTACCGCGCGCTGTTGGGCTTCGGCGTCCAGCGCCTGAATACCCAGATAATCGAGAAAGTCTTTCCAGCGCCGGCCCGTCTCAGGGCCATACACATCAAGAAACGCGCCACCGTTGGTGGCATCGATGCCAAAGCGCTGGGCCATTTCCCGGCGCAGCACCTGGCCGCCCAACGTTGCGCCTTCGAGCACATACAACACACCGAGGCACGCCGCAGGGGTGTCGAGGCGCGGCAGGGCGGTGCAGTGGGGCAGGGCGTTGATAGCGGCGTCATCCAGGCCAAGACCGTGCAGGTCGCTGACCAATGTTGGCGTTTTCACACGCAGGGCAGTATCGAATCCCGCCGGGATCAGCCCACTGGCATACAGCGCCGCTTCAATGGGGGCGTAAAACCCGTGGTAGGCCTGCAGCAGGCGCCGGTAGCCGTCGGCATCCAGGCGCTCGGAAAAAAATGGCAGACGCTTTTCCAGCGCAACGTGCAACAGGCTGGTGCCTGTGCGTAACGCGTCAAGCAATGAGGGCGCACCAACGTCATGGGCCTTTGAAAGCATGCAAATAGCTCGAGCTGTGGGCCTGCCGGCCATGAATGACGCGTGGAAATGGGCGACGATTCTACACAACTCATGGCCATTGACTGTACGCACAAGGCGAAAAGCCTGACCAGCGGATCAGAAAAGTCGCTCCTTGCCTTATGACTGACCTTACAAAGTACCGTGAAGTTCGGTTGAGGTGATATTGCGGCGCTATCAGTGCAGAGACGAACCTTGCTGGGTCAACGCTGTTTGCACGCATTCGATCAGATGCTCAGTGCTCCATGGCTTGGGCAGGAAACGCACGGAACCGCCGAGTTCTTCAGCCATTTTTGTATTGCCCGAGGTCAGCAGCACCCGCACTGATGGCCAGCGATGGGCAACCACGCGGCTCAAGTCATAACCATTGAGCAGGCCAGGCATTTGTATGTCGCTGACAATCAGGTCCACGGGGTCGTCCTCGCGTTCCAGGTAAATCATCCCTTCATCCGCTGAGGGAAACGACGTCACAATCGCGCCGAAATCCTCCAGTACATCCACCATCAACGCTCGAATAATTTCGTCGTCTTCCAATACCAAAATCGATGGCTGAGCCATGATCCTTACTCCACCATCAGGGTTCAGTTAGGTGGAGTGGAACGCAGTGGCATAGGTTCGATTGGATGTGTCCCAGGCGATGGGTGGTCGTTCAGGGTGTCTAGGTTGCGTGTTTGCACCGATGGTATTGCAGGCGGCGGTGATCCGGATGGAGATGCCAGGCATAATTCCCGCAACCGCCGATGTGGAGTCGCCGATGAAGTACGCCTTACTGACCCTCGCTCTGATTCTCAACACCGCCCCAGCCTTCGCCGCCGGCGATGCCGAAGCCGGCGGTAAGCTCTTCACCAAGACCTGCGGCGGCTGCCACAGCATCGGCGAAGGCGCGCGCGGCGGTTTCGGCCCGCAACTCAACGGCATCATCGACCGCCCCGCCGGCACCACCGAGGACTACCAGTATTCCGACGCGATGAAAAACTCCGGCGTGGTCTGGACCCGCGAAAAACTCGCCGCGTACATCGAAGACCCCAAGAAGGTAGTGAGCGGCACGCGAATGATCTTCTGGGGTATCAGCGATCAGGAGAAGATTGAAAATATCCTGGCGTATCTTGAGACGTTCCCGTCCAAGTAAGCACTCCTTCGCCAGGCGATACTTTTGGCCGATTGATCAAGTCAGCAAATGCTTGGAAATCAGCCGCGAGATTTCCACAATCGAGGTCTTCCCAGTGAACTCGAATTTCACTTTGCCCAGGGATGAAAAGTAAATCTCCAACTCCGAATCCAGGTCGAAGGTCCCGGACGTTTCCACCGAATACGCCACGATGTTTTTGTACGGCAGTGATGTGAAGTCCTTCTTACTGCCGGTGATGCCTTGCACGTTCACCGCGATGATGCGTTTGGTGGTGAATACCACGCCGTCGCGCATGGCCTTGTAGGCATCCACCACTTCTTCGCCATCGAGCAGCAGGGCCGAGACGCGTTCGGCGTATTCATTGTTTTGTTTGAGTTTGAAGAAGCCTTTGTTGTTGAAGTCGATCATGTAACGGTCCTTGTGGTCGGTCTGTGACGCCGCATAAGTTGACACTCATCGCGGTCAGGCGCGTTCCTTCAATGGAAGGTGTCACTGGATAGCTTTGAGGTAATGCTTGAGTGCGTCGAGCGGGGCATCGAGTTCCTCCAGCGTAGAGGCTTTTCGAGTGTCGGCGGCCAGTCTCTCCAACTCACGCCCCAACACCGTCTCCGTTCCGCCCAACGCCTGCAGCGCCTGCATCACGCATTCATCTAGCTTACGTTGAATCAGGCGCAAGTCCCCTTGGCGCACCAGCAATCCAAACACTTCACGCTCATACGCGGCCATCGCCGGGTCGTCGCGCAATACCGGGCTGCCGCCGTCGGTTTCATGCACCAGTTTGAGTGCGAAGAGCGCAACAGCTTCCAGCGTCAATTCCATGGTGGGGCTTCCTCGGTGTGCGGGCGGAGCGCGATGATCACTGTTCTGCGGCTGAAAAAAAAGACCTCAAACGCTTGCACCTCAAGCGCTCCGCGGAACGATATTAATTAGCCATGTTCCAACCCGCCGTGCCCAGCTCGCGCAGCCAGCCAGTGGACCGGTGCGATGTTGAATCGGCACGTTTGACTCACTTACAGGGACGCAAGTACTTATGCAGCCATCCTCCACACCTGATTCATCCGCCACCGGCGAGCTGATCGCGAGCTTTCGCCATGGCAAAGGTTTTCTCATTTTCAGCCTGATACTCGGCGTAGCGTTATTGGCGCTCGCGGGATTTGTGCTGTACCTGGGTACGATCCTGCCGCCGGGTAATGAAGGACCTATCGGTGTCACAACGTCCCGGGGCATGACGATCAACTTCAGCAGCGGGCAGTCGCTGATCAATCTCACCAGTGGCTTTCTGGCCATTCTTGGGCTGTGTGTATTCGGCCTTTACGCCTGGCATAAGAAATTGCGCAGTACCGCTTACGATGTGTACGAGCATGGCATCGCACGCATCAACCAAGGCCAGCGCGACTACACCCCGTTTATCGAGATCCAGGACTTGTATCTGTTCAGCTCCGGGCAAACGGTGATGACAGGCTTGATCACCAACCTGGCCTACCGTCGCACGGCCGCCGAGCCGTTTCATCGCGTGATTGAAAGCCTTAAGGGTTTTCAAAAATTCCAGCAATTGGTGCGCGAACTGCACGTCCGCGCGCGCATGCCGGGAGTGCTCAGTGTGCTGGAGTCGGGCGGGGCGGTGACGTTCAATTGCATCAGCTCCGGCCAAGTGTGGGGCAAGCGCATGAGCGGTAATTTCCTCAAGATCACCACGGCGCCCATCCTGGTGAGCGCTCAGTGCCTGGAATACCAGGGCCGTAAGGTGCCGATGTCGTCATTGCGCAGCGTCGACCTCAACGCCTGGAGCGAAAAAGTGGTGATCAAAGACGACAGCGGCCAACCGGTCCTGTCGACCATCGCCACCGGCATCCTGAGCCACGACCTGTTCCTGCATACGCTGGACACAGTGCTCACGGCTCAAACCCAAACGCGCGAGCTGGCGTGAACCGCTCGCGTAATCGTTGATTGTGCATAAAGGGATTAAACGATGATCTATCGCGGCGCAGGCTGGCTGACGCTGTTCACACCGGTGGCCATGATTTTGTTGCTGATGGTGTTGTGGCCCGACCCCAGCGTCAAGCCGGGCAACACCTCGTTGACGCAACTGCTGATGGGCGTGGGGATCGGCTCGGCCATCAACACGGTGCTGGGTTTTGTGCTGAATAGGGAAGTGCATGAAGATGGCGTGCGCCACCATTTCTTTTTCTTGCCCATGCAATGGCCGGCACTGGCGATCACACTGGTGTGCGTGGTGATTGCGCTGTTCAAGTAAAACTACCCGCCGGGCTTAACGGGTACGCTGTTGAGTGCTTGCTCGTAAGCCTCGCGTAGGCGCTGGAAGGCGACGGGGTCGTCATCCGGGCGCGTTAGCTTGGGTAACTTGGCGTATTGGCGTTTGAGGGTGCGCTCGTCAGCCGTGGCTGAAAGGTCGAGGGTTTTCCAGCAGTCGGCGGAGGCATTCATGCTCAGTGCCCGCCGGGCTTCGTCCATGCGTTCGTAAATGGATGGCACGTCAGGCGGGGGATGTTGGTCGGATTGGTCATGGTTGGGTGATTTTCTGCAGCGTTTCCATCTGCCTGATCCAGGCATCGAATCGAGCGCATTGTTGCCGAATGATCGGCAGGCCGATCTCAATCGCGGCGAGTGAACCGTGCAGCGGTTTGTCGTAGCCAGCGTAAAGCTTTTGCAGTCTTTTGCTCGGCGCGGTCATCGGACTATTGTTAATAGCTTCCGGCGTTTCAAACTGATTTCGTATGTGCAAAAAACGGTCTTCAAGGGCGGTCTGGTTGATCCCGACAGCTAACCCTTTGGGGCAACTGAACAGCAGGCCCTCGAATTCGTACATTTGCACATAGGGAATGAATCGGCGCATGGCTTCATCGCCCAGTTTGTTTGCCAACCTTTCCGTCATAGCTTTCAGCAGGCAATCAGCTTTTTCATCCATGGTGTTCTTGCTACCGGCATTCGCTTTGCCAGGGAATTCTTCGGGCAGGCCATAGAAATCAAAAAACGTAGTGCAATATGCCTGCCGGTCACCTAACAGGCGCTTTTCAACATCACTGAGCAGACGCTCGAAACGAAAGTTGCCGCCCTTGTGGCCGGGTTTTCCGATCAGAGCAGGCATCAGGTAAATATCCGAATGCTGGAAGGCGTGCGCCAGCACCTCGTTGATGAACATCTCTTCTGTTTGGCCCTCGCAGATCACGTGGACTCGAATCATCTACGCGGCCTCCCGCCCAGAATGTTTTTCTCCCACAGCTCGCCTACCGAATAATCGTCCAGCCATGTTTCGAAGGCTTTTTCGTCGAGGCGCTTGAAGACAGTTGCGCCTTTCTCCCGCTCGACGATGATCAGGTCGTCGATTGAGAACTCGTTCACCAGGGGTACCGACTGCGTTGAGACAATCACCTGCATTCGTGTGGAGGCTGAGCGCAGCAGCGAGCCCAGTAAGGTGATGGCGTAGGGATGCAGGCCGAGTTCCGGCTCATCAATGATGATGGTCGATGGCGGATCGGGTTGGAGCAGGGCGGTGACCAAGCAGATGAAGCGGATCGACCCGTCCGAGAGCTGGCTCGGCCAGAAGGTGTAGTCGCTGTCCTTCTGACGCCATTGCAGGTTGATCAGCTCTTCCTGGCTGTCCAGTCGCACAGGCTTCAGCACAAAATCATCGAAGAACGGAATCGCCAGTTGGATCGTTTTGCGGATCTGTTCATACACCTCAGGCGATTCGGTGCATAACCGATTCAGATAGGCCGCCAGGTTCGACGCGTCTGGACGCAGGTAGTCATCGATATGGGCCGGTCCGTAGCGTTTGACGCTCGCGGTTTCGCTGGTGTCGTGGAAGTGGAAAACCTTCCAACTGGAAATCGATTCGTAGCAGTACGCCACAACGTTGTTTTTGTAGGGGGCTTGGAACTGTTTGGTGTCGTAGGCTTTTTTGAGCTTGGTCTCCTGGTGCCCGGAGCCCAGCGTAATCCACTCTGATCCATACATGGGGCCGTCAAAAAAGAGCCGTTCGTTGGAAAAAACAAAGTCCCCCTCCACGGTCGGTTCCAGCTCGAACTCATAGCCGTTCAAGCCAAAATGGACATAAGAACTGATCTGCTGAGTTTCCTTGACGCCGAAGCTGACAACTCGGTCTGCCGATCCTTGTTGGGTCGTCCACTTTTTAAGGCGCAACTCCATCATTTCGCTGAGCATGCGAAAGTAAGAAACGAAGCTGCTCTTACCCGCACCGTTGGCACCCAGCAGCACGTTCAGGCTGCCCAGGTGCAAGTCCTCAAGGTTCTTGATGGACTTGAAGCCTTTGATGGTGAGCCGGCTGATCGGGTTCTTTGTGCTCATTGCTGCTTGATTCCTTTAGCGGCGCCGCTTGTTGAGTCCAAAGCCGCTGTCGTTGATAGCTGTGGCGGATTCTGCCATTGATTTCGCACGCTGGCTTCTCACTTGATGGGATCATCCTAACGTTAATCTTTACTGTCTAATATCAGGGCGCTGATCGGGTCAGTCAGCCCAATTGTGACGCATCGCTATCGGGGGCAAGCCCGCTCCCACAGCGCATCGTGTTTCAGGTTGAAAGTGGGCGGTGAACATTAAATCGGGCGGCCCGCACTTTTTTACAGGCGAAAAAAAAGACCTTGAATTTCAAGGTCTTTTTTTAAGATGGTGCCCCGAGGGAGACTCGAACTCCCACTCCTTTCGAAAACGGATTTTGAATCCGCCGCGTCTACCAATTCCGCCATCAGGGCTCAATGGCGGCGAAGTATAGAGAGGTGATTACCGTTGGTCAATCACGTTTCATGGTCAATTTTGACTATTTCCGCTAGACTTCCCGGCCCTGCTAGACGAACCCCATCATGCGCGTTGCTGACTTTACTTTTGAGCTCCCTGATTCGCTGATCGCTCGCCACCCTTTGGCCGAGCGGCACGCCAGTCGACTGCTGACCCTGGACGGGCCAAGCGGTGCCCTCGCACACCGTCAATTCACTGATTTGCTTGAGCATTTACGCCCAGGTGATCTGATGGTGTTCAACAATACTCGGGTGATTCCGGCGCGGCTGTTTGGCCAGAAAGCCTCCGGCGGCAAGCTGGAAATTCTGGTGGAGCGGGTGCTGGACAGCCATCGCGTGCTGGCCCATGTGCGCTCCAGCAAGTCGCCGAAACCGGGATCGAGCCTTCTTATCGATGGCGGTGGCGAAGCCGAGATGGTGGCGCGTCATGATGCGCTGTTCGAGCTGAAGTTCGCCGAAGAAGTCCTGCCATTGCTGGAGCGCGTCGGCCATATGCCGTTGCCTCCTTATATCGACCGCCCGGATGAAGACGCTGACCGCGAACGCTATCAGACTGTTTATTCCCAGCGCCTGGGTGCGGTGGCCGCGCCTACGGCCGGGCTGCATTTCGACCAGCCGCTACTGGAGGCGATTGCCGCCAAGGGCGTCGAGACCGCCTATGTGACCCTGCACGTGGGGGCCGGCACGTTTCAGCCGGTGCGTGTGGAGAACATCGAAGACCACCATATGCACAGCGAATGGCTGGAGGTCACTCAGGATGTGGTGGACGCGGTCAACGCGTGCAAGTCGCGCGGCGGGCGGGTGATTGCGGTGGGCACCACTAGCGTGCGCTCCCTGGAAAGCGCGGCGCGCGACGGCGTGCTCAAGCCGTTTAGCGGCGACACCGATATCTTCATTTACCCAGGCCGACCGTTCCATGTGGTCGATTGCCTGGTCACCAACTTCCATTTGCCGGAATCCACGCTGTTGATGCTGGTGTCGGCATTTGCCGGTTATCCCGAGACCATGGCCGCTTATCAAGCCGCCATCGAAAATGGATACCGTTTTTTCAGCTACGGTGATGCGATGTTCATCACCCGTAACCCGGCGCCGCGCGGCCCAGAGGAACAACTATGAGTCGTATGTCGTTTGAATTGCTGGCCACCGACGGTAAGGCCCGTCGCGGTCGCCTGACGTTCCCGCGTGGCACCGTGGAGACCCCGGCGTTTATGCCTGTCGGCACCTACGGCACCGTCAAGGGCATGCTGCCGCGCGATATCGTCGCCACCGGCGCCGAGATTATCCTCGGCAACACTTTCCACCTGTGGCTGCGCCCGGGCACGGAAGTGATCAAGAAGCATGGCGACTTGCATGACTTCATGAAGTGGCAGGGCCCGATCCTCACCGACTCCGGTGGTTTCCAGGTGTTCAGCCTGGGCGCCATGCGCAAGATCAAGGAGGAGGGCGTAACCTTCGCCTCGCCGGTGGACGGTTCCAAAGTGTTCATGGGGCCGGAAGAGTCGATGCAGGTGCAGCGTGACCTGGGTTCGGACATCGTGATGATTTTCGACGAGTGCACGCCGTACCCGGCCGACGAAGACGTCGCGCGGGTGTCCATGGAGTTGTCGCTGCGTTGGGCCCAACGTTCGAAAAACGCCCATGGCGATAACACCGCGGCGTTGTTCGGTATCGTCCAGGGCGGCATGCATGAAAGCCTGCGCAAGCGCTCGCTGGAAGGCCTCGACAAAATCGGCTTCGACGGCCTGGCCATCGGCGGTCTGTCCGTGGGCGAGCCCAAGCACGAGATGATAAAGGTGCTGGATTATCTGCCGGGCCTGATGCCGGCTGACAAACCTCGTTACCTTATGGGCGTTGGCAAACCGGAAGATCTCGTAGAGGGTGTGCGCCGCGGTGTGGACATGTTCGATTGCGTGATGCCAACCCGTAATGCCCGCAATGGGCATCTGTTCATCGATACAGGCGTGCTGAAGATCCGTAACGCGTTCCATCGCCATGATGATTCGCCGCTGGATCCCACCTGTGATTGCTACACCTGCCAGAACTTCTCCCGTGCTTATCTGTACCATCTGGACAAGTGCGGAGAAATGCTGGGTAGCATGTTGAATACCATCCACAATTTGCGTCATTACCAAGTCCTGATGGCTGGTTTGCGCGAGGCTATTCAACAGGGTACATTGGCCGCCTTCGTCGATGCCTTCTATGCCAAGCGCGGGCTCCCTGTGCCGCCCTTGGACTGAGTTTCCCGACCCTAAGATTCACTATTTGCAACTGGAGTGCTAAATGAGCTTTTTTATCTCTAACGCCATGGCCGACGCCGCTGCGCCTGCCGCTGCGGGCCCTATGGGCGGTGGTTTCGAGTGGATTTTCCTGGTCGGCTTCCTGGTTATCTTCTACCTGATGATCTGGCGTCCACAGGCCAAGCGCGCCAAAGAGCAGAAGAACCTGCTCAGCAGCCTGCAGAAAGGCGACGAAGTGGTCACCACTGGCGGTATCGCCGGCAAGATCACCAAGGTTTCCGATGCTTTCGTGGTACTGGAAGTCTCCGACACCGTTGAAATGAAGTTCCAGAAGGGCGCCATCGCCGCCACGCTGCCTAAAGGCACGCTCAAAGCGATCTAAGTAACAACCTTTACCAATCGACGGGGCGCGCAAGGCGCCCCGCGTTATAAGCGGGCGGCGTGATGCTGAACAAATACCCTCTGTGGAAATACGTACTGATCCTGGCGGTGCTGGCGATCGGTTTTATTTATTCCGCTCCCAATCTCTATCCTGATGACCCGGCGATCCAGATCACTGGCGCCAGCACTTCGCTGCAGGTCAATCAGGCTGATCTGGACCGCGCGAGCAAGGCGCTCACCGATGCGGGTATCCAGGTCAAGGCGGCAACATTGGCGGCTGGTGCGAAAGGCGGCTTGTTGCGCCTGACCAAGCAGGAAGACCAATTGCCGGCCAAGGATGTTGTGCGCAAGGCCATGGGCGACGACTATGTGGTCGCGCTCAACCTGGCGCAAACCACACCGCAATGGCTGCGCAGCATTGGCGCGCACCCGATGAAGCTGGGTCTGGACTTGTCCGGTGGCGTGCACTTCCTGCTGGAAGTCGACATGGACAAAGCCCTCGACGCCCGCCTCAAGGTCTACGAAGGCGACGTGAAGAGCCTGCTGCGTAAAGAAAAACTGCGTTATCGCAGCCTGCCGCAGCTCAACGGTGCCATCCAGCTGGGCTTCTCTGACGAAGCGTCCCGCGAACAGGCCCGTGCGCTGATCCGTAAGAACTTCAACGATTTCGACATCGTACCGGCCGACCTGAATGGTCAACCTGTACTGCGTCTGGCGATGAGCCCGGCCAAGATCGCGGAAATCCGCGAATACTCCATCAAGCAGAACTTGACCACGGTGCGTAACCGCGTCAACGAACTGGGTGTGGCCGAGCCGATCGTACAGCGCCAGGGCGCCAACCGTATCGTGGTTGAGCTGCCGGGTGTGCAGGATACCGCTGAAGCCAAGCGTATCCTGGGCAAGACCGCCAACCTGGAATTCCGTTTGGCGGCTGAGCCGGGCGCTACCCGTGCTACTGCCGAAGAGTTCGAGTTCCGCGAAGGCAACCGTCCTCCGGCGCTGATCGAGCGTGGCTTGATCATCACCGGTGATCAGGTGACCGACGCCAAGGCCGGTTTCGGCGAGCACGGCACTCCTGAAGTGAACATCCGCCTGGATGGCCATGGCGGCGAACTGATGAGTCGCGCTACGCGCAGCAACGTCGGTCGCAGTATGGCGGTGATCTTCATCGAGCAACGCCCAATCACTACCTACACCAAGCAAATGGTCAACGGCGTCGAGAAAGACGTGCCGGTGCAGTCGTTCAAGGAAGAGAAGAAGATCATCAGCCTGGCGACCATTCAGTCGCCGCTGGGTGCTCAATTCCGCATCACCGGCCTGAACGGCCAGGGTGAATCTTCCGAACTGGCGCTGCTGCTGCGCGCCGGTGGCCTGGCCGCGCCGATGTACTTCGCTGAAGAACGTACCATTGGCCCGAGCCTGGGTGCGGACAACATCACCAAGGGTATCGACGCAGCCTTGTGGGGCATGCTTTTCGTATCGCTGTTCATCATCGCCATCTACCGCTTCTTCGGTGTCATCGCCACTGTGGCCCTGGCGGGCAACATGGTAATGCTGCTGGCTTTGATGTCGCTGCTGGGGGCAACGCTGACCCTTCCGGGTATTGCCGGTATCGTACTCACCATGGGTATGGCGGTGGATGCCAACGTGCTGATCTTCTCACGAATTCGTGAAGAGATCGCTGCGGGCATGACAGTGCAGCGCGCAATCAACGAAGGCTTCGGCCGGGCATTTACCGCGATTCTCGACTCCAACCTGACCACATTGCTGGTCGGTGGGATTCTCTTTGCCATGGGCACCGGCCCGGTCAAAGGTTTTGCGGTGACCATGTCCCTCGGTATCTTTACCTCGATGTTCACGGCCATCATGGTGACCCGCGCAATGGTCAACCTGATCTTTGGCGGACGTGACTTCAAGAAGTTGTGGATTTAAGGGGCTGCCATGTTACGTACAATCAACTTCATGGGCGTTCGCAACATTGCGTTCGGCGCCACAGTGCTCCTTACCGTTCTGGCATTGTTCAGCTGGTTCCATAAGGGCCTGAACTACGGGCTGGACTTCACCGGCGGTACGCTCATCGAGCTCACCTACGAGAAGCCGGCCGACGTCACCCTGGTGCGCAACGAACTGGTCAAGGCCGGTTATCATGAAGCCGTGGTGCAGAACTTCGGCGCTACCACCGATCTGCTGGTGCGTATGCCTGGCGAAGACCCGCAACTGGGCCACCAGGTGGCCGAGGCTTTGCAGAAGGTCGGCGGTGATAACCCGGCGTCGGTCAAGCGCGTCGAGTTCGTGGGCCCGCAAGTGGGTGAAGAGCTGCGCGACCAGGGCGGCCTCGGCATGCTGATGGCGCTGGTCGGCATCATGATCTACCTGGCGTTCCGCTTTCAGTGGAAATTCGGCGTCGGCGCCATTGTGTCGCTGATCCATGACGTGATCGTAACCGTAGGCATCCTGGCTTACTTCCAGGTCACTTTCGACCTGACGGTGCTGGCGGCGGTGCTGGCGATCATTGGTTATTCGCTCAACGACACCATCGTGGTATTCGACCGGGTTCGCGAGAACTTCCGTGTACTGCGCAAGGCGACGTTGATCGAGAACATCAACATCTCCACCACCCAGACCCTGCTGCGGACCATGGCCACGTCGATTTCCACCTTGCTGGCGATCGCGGCGTTGATGATCTTCGGTGGCGACAACCTGTGGGGCTTCTCCCTGGCGCTGTTCATCGGCGTTCTGGCGGGTACCTACTCGTCGATCTACATCGCCAACGTGGTGTTGATCTGGCTGAACCTCAACAGCGAAGACCTGATTCCTCCGGCCATCACCGACAAGGAAGTCGACGATCGTCCTTGATGGGCGCTTGTTGATCGTTGTTACAAAGAAGGCACGAGTATTGAACTCGTGCCTTTTTTTTTGCTCCAAGGCTGGGTATAGCGCGGACCTTTCGGTTCGTTTGTGATGGTCAGGAGGTTCAACGTGAACAAGTCGTTACTGGTTGGTGCGGTATTGGGTGCTGTCGGTGTAACTGCCGGGGGTGCTGTCGCCACCTACAGCCTGGTAAAAAGCGGCCCTGAGTATGCGCAAGTACTGGCGGTGCAGCCGGTCAAGACCCAGATCAAAACCCCGCGTGAGGTCTGCAAGGACGTCACCGTGACCCGGCAGCGTCCGGTGCAGGATCAGCATCAAATCGCCGGTACCGTCGTTGGCGCCCTCGCAGGTGGCCTGCTGGGTAACCAGATCGGCGGCGGCAATGGTAAGAAACTGGCCACCGTGGCCGGTGCAGTAGGTGGTGGTTACGCCGGCAACAAGGTGCAGGAAGGTATGCAGAACCGCGATACCTACACCACCACGCAAACCCGTTGTAACACCGTCAACGACATCAGCGACAAGGTTGTCGGCTATGACGTGCGGTACACCTTGGATGGCAAGGAAGGTTCGGTGCGCATGGATCGTGATCCAGGCGGCCAGATTCCGGTCGACAAGGAGGGTCGTCTCGTCCTCGGTCAAAACCAGCAGTAATACTCGTCCAGACGCAGATTCAATGGCGTGTGCAGTTCAGAATGCGGGAGGGGCTAGCCCCCTCCCGCATTTTATTTGTGGTGCTCTTGGCATTTAGGCTCGCACCAAATCCCAGGCACAAAAAAAGCACCCCGAAGGGTGCTTTTTTTTTGCTCGCTCGCTTAACGCTTCAGCGAGGCCGGCAGGTGCGGCTGGATCGCCGTCAGAACTGCCTTGAAGCATTTGGTGTTACCGGCAACGACGTGGCCTTTTTCCAGGAAGTCGTGACCGCCGGTGAAGTCGCTCACCAGGCCGCCTGCTTCTTGAATCAGCAGTGCGCCTGCGGCCATGTCCCACTCGGACAGGCCCGACTCCCAGAACGCGTCAAAACGACCGGCGGCAACGTAGGCCAGGTCCAGGCTGGCAGCGCCGGCGCGGCGGATGCCGGCGGTCTGGCCAACCAGGGCGCGGAACATGCCAAGGTAGTTTTCCAGGTTATCCATCTGGTCGTCACGGAATGGGAAGCCAGTGCCCAGAAGAGCGCCGTCCAGGCTGGTGCGACCGCTGACGCGCAGGCGACGGCCATTGAGCTGGGCGCCACGGCCACGGCTGGCGGTGAATTCTTCCTGGCGAACCGGGTCGAGTACAACCGCGTGTTCCAAGCGGCCACGGTATTTGCAGGCAATACTCACGGCAAAGTGCGGGATACCGCGCAGGAAGTTGGTGGTGCCGTCCAGTGGATCGATGATCCACAGGTAGTCTTCGCCTTCGCCGCTGCCTTTGTGCAAACCGGTTTCTTCGCCGAGGATGCCGTGGGTAGGGTAGGCCTTGCGCAGCGCATCGATGATTTTCTGTTCGGCGGCGCGATCCACCTCGGATACATAATCCTTGGCGTCTTTTTCGTCGACCTTGATGGTATCCAGGCGCTCGATGGAGCGGAAGATCAATTCACTGGCGCTGCGGGCGGCGCGCAGCGCGATATTCAGCATGGGCTGCATGGATGTGTCACCTAAGGTTGTTAAAGAAAGCCGGGCATTCTAGCAGAAACTTTCTTCAGGTGAAGGACGACGTTCGCTTTCATGGCATAACCTTAGGCTGTTCTGTAAGATTTGCTCCCCTTTCCTGTGTCCGAGAGCGCCTCCCTTGCTGCAAAACATTCGTGTCGTCTTGGTCAATACCAGTCATCCCGGCAATATCGGTGGGGTGGCGCGAGCCATGAAAAACATGGGGCTGACGCGCCTGGTGCTGGTCGAGCCGCGTGTGTTCCCGCACCACGAGGCTGACGCGCGCGCGTCGGGCGCCAATGACATCCTTGAAAAGGCCCAGGTCGTCGCCACCTTGGAAGATGCCTTGGTCGGTTGCAACCTGGTGCTGGGCACCAGTGCCCGCGACCGTCGTATCCCGTGGCCATTGCTGGACCCGCGAGAGTGCGGGACCAAGGTGGTGGAGGAGGCGGCCGGCGGCGCTGAAATCGCCTTGGTATTTGGCCGTGAAGATTCCGGCCTGACCAATGAGGAGCTGCAGCGATGTCACTTTCATGTGCACATTCCCTCAGACCCCGAGTTCAGTTCGCTGAACCTGGGGGCGGCGGTGCAGGTATTGAGCTATGAAGTGCGCATGGCCTGGCTGGCCGCCGAAGGGCAGCCGAGCAAGGTCGAGAAGGATGAAGTGGCGTCCACTAAAAGTGGTGAGTTGGCCACCATGGACGAGCTGGAGCGATTCTATGAGCATCTGGAACATACTCTGGTGGCCATCGAATTCCTCGATCCTGAAAAACCGCGGCACTTGATGGCGCGCCTGCGCCGCCTGTACGGGCGCAGCTCGGTCAGCCGGGCGGAAATGAATATATTGCGTGGCATCCTCACGGAAACCCAGAAAGCGGCCCGTGGCGAACTCCTCAAGCGGAAGGATTAAAAATGTTCGAGCGTTTGCGAGAAGATATCCAGAGTGTTTTTCACCGTGACCCGGCTGCACGCAACGCCTTTGAAGTGCTGACCTGCTATCCGGGCATGCACGCGATCTGGATCCATCGTCTGTCCGGTGCACTGTGGAATATGGGCTGGAAATGGCTGGCGCGGCTGGTGTCGAATTTCGGTCGCTGGCTGACCGGGATCGAGATTCATCCGGGCGCCAAGGTGGGGCGGCGCTTCTTTATTGATCACGGCATGGGCATCGTTATTGGTGAAACCGCTGAGATCGGCGACGACGTGACGCTTTATCAAGGCGTGACCCTGGGCGGGACCAGTTGGAATAAAGGTAAGCGCCACCCTACGTTGGGCGATGGTGTGGTGGTCGGGGCGGGCGCCAAGGTGCTTGGTCCGTTCACGGTCGGCGCTGGTGCCAAGGTGGGCTCCAATGCTGTGGTGACCAAGGCGGTTCCGCCTGGCGCCACGGTGGTGGGTATTCCGGGGCGCATCATCGTCAAGCCGGAAGTCGGTGATGAGCAAGAGGCCAAGCGCAAGGCCATGGCCGAGAAAATCGGTTTCGATGCGTATGGCGTCAGCGAAGACATGCCCGACCCGGTCGCACGCGCCATCGGCCAGTTGCTCGACCATCTGCAAGCGGTGGATGGAAAGTTGGATGGTATGTGCGGTGCACTGAAGGAGCTGGGTAGCACCTACTGTGCGAAAGATCTGCCTGAGCTGCGTGAAGAGGACTTCGCCGAAATCAAGGACGAAGCTGTCACGAAGGCCGGCTGAAGCCACCAAACCCCATGGGAGGGGCGAGCCCTCCCAGTTTTTGGCTCCATTGGTCTCGCAATTCCTGGTCGATCCTGTTCTCGCTGTTCGATCCAACCCCATCCTGCTATGATTCGCGCGCCCTTTTTACGGGTAATCCTGACTAAAGTACTAGGTCTTATAGTTGACTTAAATACTCGGGAATCGCATACTTGCTCCCATTCTGAAACACCTTGGTACTTGTCCATGAGACTGACTACAAAAGGCCGATACGCGGTGACTGCCATGCTCGACTTGGCCTTGCACGCGCAAACTGGGCCGGTGTCCCTGGCCGATATCTCCGAGCGTCAAGGCATTTCCCTGTCCTACCTTGAGCAACTGTTCGCCAAATTGCGCCGCAGTAATCTGGTCTCCAGTGTGCGTGGGCCGGGCGGTGGCTATCAATTGTCCCGCGACATGCAGGGCATTCAGGTAGCCCAGGTAATCGACGCGGTCAACGAATCGGTCGATGCCACAAAATGCCAGGGGTTGGGTGACTGCCATGCCGGCGATACCTGCCTTACACATCACTTGTGGTGTGATTTGAGCCTGCAGATCCATGAGTTTTTGAGTGGTATCAGCTTGGCTGATCTTGTGACTCGCCGTGAGGTGCAAGAAGTAGCCCAGCGTCAGGACCAGCGCCGTTGCAACACCAAGGCGCCGCGTCTGGACAAGATTGAAGCGTCCGCCGTCGAGTGACAGCCGCAGAGCTAACGGCACGCCAGCCAGCCTGATTTAGGAGAAAGTCCATGAAATTGCCGATTTACCTTGATTACTCAGCGACCACCCCGGTTGATCCGCGTGTCGCGCAAAAGATGAGCGAATGCCTGCTGGTTGACGGAAACTTCGGCAACCCGGCCTCCCGTTCCCACGTTTTCGGCTGGAAAGCCGAGGAAGCGGTCGAGAACGCTCGTCGCCAGGTTGCTGATCTGGTCGGCGCCGATCCGCGTGAAATCGTCTGGACCTCCGGTGCCACCGAGTCCGATAACCTGGCTATCAAGGGTGCCGCGCATTTCTACGCGACCAAGGGCAAGCACCTGATCACCACCAAGATTGAGCACAAGGCTGTCCTCGACACCATGCGCCAACTGGAGCGTGAAGGTTTCGAGGTGACTTATCTGGAGCCGACCACCGACGGCATCGTCACTCCGGCCATGATCGAAGCCGCGCTGCGTGAAGACACCATCCTGGTTTCCGTGATCCACGTTAACAACGAAATCGGCACCATCAATGACATCGCCGCGATCGGCGAGCTGACCCGCTCCAAGGGCGTGTTGCTGCACGTCGATGCGGCGCAGTCCACTGGCAAGGTCGATATCGATCTGTCGAAGTTGAAAGTCGACCTGATGTCGTTCTCTGCGCACAAGACTTACGGCCCCAAAGGCATTGGCGCGCTGTACGTGAGCCGCAAGCCGCGTGTGCGCATCGAAGCCACCATGCACGGCGGCGGTCACGAGCGCGGTATGCGTTCGGGCACCCTGGCGACCCACCAGATCGTCGGCATGGGTGAGGCGTTCCGTGTAGCCAAGGAAGACATGGCTGCTGAAAACGTGCGCATCAAGGCGTTGAGCGATCGCTTCTTCAAACAGGTCGAGAACCTTGAAGAGCTGTACATCAACGGCAGCATGACCGCCCGCGTACCGCACAATCTGAATTTGAGCTTCAACTACGTCGAAGGCGAGTCGCTGATCATGGCGCTCAAGGACCTGGCGGTTTCCTCCGGTTCGGCCTGCACCTCGGCTTCCCTTGAGCCGTCCTACGTGCTGCGTGCCCTGGGCCGCAACGACGAACTGGCGCACAGCTCGATCCGCTTTACGTTTGGCCGTTTCACCACCGAAGAAGAAGTCGATTACGCCGCGCAGAAAGTCTGCGAAGCGGTCAACAAACTGCGTACGCTGTCGCCGCTGTGGGACATGTACAAAGACGGTGTCGACATTTCCAAAATCGAGTGGGCGGCACACTAACTATAGAAGCCGCCACCGCAGCTCTGTAGGAACGTGGCGGAAAACGCAGGCGTTTCTACAGGGTTCCAGAGCGGCCCTGATGAGTGAGGATTCAGTACCATGGCTTACAGTGAAAAGGTCATCGACCACTACGAAAACCCGCGCAACGTCGGCAAGATGGACGCGCAAGACCCGGATGTCGGCACCGGCATGGTCGGCGCTCCCGCGTGCGGCGATGTGATGCGCCTGCAGATCAAGGTCAACGACGCTGGCGTGATTGAAGACGCTAAGTTCAAGACCTACGGTTGCGGTTCGGCCATCGCCTCCAGCTCCCTGGCGACCGAATGGATGAAAGGCAAGACCCTGGATGAAGCTGTCACCATCAGCAACACCCAGCTGGCTGAAGAGCTGGCGCTGCCGCCCGTGAAAATCCACTGCTCCGTGCTCGCTGAAGACGCCATCAAGGCCGCCGTTCGCGACTACAAGCAGAAGAAAGGCTTGATCTAAGCATTTGGCGACGAGTAAGGAGTCAACGATGGCTATCAGCATGACAGAAGCGGCTGCGCGGCACGTGCGACGCTCCCTGGATGGGCGCGGTAAAGGTGAGGGGATTCGTCTGGGTGTTCGCACCACAGGCTGTTCCGGCCTTGCCTACGTGCTGGAGTTTGTCGACGAGGTAGTGGCGGAAGACCAGGTGTTCGAGAGTCACGGCGAGAAGGTGATCATCGATCCTAAAAGCCTGACCTACCTGGACGGCACCGAACTCGATTTCGTCAAGGAAGGGTTGAACGAAGGCTTCAAGTTCAACAACCCCAACGTTCGCGGTGAATGTGGCTGCGGCGAAAGCTTCAACATCTGAGGCTACTCGTGGGTACTCCTTGTCATTTCGCTTTATTCGAGTTGCAGCCGAGCTTTCGGCTCGACCTTGAGCAGCTTGCCACGCGCTATCGAGAGTTGGCGCGTGGGGTGCATCCGGACCGCTTTGCCGACGCTTCCGAGCGTGAGCAGCGCCTGGCGCTGGAGCAATCGGCCAGCCTCAACGAAGCCTATCAGACCCTCAAGAGTCCGCCGAAACGCGCGCGCTACCTGCTCGCGATGAACGGGGGCGAGTTGCCGTTGGAAGTCACCGTGCATGACCCCGACTTTCTGATGCAGCAGATGCAGTGGCGCGAGGAGCTGGAAGACTTGCAGGACGACGCCGATCTGGCGGGCGTCGCGGTCTTCAAGCGACGCCTGAAAACGGCCCAGGATGAGCTCAACGAAAGCTTCGCAGCCTGTTGGGATGATGCAGCGCAACGCGAACAGGCCGAACGCCTGATGCGGCGCATGCAGTTTCTCGACAAGCTCTCCTACGAAGTGCGCCAGCTAGAAGAGCGCCTCGACGATTAACCCAGTGCTGCCCCGTTGCACGCCTGATAGACAGATAAGACCTGATTACCATGGCTCTACTGCAGATCGCCGAACCCGGCCAAAGCCCACAACCGCACCAGCGACGCCTGGCGGTGGGGATTGACCTGGGCACCACCAATTCCCTGGTCGCTGCCTTGCGCAGCGGCCTGTCTGAGCCATTGCCCGATGCCGATGGCCAGGTGATCCTGCCGTCCGCCGTGCGTTACCACGCTGACAGCGTCGAAGTAGGCGAATCAGCCAGGCTCGCGGCCTCGGCCGACCCGCTCAACACGGTGCTGTCTGTTAAGCGCCTGATGGGCCGTGGGCTATCCGACGTCAAGCAATTGGGCGATCAACTGCCGTATCGCTTTGTTGGCGGCGAGTCCCATATGCCGTTTATCGACACCGTCCAGGGCCCAAAAAGCCCGGTGGAAGTGTCGGCGGAAATTCTCAAGGTGCTGCGCTTGCGCGCGGAAACCACCCTGGGTGGCGAGCTGGTTGGCGCGGTGATTACCGTGCCCGCGTACTTCGATGACGCACAGCGCCAAGCCACCAAGGACGCGGCGAAGCTCGCCGGTCTGAATGTGCTGCGTTTGCTCAATGAGCCGACTGCGGCCGCAGTAGCCTATGGCCTGGACCAGCACGCCGAAGGCCTGGTCGCTATTTATGACCTGGGTGGCGGCACCTTTGATATCTCCATCCTGCGCCTGACCGGTGGTGTGTTCGAAGTGCTGGCCACCGGCGGCGATAGTGCCCTGGGCGGTGATGACTTCGATCACGCCATCGCGGGTTGGATCATCAGCGGCGCGGGCTTGTCCGCCGATCTCGATCCGGGCGCGCAGCGCAACCTGCTACAAACTGCCTGTGCGGCGAAAGAGGCGTTGACTGACGCCGCGTCCGTTGAAGTTTCCTACGGCGACTGGTCGGCTCAACTGACTCGCGAGACCTTCGATGCGCTGATCGAGCCGATGGTTGCCCGCAGCCTCAAGGCATGCCGCCGTGCCGTGCGCGACTCCGGTATCGAGCTGGAAGAAGTAGGGGCTGTGGTGATGGTCGGTGGCTCCACCCGTGTGCCGCGCGTGCGAGAGGCCGTGGCTGAGGCGTTTGGTCGTCAGCCGTTGACTGAAATCGACCCGGATCAGGTAGTTGCCATCGGTGCAGCCATCCAGGCCGATACTTTGGCCGGTAACAAGCGCGATGGCGGCGAATTGCTGTTACTCGACGTGATTCCGTTGTCGCTGGGTCTGGAAACCATGGGCGGCCTGATGGAGAAGGTGATTCCACGTAACACCACCATCCCCGTTGCCCGTGCCCAAGATTTCACCACGTACAAAGACGGCCAAACGGCCATGATGATTCATGTGCTGCAAGGCGAGCGCGAGCTGATTAGTGACTGCCGCTCCCTGGCGCGCTTCGAACTGCGCGGCATTCCGGCGATGGTTGCCGGTGCGGCGAAGATTCGCGTGACGTTCCAGGTCGACGCCGATGGATTGCTCAATGTGGCCGCGCGCGAACTGGGCTCGGGTGTTGAAGCCAGCATCCAGGTCAAGCCGTCCTACGGCCTGACCGACGGCGAAATCGCCAAAATGCTCAAGGATTCGTTCCAGCACGCCAGTGACGACAAGGTCGCCCGGGTGTTGCGCGAACAGCAAGTGGACGCCCAGCGTCTGCTCGAGGCGGTGCAGGGCGCCATGGATGTCGATGGCGAACGCCTGCTGGACGCTGAAGAACGCATGGTCATTGACTTGCAGATGCAGGAATTGGCCGAACTGATGAAAGGTAACGATGGTTATGCCATCGAACAGCAGACCAAGCGCCTGTCGCAAGTCACCGATGCCTTTGCCGCCCGCCGTATGGATCAGAC
Source organism: Pseudomonas sp. ARP3 (assembly GCF_001029595.1). Taxonomy (NCBI): domain Bacteria; kingdom Pseudomonadati; phylum Pseudomonadota; class Gammaproteobacteria; order Pseudomonadales; family Pseudomonadaceae; genus Pseudomonas; species Pseudomonas sp. ARP3. The sequence goes on from NZ_LEKF01000017.1 coordinate 39,337, forward strand.
GGTTAAAGCCGCGCTGGCGGGCCGCAACCTGAATGAAATTGAGGAATAACTGATGCCGCAGGTCACTTTTCTACCGCACGCCGAGCATTGCCCGGATGGCATGGTCGTGCAGGCTGAGACCGGCAAGTCCCTTCTTGAAGTTGCCCATGACCACCACATCGAGATCGAAAGTGCCTGTGGTGGCGTGAACGCCTGTACCACCTGCCACTGCATCATTCGTAAAGGTTTTGATAGCCTCAACGAGGCCGACGATCTGGAAGAAGACTACCTTGACAGGGCGTGGGGCCTTGAGCCGACATCGCGCCTGAGTTGCCAGGCGAGAGTGGGAACTGAAGATCTCACTGTGGAAATCCCGAAATATTCGCTCAACCATGCAGCCGAAGCGCCGCATTGATTCAAGGAAATGTCATGAGCCTGAAATGGGTTGATGTACAAGAAATCGCTATACAACTTGCTGAAGCTCACCCTGAGGTCAATCCTCTAACGGTCAACTTCGTCAAGTTGCGTAATTTGGTATTGGAGCTGCCTGACTTTGACGACGTCCCGGACCGGGGCGGCGAAAAGGTTCTGGAGGCGATTCAAGGCCTGTGGATCGAAGAAGCAGACTGAACCGCCTTTTTACGCAGTTAGGCAATACCCAATAACCCGCGTATAATTCGCGGGTTTAATTTTTCGTAAATTACCGTTTCTGGAGTTACACCATGGCTGTTCAACGTACTTTCTCCATCATCAAGCCTGACGCTGTTGCAAAAAACGTCATCGGCGAGATCACCACTCGTTTCGAAAAAGCCGGCCTGAAGGTGGTAGCTTCGAAACTCAAGCAACTGTCCAAAGCTGAAGCTGAAGGCTTCTACGCTGAGCACAAAGAGCGTGGTTTCTTCGGTGACCTGGTTGCTTTCATGATCTCCGGTCCTGTTGTCGTTCAGGTGCTGGAAGGCGAAAACGCTATCGCTCTGAACCGTGAGCTGATGGGCGCTACCAACCCTAAAGAAGCAGCTGCCGGCACCATCCGTGCCGATTTCGCTGAATCCATCGACGCCAACGCTGTACACGGTTCGGACTCCGAAGCCGCTGCCGCTCGCGAAATCTCGTACTTCTTCGCAGCTACTGAAGTAACCACTCGCTAAGCATCGGCTTAAGAGTGAAGGTGAATCCATGACTACATCGACTGTAAAAACCAACCTGCTGGGTCTGACTCAACAGGAAATGGAAAAATTCTTCGACTCAATCGGGGAGAAGCGTTTCCGTGCCGGTCAGGTAATGAAGTGGATTCACCACTTTGGCGTCGACGATTTCGACGCCATGACGAACGTCAGCAAGGCCTTGCGCGACAAGCTCAAGGCCATTGCTGAGGTCCGTGGTCCCGAAGTGGTCAGCGAGGACATTTCCAGCGACGGCACCCGTAAGTGGGTGGTGCGTGTGGCGTCCGGCAGCTGCGTCGAGACCGTTTACATTCCCCAGGGCAAGCGCGGCACATTGTGCGTTTCGTCCCAGGCAGGCTGTGCCCTGGATTGCAGTTTCTGCTCCACCGGCAAGCAAGGCTTCAATAGCAACCTCACGGCCGCCGAAGTCATCGGCCAGGTGTGGATTGCCAACAAATCCTTTGGCAGCGTCCCGGCAACCGTCGACCGTGCCATCACCAACGTGGTGATGATGGGCATGGGTGAGCCGCTGCTGAACTTCGACAACGTCGTTTCGGCCATGCACCTGATGATGGACGATCTGGGCTACGGCATCTCCAAGCGCCGTGTGACCCTCTCGACCTCCGGCGTGGTGCCGATGATCGATGAGCTGTCCAAGCACATCGACGTCTCCCTGGCGTTGTCGCTGCACGCACCCAATGACGCATTGCGTAACCAATTGGTGCCGATCAACAAAAAGTATCCGCTTAAGATGCTGCTCGAATCTTGCCAGCGCTACATGTCGTCTCTGGGCGAAAAGCGCGTGCTGACTATCGAGTACACCTTGCTCAAGGACATCAACGACAAGGTCGAACACGCCGTCGAGATGATCGAGTTGCTCAAGAACATCCCATGCAAGATCAACCTGATTCCGTTTAACCCGTTTCCCCATTCTGGCTACGAGCGGCCGAGCAACAACGCCATCCGTCGTTTCCAGGATCAACTGCACCAGGCCGGCTTCAATGTCACCGTACGCACCACCCGTGGTGAAGACATCGACGCCGCCTGTGGCCAATTGGTAGGACAGGTGCTGGATCGCACCCGTCGCAGCGAACGTTATATTGCGGTGCGCGAACTGAGCGCCGCCGACGATATGCCGCAAAGCGCTGTGAATCGAACCTGAGAGAGGATCTCTATGCCCTTGCGCCTTGCGCTGCTTCTGCTGATTACCGGTATCGCCGGGTGTGTTTCATCGGGCCATGACCACCCTTTGCAAACCGGCAAGGGCCGTGACGAAGCGCGAGTCGCTTATGTGCAGTTGGGGTTGGGCTATTTGCAGCAGGGCATGAGCGAACAGGCCAAGGTGCCGTTGAAAAAGGCCCTTGAGCTGGACGGCGATGATGCCGACGCTAATGCAGCGTTGGCGCTGGTCTTTCAAGCCCAGGCCGAGCCGGAGCTGGCTGACGGTTATTTCAAGAAGGCCCTGGCTGCCCGTCCTGACGACCCACGGTTGCTGAACAACTACGGTAGCTTCCTGTTCGCGCAGAAACGATATGACCAGGCCGCCGATTATTTCCAACGAGCAAGCGTTGATACCCTCTATCCTGAGCGCTCGCGGGTATTCGAAAATCTCGGGGTTACTGCGGTGCGCCTTGGCCAGCGTGAAGACGCCCGCCGGCATCTGGAAAAGGCTCTGCATTTGAACGCTCGCCAGCCGCGTGCCTTGCTCGAAATGGCTGAGTTGTCTTATGAAGACAGGCATTATGTGCCGGCCCGCGACTATTACGAACGTTTTAGCCTGCTCAGCGGGCAAAATGCACGTAGTCTATTGCTCGGCGTGCGCCTGGCGACGGTTCATGAAGAACGCGACACGGCCGCACGGTTTGGCCAGCAACTCGAACGACTCTATCCCGGTACCCCGGAATATCAGCAATACCTGTCGGAGCAATGATGAAAGCGGCGCACCCGGAAGTTGTAGCAGCTAATCGCGTAAACCCAGGCGAGACCTTGCGTCAGGCCCGCGAAAGCAATGGTTGGTCGCTGGCGGAAGTGGCCCTCAAGCTCAATTTGACCACTACGTCCCTGTCTAACCTTGAAGCAGGCGCGTTCGACAAGTTGCCTGGGCATACCTTCGCCCGTGGCTATATCCGCGCTTATGCCAAATTGCTCGGTATCGACCAGACCGTATTGGTTCAGGAGTTCGACCAGTACACCGGCACCGACTCCCAAGGCAGCAGCGTGCATGGCCTGGGACGTATCGAAGAGCCGGTACGCGTTTCTCACACTATTTTGCGAATTGTTAGCCTTTTGCTGCTGATCGCCGTAATTGGCGGCGGTTTTGTCTGGTGGCAAGACCAGACCTCCCAGCGCACCAAGGACATGACCAGTAACGCCATGGAGCATGTCGAAGTCGAAAGCGCCGATGGCACCACCCAGATTCATCCGTTGGATGAGCCGGAAGACCAGGCCGTTGTCGAGGGGCAGACCACGCCTGAGGCGCCGTTGGCCACTGAGCAACCGCTCGCATCGGAAACCGCTCCGGCTGCGACCGCGCCTGCGGCCCCCGCAACACCGGCTGCGCCTGCCGCTCAAGCCCATGTGCCTGCCGTGCCCGCACAGGCTCCAGCAACCGCCGCCCCGGCTGCTCCGGCCACCCCGGCGATTTCGCCGCCCACCACGCCTGCGTTGATTGCCGGTGACGGGCGCGTACAGATCACTTTCATCGCTGATTGCTGGACGCAGCTCACCGATGGCAATGGCAAAGTGCTGTTTAGCGGTCTCAAGCGCAAGGGCGATACGCTGGACCAGGGCGGCAAGCCTCCTTTGACGCTGCGTCTGGGCTACGCCCGAGGCGCACAAGTGGCCTATAACGGCCAGCCTGTGGACGTGGCGCCGTTCACCAGTGGCGAGACCGCTCGCCTCAAGTTGGGACAATAGTCATGCACGGCGAATCTCCAATCAAACGTCGCGTATCGCGCAAGATCTGGGTCGGCTCGGTGCCGGTGGGCGGCGATGCTCCCATCGCGGTGCAGAGCATGACCAACAGCGACACCAATGATGTGGCCGCAACCGTTGCCCAGATCAATCGCCTGGAAGCTGCCGGCGTGGACATCGTGCGGGTGTCCGTGCCGGACATGGATGCCGCTGAGGCATTCGGTCGTATCAAGCAATTGGTCAAAGTGCCGTTGGTGGCCGACATTCACTTCGACTACCGTATTGCGTTGCGCGTTGCCGAGCTGGGTGTGGACTGCCTGCGCATCAACCCGGGCAACATCGGTCGCGAAGACCGCGTGCGTGCGGTGGTGGATGCCGCGCGTGATCGTGGGATCCCTATCCGTATCGGCGTCAACGCCGGTTCCCTGGAAAAAGACCTGCAAAAAAAATACGGCGAGCCAACCCCGGCGGCGCTGGTTGAGTCGGCGTTGCGCCACGTTGAACATCTGGAGCGCCTGAATTTCCAGGACTTCAAGGTCAGCGTAAAGGCCTCCGATGTGTTCATGGCGGTAGAAGCCTACCGTTTATTGGCCAAGGAAATCGTGCAGCCGCTGCACCTGGGTATCACCGAAGCGGGCGGTTTGCGCTCAGGCACAGTGAAATCTGCGGTGGGTCTCGGTATGCTGCTCGCCGAAGGGATTGGCGATACCATCCGCATCTCCCTGGCGGCAGACCCGGTAGAGGAAGTGAAAGTCGGCTACGACATTCTCAAATCCCTGCATTTGCGTTCCCGAGGCATCAACTTCATCGCCTGCCCGAGCTGCTCGCGGCAGAATTTCGACGTGGTGAAAACCATGAACGATCTGGAAGGGCGCCTCGAAGATCTGCTGGTACCGCTGGATGTCGCGGTGATCGGTTGTGTGGTCAACGGGCCGGGTGAAGCCAAGGAAGCCCATATTGGCTTGACCGGCGGTACACCGAACCTGATTTACATCGACGGCAAACCGTCGCAGAAGTTGACGAATGACAATCTGGTGGATGAGCTTGAACGGCTGATCCGCGAGAAAGCGGCCGAGAAGGTCGCGGCTGACGCAGCGCTGATCGCACGCGGCTAAGAACGAATTTAAGGATTTGATGTGAGCAAGTCTCTGCAAGCCATTCGTGGCATGAACGACATCCTGCCCGACCAGACGCCACTGTGGCGCTATTTCGAGGGGACTGTCGCGCGCCTGCTGGATAACTACGGTTACAAGCAGATCCGCATGCCAATCGTCGAGTTCACCGAGTTGTTCAAGCGCTCCATCGGTGAAGTGACCGACATCGTCGAAAAAGAGATGTACACCTTCGAAGACCGCAACGGCGACTCCCTGACCCTGCGTCCGGAAGGTACTGCCGCCTGCGTGCGCGCAGTACTCGAACACGGCCTGACCGGTGGCGGCCAGCCGCAGAAACTGTGGTACATCGGCCCCATGTTTCGTCACGAGCGTCCGCAGAAGGGCCGTTATCGCCAGTTTCATCAGATCGGCCTGGAAGTGTTCAACCTCGATGGCCCGGACATTGACGCCGAATTGATCGTGCTGACATGGCGCCTGTGGGGCATGCTGGGCATCCGCGATGCGGTCAAGCTTGAACTCAACAGCCTGGGCACCAGCGAGTCCCGTGGGCGCTATCGCGAAGCCCTGGTTGAATTCCTGTCCGCGCGCGTGGATCAGTTGGATGAAGACAGCCAGCGCCGTCTGAAGACCAACCCGCTGCGCGTGCTGGACACCAAGAACGCCGATACCCAGGCGGTCCTGGTCGATGCGCCGAAAATGGCCGATTACCTGGACGACGAATCCCGCACGCACTTCGAAGGCCTCAAGGCTCGCCTGGATGCGGCCGGTATTCCCTACGTGATCAATCCGAAATTGGTACGTGGCCTGGATTACTACAGCAAAACCGTATTCGAATGGGTTACCGACAAGCTCGGCGCCCAGGGCACCGTGTGTGCCGGTGGCCGTTATGATGGCCTGGTCGAGCAGATGGGCGGCAAGCCGACCACCGGCGTAGGTTTTGCCATGGGCATCGAGCGCTTGATCCTGCTACTGGAAACCCTGGAGCAGGTGCCGGAAGAAATTTCCCGTCAGGTGGATGTGTACCTGTGCGCCTTTGGCGAGGCCGCCGAGTTGGCTGCACTGGCCTTGAGCGAAAAGGTGCGCGACCAACTGCCAAACCTGCGCCTGCAGATCAACGCCGGCGCGGGCAGCTTCAAGAGTCAGTTCAAGAAAGCCGACAAGAGCGGTGCGTTGTACGCATTGATCCTGGGCGATGACGAGTTGGCCCAGCAAGTGATAGGTTTCAAACCCCTGCGTGGCCAGGGCGAGCAACAGAATATTGCCTTTGATGCGCTCGCAGCGCACTTGGCCACCTGCGTCGTGCAGGGTTGAAGCTGTCGAACAGCCGAATTTAGCGATTAAGGAGTATTGGGGTGTCGAGTACTGATGATGAGCAGTTGGCCGAGTTCAAGGACTGGTGGCAGCGTAACGGCAAGCCCCTGGTTACCGGCGGTCTGCTGGCTTTAGTGGTGGTGTTCGGCTGGCAAGCCTGGACCAAGTATCAGGCCAACCAATCCCAAGGCGCCTCGATCGTTTATCAGCAATTGCTGGAAACCACCCTGACACCGGACGGTAAGCCCGATCCGGCGCGCGTGGCCGACCTGGCCGGCAAGCTGAAGAACGAATTCGGCGGCAGCACCTACGCCCAGTACGGCAGCCTGTTCGTCGCGAAAGTCGCGGTCGATACCGGCAAGCTGGATGATGCAGCCACCGAGCTGAAAGCCATCGTCGACAAGCCGACCAACCCGACCCTGGGTGAAATCGCGCGTCAGCGCCTGGCTCAGGTGATGGCGGCACAGAACAAAGCTGACGAAGCACTCAAACTGCTCGACGGCGATGCTGACAAAGCATTTGTAGCCACTCGCGAAGAGCTCAAGGGCGACCTGCTGGTCCAATTGGGTCGTACCGACGAAGCGAATGCTGCGTACCAAAAAGCCAAGGCGGCGCTGTCTGATGAAGCGGCGGTCGGTGGCTTACAAATCAAGCTGGACGACTTGGCCAAAGGGGATGCGTGACGTGATCCGTTGGAAACATGCAGCATTGCTGGCTCTGGCCGTTCTGGCCGCGGGTTGCAGCAGCAACAGTAAAAAAGAACTGCCTCCGGCCGAGCTGACCAGCTTCAAGGAAGAAGTGGTCCTGCAAAAGCAGTGGAGCCGCTCCATCGGTGACGGTCAGGGCGAAACCTACAATATGTTGGTGCCGGCTATCGACGGTGAAAACATCGTTGCCGCTGACGTGACCGGCGTTGTGATCTCCATGGATCGCATGAACGGCGACGTCAAGTGGAAGAAAGACCTGGAACTGCCAGTGTCCGGCGCCGTTGGCGTGGGTTATGGCTTGGTAATGCTGGGCACGCTCAAGGGCGAAGTCGTGGCGCTGGATTCCAGCACCGGTGAAGAGAAATGGCGCGCTCGCGTGACCAGTGAAGTACTCGCACCCCCTGCCACCAATGGCAATGTGGTCGTGGTGCAGACCCAGGACGACCGTGTGATTGGCCTGGACGCCAGCACCGGCGAACAGCGCTGGTTGTACGACAGTACCCCGGCGGTGTTGACCTTGCGCGGTACCAGCGGTCCGGTAGTGACCAATAATCTTGCCGTGGTAGGTCTGTCGACCGGTAAAGTGGTCGCGCTTGATACGCTTAACGGCGTACCGGCCTGGGAAACCCGCGTGGCCATCCCACAAGGTCGTTCCGAGCTGGACCGCGTTGTGGATATCGATGGCGGCTTGCTGCTGTCGGGCGAAACCCTCTACGTCGCCACTTACCAAGGCCGTGTCGCGGCACTGGACCTGCAGACCGGTCGTGTGAACTGGCAGCGTGATGCTTCCAGCTACGCCGGTGTCGCGCAGGGGCTTGGCAGCGTCTATGTAAGCCTGGCGTCGGGAACCGTGGAAAGCGTCGACGAGCGTACTACCACTGCGTTGTGGAGCAACGACTCGCTGGCTCGCCGTCAGTTGTCGGCGCCGGAAGTATTCTCCAGCTATGTGGCGGTCGGCGACTTCGAAGGCTACCTGCACCTGCTGAGCCAGGTGGACGGTCGTTTTGTCGGTCGCGAGCGTATCGACAGCGACGGCCTGCGTGCGCGTCCGCTGGTGGTGGGTAACATGCTTTATGTGTATGGCAACAGCGGCAAGCTGGAAGCCCTGACCATCAAGTAAAGGTTTGACTATGCTTGGGGTCACCCCCAGGCGGCCCTGCTTCGGCAGGGCATGCGGCATGAATATGCTGCCCCGAGCACCAGCCGCTGCCCTGCAGCGGCTTTTGTATTTTCTGAAATAACGAAGTGGAGAGCCGCATGGTTCCCGTAATCGCCCTGGTGGGCCGACCTAACGTCGGCAAGTCCACCTTGTTCAACCGCCTGACCAGGACTCGCGACGCCATTGTCGGCGACTTGTCCGGTCTGACCCGTGATCGCCAATACGGTGAGGCAAAGTGGCAAGGGCGCTCCTACATTATCGTCGACACCGGTGGTATCTCCGGTGACGAGCATGGCATGGACGAAAAAATGGCCGAGCAGTCGCTGCTAGCCATTGAAGAAGCCGATGTCGTGTTGTTCCTGGTGGACGCCCGCGCGGGCTACACCGCTGCCGACCAAATGATCGGCGAGCACCTGCGCAAGCGCAACAAACGCTCCTACCTGGTCGCCAACAAGATCGACAACATCGATCCTGAGCAGGCCCGTGCCGAATTCAGCCCGATGGGCCTGGGTGACGCGATCCCGATTGCCGGTGCCCACGGTCGCGGCATCACTCAGATGTTGGAAATCGCTCTGCGCGACTTCCCGAAAGATGATGTCGAGGAAGAAGAGGGCGAAGAAGAGATCGTCGCCGAAGGCGAGGAAGCCAAGCGCATTCCTGGCCCGAGCGAAAAAGACGGTATCAAGATCGCCATTATCGGCCGCCCCAATGTGGGCAAGTCGACCCTGGTCAACCGCATGCTCGGTGAAGACCGCGTTATCGTCTATGACCAGCCAGGCACCACCCGCGACAGCATCTACATCCCGTTCGAACGCAACGACGAGAAGTACACGCTGATCGACACCGCCGGTGTGCGCAAGCGCGGCAAGATCCATGAGGAAGTTGAAAAATTCTCCGTGGTGAAGACCCTGCAAGCCATCAAGGACGCCAACGTGGTGATCTTTGTGATGGACGCCCGTGAAGGCGTGGTGGACCACGACCTCAACCTGCTGGGCTTCGCCCTGGAGGCCGGTCGGGCACTGGTGATCGCGATCAACAAGTGGGACGGCATGACGCCGAGCGAGCGCGACTTCGTCAAGGTCGAGCTGCAGCGTCGGCTGTTCTTCGTCGAGTTTGCGGATATCCACTTCATCTCGGCGTTGCACGGCACTGGCGTGGGTAACCTGTATGCCTCCGTACAGAACTCGTTCAAGTCCGCGGTCACCCGTTGGCCGACCAACCGTCTGACCCAGATCCTGGAAGACGCAGTGGGCGAGCACGCGCCGCCGATGGTCAACAACCGTCGGATCAAGCTGCGTTACGCCCACTTGGGTGGTGCCAACCCGCCGATTATCGTGATCCACGGTAACCAGATCGAGAAGGTGCCCAAGTCCTACGTGCGTTACCTGGAAAACACCTATCGCCGTGTCTTGAAACTGGTCGGTACGCCGATTCGTATCGAGTTCAAAGGTGGCGAGAACCCATACGAAGGCAACAAGAACACACTGACTGACCGTCAGGTGAACAAGAAGCGTCGTTTGATGACTCACCACAAGAAAGCCGACAAAAAGCGCCGCGACAAGCGCTGATATCGACTTCGCAGAAAGGGCTCTTGATGAGCCCTTTTTTGTGCGCGCCGGTTTGTGCCTTGACCCAACCGGGTTGGCAGCTTAAAACTTGGGGCTCATCCGCAGGGGCCTTCGATGATCACCAGCAAGCTGCCAACGGTCGGCACGACCATTTTTACCACCATGTCGCAACTCGCCGCTGAAACCGGCGCCCTCAACCTGTCCCAGGGTTTCCCCGATTTCAACGGGCCTCAAGGTTTGCTCGACGCGGTGGGCAAGCATGTTGCCGCCGGCCATAACCAATATTCGCCTATGACGGGTTTGCCGGCTCTGCGTCAGCAAGTGGCGGCCAAGATCGCCCGTAGCTATGGGGTTACGGTCAATCCCGACACCGAAGTGACCATCACGCCTGGCGCGACTGCCGCGATCTTTTGCGCCATCCAGGCAGTGATTCGCAGCGGCGACGAAGTCATCGTGTTCGACCCGTGCTACGACAGCTATGAACCCTCGGTGGAGCTGGCCGGCGGCCGTTGCGTGCATGTGCAACTGAGCCTGCAAGGCTTCGCGCTGGACTTTGAACGGATCAAGGCGGCGCTTTCGCCGCGCACGCGCATGATCATCCTCAACACCCCCCACAACCCGACCGGCGCGTTGATCAGCCGTGCTGAGCTGGACCAATTGGCTGAACTGATCCGCGATCGCGATATTTACCTGGTCAGCGATGAGGTTTACGAGCACTTGGTATTCGACGGGGTCTCTCACGTCAGCGTGTTGGCCCATGAGGAGCTGTACCAACGTGCGTTCGTGGTCAGCTCCTTTGGCAAGACCTATCACGTCACCGGCTGGAAAACCGGCTATGTCGTCGCCCCACCGGCGCTGACGGCCGAACTGCGCAAGGTGCACCAATACGTCAATTTCTGTGGTGTGACACCGTTGCAGTGCGCATTGGCTGACTTTATGGCCGAACACCCGGAGCATGTCGAAGAACTGCCGGCGTTCTATCAGGCCAAGCGCGACCTGTTCTGCGACTTGCTGGCGCCGTCGCGCTTGAGCTTTACCCGGGTCGCCGGTACTTACTTCCAATTGGTGGACTACTCACAGATACGCCCGGATCTGGATGACGTCGCCATGTCGCTGTGGATGACCCGTGAACATGGTGTGGCGAGCATTCCGATCTCGGTGTTCTACCAGCACCCACCCCAAGGCCAGCGCCTGGTGCGCTTGTGCTTTGCCAAACGTGAGGACACGCTGCGCCAGGCAGCCGAAAAACTATGCGTGATCTGACTGCACTGCCCGATCTGACGATTGCCCTGATCCAGACCACCCTGGCCTGGCACGACCGCCAGGCCAACCTTGAGCATTTTGAACTGCTGCTGGAGCAGGCCAGGGGAGCCGATCTGATCGTACTGCCCGAGATGTTTACCACGGGTTTCTCTATGGAGTCCCAGGCCCTCGCCGAACCGGAACACGGTCCCACCCAGCAGTGGTTGCAATCCCAAGCGGTCAAATACGACGCAGTGATCACCGGCAGCGTGATCATCCAGGCCGCCGACGGCAGCCATCGCAATCGCCTGCTATGGGCACGGCCGGATGGCGAGGTGTTGCACTACGACAAGCGCCATCTATTCCGCATGGCCGGTGAGCACAATCACTACACCCCCGGCGAGCGCCAAGTGCAGTTCGAATTGAAGGGCTGGCGTATACGCCCGTTGATTTGCTACGACCTGCGCTTCCCGGTATGGAGCCGCGACGCTCAAGATACTGACCTGTTGTTGTACACGGCCAACTGGCCCGGCGCCCGGCGCCAGCACTGGAACCGCTTGCTACCGGCGCGGGCCATCGAAAACCTGTGTTATGTAGCGGCAGTGAATAGGGTCGGCACCGATGGCAAAGGCTTTGCCTATACCGGCGACAGTCAGGTGCTGGACTTCCAGGGAGAGACGCTGCTCAGTGCGGGGGAGGCTGACGGGGTGTTTCAGGTGAAGCTGGAGGCGGCGGAGTTGGCGGCGTATCGCGCCCGGTTTCCGGCGCATCTGGATGCCGATAGTTTTCAGTTTGTCTGACTGACAGTTATCGGGGGCTTGCCCCCGATGAGTCCCTGACAGTCAACCCAAATCTGACGCTCAATAAAAAGGCCCCTGGATTCACACCCAGGGGCCTTTGGCACTCAGCGGTCGACGTTTACGCCGCCTTAGCTTCCAACTGGCTCAACGAGCGGTTCAGTGCACTGAACAATGCCTTGAAGCTGGCCGTGGTGATGTTTTCATCGATGCCCACGCCATGCACCGGGCGTTCGCCGTTCACGCGCAGTTCGATATAGGCCGCAGCCTTGGCGTTGGTGCCCGCGCCGATCGCGTGTTCGTTGTAGTCCATGATCTCGACCGCCACCGGCAGGCCGGCCACCAAGGCTTCCAGCGCGCCGTTGCCTTTGCCTTTCCAGTGCAGGTTGGTTTCGCCCTGGCCTTTGCCGGAGACTTCCACCTCGACGAAGCTGTTGCCGTTCTCTTCCTGCAAACGATGGCTGACCAACGCATACGGTGTGTTGGCTTGCAGGTATTCACGCTGCAGCAACGCATAGATTTGCGGTGCGGTCATCTCCAGGCCCACGCGGTCGGTTTCGGCCTGCACGACTTGGCTGAACTCGATCTGCATGCGACGCGGCAAGCTGATGTCGTATTCCTGTTCCAGCAGGTAGGCGATGCCACCCTTGCCTGACTGGCTGTTGACGCGGATCACGGCCTCGTAGCTGCGGCCGATGTCTGCAGGGTCGATCGGCAAGTACGGGACTTCCCACAGCGCGTCGGATTTCTGCTGGGCAAAGCCCTTGCGGATCGCATCCTGGTGGGAGCCGGAGAACGCGGTGTGAACCAGGTCGCCGACGTACGGGTGACGTGGGTGGACCTGGATCTGGTTGCACTCTTCAACGACTTTACGCACGCCGTCGATATCGGAGAAATCCAGCTCAGGGTCCACGCCCTGGGTATAGAGGTTCAGGGCCACGGTGACCAGATCGACGTTACCGGTGCGCTCGCCGTTGCCGAACAGGCAGCCTTCGACACGGTCGGCACCGGCCATCAGGCCCAATTCGGTGGCAGCCACGCCGGTACCACGGTCGTTGTGGGTGTGCAGGCTGATGATCACGCTGTCACGGCGGTTGATATGACGACCGAACCACTCGATCTGGTCGGCATAGATATTCGGCGTGGCGCACTCCACGGTGGCCGGCAGGTTGAGGATGACCTTGTGCTCCGGTGTCGGGTTCCACACCTCGATCACGGCGTCGCAGACTTCCTTGGCGAACTCCAGTTCGGTGGCGCTGAAGGTCTCAGGCGAGTACTCGAAAGTCCACTGGGTTTCCGGTTGCTGGGCGGCGTATTTGACGAACAGCTTGGCGGCGTTGACTGCAATCGCCTTGATACCGTCCTTGTCCTGGTTGAACACGATGCGGCGGAACGACGGCGAGGTGGCGTTGTACAAGTGCACGATGGCCTTCTTGGCTCCGCGCAGAGATTCGAAGGTACGTGCGATCAAGTCTTCACGGCCCTGGGTCAGCACCTGGATGGTGGTGTCCTCGGGGATGTGGTTGTCTTCGATCAGGGTGCGCACAAAGTCGAAGTCGGTCTGCGAGGCCGCCGGGAATGAGGCCTCGATTTCCTTCACGCCCACTGCGACCAGGGTTTTCCAGAAGCGCAGTTTTTTTACCGCATCCATCGGTTCGATCAGCGATTGGTTGCCATCACGCAAGTCGGAACTGCACCAGATTGGCGCGGCGGTGATGGTTTTCGATGGCCAGGTGCGGTCCGGAATATCGATGGTCGGGAACGCGCGGTACTTCGAAGACGGGTCTTTGAGCATGCTCATCGGGAAATCCTTTGTGTAGGGGCCGAGAAGAGGCGGCCTGCCGTGGAACTGTTATTGGGGATAAAGCACAAGACGAGGCAGATCGATTCAGCCTGGCAGTCGTGCGCTGACAAGGCACAGGCTGCGGTGCTGGCGGAGCTGAATGAGGGTGTGAGAGGTTTTCATAGGTCCAACCCTAACCGCCGAGGTGAATGATGGCAAGCAGTCGAAAAAAATTGATAGAAGTTCTTTGTTGTGCAGTTCGATCGAGATTTTCTGCCAATTATTCGGGTGTGATATGGGTTTTATTGCGCGCCAATTCTTGGGCGCGCAATCGCGGATATCAAGGTTGGAATGCGCCAATAAAGATCGCCGGGTCCACCCGCGCATCGTTAAGGCTGACGTTCCAGTGCATGTGCGGCCCCGTCGCTCGGCCGGTTGAGCCGACCTTGCCCACCACCGCGCCTCGCACCAGTTGCTGGCCGACCTTCACGTCGATCGTGGACATGTGGCAGAACATGCTGATAAAGCCTTGGCCATGATCGACGAACACGGTATTGCCGTTGAAAAAGTAATTGCCCACCAGAATCACTTTGCCGTTTGCAGGCGTTTTGATCGGCGTGCCGGCGGGCACCGCGAAGTCCAGGCCCGAATGCGGGTTGCGCTCTTCGCCGTTGAAAAAGCGGCGCACGCCGAACTTGCTCGACAGCGGACCGTTGACCGGTTTGTCCAGCACCAGATTGCTCGGCAGGTTCGGGCTGAAACTGCGGTAAGCCTTGATCTGTACCGCCAGCTCGGCCTCGATGCGCTTGAGCTGCGCCGGGGCAGGGTTGACCTGGCTTTTATTCTTCAAGGTGATGCGTTGTTCCGGGTACTTTTTATAGCCGACGATAAAGGGCAGGCTGCGGCCGCCGCTGCTGATGCGCTCGTTGCCGGGTTTGACGGTCAGCGGAATGCCGACGATCGCCAGCCAATTGTCCTGTTCCTTGACCACCAGCACCGGCTTGCCTTGATACGTGGCCTTGGGCGCCGTTGCCGAAGGGCCCAGCTCGACCACTGCCACGCCGCCCGGCACCGGTTTGTTCAGGGTGCGGCTGATGTAACTGTCGGCGTGGGCGTTAAAGGTCAGGCATAGCAGCATCAACAGGCTAAAAAGACGTGGCATCGATCAATCCAGTAACGAAAGGGTAACGGGTGTCAGGTGGTTGTCTTCCACCCGCACTTGCAATTGGCCTTCACCGAGTCGCGCGGTCAGACGCTGGCCGGTGTGGGTCTGCGCGGCATTGCGAATGGCTTGGCCACGCTCGTCCAGCAGGATGCTGTAGCCGCGGCCCAGGGTGGCCAGCGGGCTGACCACCTGCAGCGTCTGCACCTGGCTTTGCAATTGCAGACGACGCGCCTTGAGGCCTTCGCGCATGGCGCGCGGCAGGCGTTCGGCGAGGCTGTCCAAGCGCTGGCGCAATAGGGCCAGTTGGCGTCCCGGATGCTGGCCGGCGAGGCGGGTTTCCAGGCGGATCAAGCGCTCGCGCCGGGTGTTGAGGCTACGCTCGAAGGCACGGCGTAGGCGCATGTCCAAGTCGTCGAGGCGTTGGGCCTGTTGGCGCAGACGTTCGCCCGGATGACGCAGGCGGCGGGCCATGCCCTCAAGTCGCAAGCGGTCGTGCCGTAGGCGGTTGCGCATCAGCATCACCAGGCGCCGATGCAGGTTCTCCACCTGGCGCACCAGATGGCTTGAATCCGGCGCCAGCAGCTCGGCGGCAGCGGACGGTGTAGGCGCACGTACGTCAGCCACGAAGTCGCTGATCGACACATCGGTTTCATGGCCGACGGCGCTGACAATCGGTGTGATACAGGCGTCCACCGCACGGGCCACGGCTTCTTCGTTGAAGCACCAGAGGTCCTCCAGCGAACCGCCGCCACGGGCCAGGATCAGTGCGTCGAAGCCGCGCGCATCCGCCAGTTTCAGCGCCCGTACAATTTGCGGGATGGCTTCGCGGCCTTGCACGGCGGTGGGGATCAACGTCAGTTGCACCTGCGGCGCACGGCGACGGAATACGCTGATGATGTCGCGGATCACCGCGCCGGTGGGTGAGCTGATGATGCCGATGCGCTGCGGGTGGGCCGGCAGCGGCACTTTGCGCTCGGCGCTGAACAGTCCTTCGGCGCTGAGTTTTTCTTTCAGCGCATCGAAGGCCAAGCGCAGCGCACCGTCGCCGGCGGGCTCCACGGTGTCGAGAATCAACTGGTAATCACCACGGCCCTCAAACAACGAGACCTTGCCGCGCACCTTCACCGCCAGGCCATCCTTCAAGGCCTGCCGAACGCGTGCGGCGTTACTGCGAAACAATGCGCAACGCACCTGGGCGCCACTGTCCTTGAGGGTGAAATACACGTGGCCGGACGCCGGGCGGGCGAGGTTGGAGATTTCGCCTTCGACCCAGATATTGGCGAACACGTCTTCCAGCAACACCCGCGCACGGCCGTTGAGCTGGCTGACAGTCAGAACTTCCCGGTCCAGGCCCAGACGGGCAAACGGGTCTTTAATCATGGCAACAGGTCTTTAATCATGGGCGGCAGTTTATAGGCATTCGCTTAGGGTTTGGCAGAATTGCTCGACCAGCGCGCTCGGCCCTTGCGCGCAGGCCAGGGCCACGGTGCTGAGGCTGTCCGGCTCGGCCAGAGGTAAAAAACGCAGGTTGGCAGGTGCAATGTCCTGCATGGATTTTGGTAACAAGGCAATACCGAAACCGGCCTGGATCAACTGCAACTGTGTGGTCTTGCGCGACATCACCCGGGCCGCCTTGGGGAAAAAACCGGCGCGCATGCACAGCTCGGCGGACAGATAACTCAAACCGCCGCGCTGAGGATGGGGGATCGAAATAAACGCCTCATCCCGCAACTGCGCCAGCTCTATGGGCGCATCACGGCCAGCCAGCGCATGGTTCGGCGGCACCGCCAGCATCAAGGGTTCGCTGTATAAAGGCTGTACGCGCACGCCTTCGCGCTGGCGCAACACCGGCAAGCGCAGCAGGCCGATGTCCAGGCGGCCGTCGGCGATCTCTTCCAGCTGCGCTTCGGAGGACATCTTGGCGATATCCACCGACACCCCAGGGCAGCGCTCCAGCCAGGCACTGATGCCGCGCAGCAGCACGCCGCTCATCGGCACGGTGCTCGAATGGCTCAGACGCAGGGTGCCGACCTGGCCGCTGCCGATCTGGGTCGCCACTTCACTGGCCTTATGCAGTTCGCTCAGCAGGTTGCGCGCCCGAGGGTAAAACGCTTCGCCCGCCGCGGTCAGCTTCGGTTGACGCGCCGTGCGTTCGAACAGCGGCGTTTGCAGTTGGTGCTCAAGCGCCTTGATTTGCCGGCTCAAGGCCGATTGCGCGACGAACAGGCGCTCGGCCGCGGCACTGAAACTGCCGCTGTCGGCGATTTCAACGAAGTAGCGCAATTGACGGGTGGAGATCACACGTTATGCCTTTTTAAGATGGCTTGAAGGATTTGAAGATATTAGTCGCAACGCTCGTCGATGGCTAAAGTGAACGCCATCTCTTGCAAGGAATCACCCATGGGCCCGGTTGAGCTGATGAGTCAGTGGTCGTTTAGCGGTTTGGAATGGCTCGTGATCGGCGTGGGCGTGGCCGTTGCCTATATCGTGTTCGGCATCGCCGGCTTTGGCACGGCGCTGGTGGCCGGGCCGGTGTTGATTTTGTTTATGCCGCTGTCGAAGATCATCCCGCTGCTGGTGCTGTTGGATTTTGTCGCGGCATTTGGCGGTTTGCTGCAAACCCGACGAGACGTGAGCAAGCCCGAGTTATTGCGCCTGCTGCCGTGCATGGCCGTCGGTTGTACCTTGGGCGTGGTGTTTTTGCTCAATCTGCATTCCGACCTATTGCTGCTGTTGATGGGGTTGTTTATCAGTGCCTACGCCCTTTATAGCCTGGCGATAAAGGCCCGCCCGACGCAGTTGGCTGCGGGTTGGTCGATCCCGATGGGGACGATCGGCGGGCTTTTTGGTGCGCTGTTCGGCAGCGGCGGTTTTTTGTATGCGATCTATCTGAACAGTCGTCTGCCCAAGGACGCGGCGCGCGCCACTCAAAGTGCGTTGATCAGTTGCAGCACTGTGGTGCGCTTGAGTCTGTTCCTGATCGCCGGCGTGTATGCGGACTTACCGCTGTTGCTGCTCGCTGTGTGCTTGTTGCCGGCGATGGCTGTGGGGTTGTGGGCAGGGCGCAGGTTGACGATGCGCCTGTCGCGGGAGGCATTCGTGCGCTTGGTGACTTGGCTGGTGCTGGCCAGCGGCATTGCGTTGATTGGACGGTATTTGAATACTTGACCTGATTTCTTCAGGGATTAAGCTGCCGTCCTCCCAGGCGTCAGAAGCCACACCGCAGGACTCCCATGAATTCCCAAAGCATCCTTGTTCCGAAAATCTCCACTTTGCCCGTGCACGAACCCCGCGCTCGGGCAATCGTGCGCTGGCTGGTGCGCAAGAATATCGTCAAGGAAGAACTGACCACCTGCGGCCGCACCGGCAACCGCATGGGCTATGCCCTGGCCGACGGCGCCCGCGCCGTGGTGTTGTATCCCGAAGCGCTACCGTTCAACGAGCCGGTCAATGGGCTGGAAATTATCTATAAACGCTGTATCTACACGCCCGCCAAAGGCTTTCTTGGCGAGGCCGGCTGCCCGGAGTGTCGGCGGGAAGTGGGGGAGGCGTTGTTCGAAAGCCTGGAAGACTGGATGCCCGGCCACACCGACAACTTCACCTGCCCACTGTGCGGGCATGAAGATGACATCAACGGCTTTCTGTTCTTGCAGGAGTGCGGGTTTTCCAACCTGGGATTTATCTTCAACAACTGGGCCGAAGCGGGCTTCAAGCAGAGCTTTATCGACGAATTTGCCGATTGGCTGGACCAGAAGATCAGTTGGGTCAAGGTCGAACTTTAATCCATCTATCAGTATTACCAAGTTTGTCAGAGTTTTACATTGAGCCAGGCAGGGTGCATGTATATAATGGCGCGCTTCCATTTTCCCGCTCGGGAGCCCCCGCGATGCTGCGTATCAGCCAAGAAGCTCTGACATTCGACGACATTCTCCTAGTGCCTGGTTATTCCGAGGTGCTTCCTAACGAAGTCAGTCTCAAGACCCGCCTAACCCGTGGCATCGAGCTGAATATTCCCCTGGTTTCCGCTGCCATGGACACCGTCACCGAAGCCCGTCTGGCCATTGCCATGGCTCAGGAAGGCGGCATCGGCATTATTCACAAGAACATGACCATCGAGCAGCAAGCTGCCGAAGTGCGCAAGGTCAAGCGTTACGAAGCCGGTGTGGTGAAGGATCCGATCACCATCGAAGCCGACGCTACCGTGCGTGACCTGTTCGACCTGACCCGCCTGCACAACATCTCCGGCGTTCCGGTACTGCACGATGGCGACCTGGTCGGCATCGTTACCTCCCGTGACGTGCGTTTCGAGAACCGTCTTGAAGTCACCGTCCGCGAAGTGATGACGCCTAAAGAGCGTCTGGTCACGGTCAAGGAAGGCGCCGACAAGAACGACGTGCGCGAATTGCTGCACAAGCACCGCATCGAGCGCGTGCTGATCGTCGACGACAAATTCGCCCTCAAGGGCATGATGACCGTCAACGACATCGAAAAAGCCAAGGCTTACCCGCTGGCCAGCAAGGATGACCAAGGTCGTCTGCGCGTCGGCGCCGCCGTCGGCACCGGTAAAGACACGGGTGACCGCGTTGCGGCCCTGGTCGCTGCCGGTGTGGACGTGGTGGTGGTCGACACCGCCCACGGTCACTCCAAAGGCGTGATCGACCGCGTACGTTGGGTCAAACAGAATTTCCCTGAAGTGCAAGTGATCGGCGGCAACATCGCCACCGGCGCTGCCGCCAAGGCTCTGGCCGAAGCGGGCGCGGATGCGGTCAAGGTCGGTATCGGCCCTGGCTCGATCTGCACCACCCGGATCGTCGCTGGTGTGGGCGTGCCGCAAATCAGCGCCATCGCCAACGTCGCCGCTGCCCTTGAAGGCACTGGCGTACCGTTGATCGCCGACGGCGGCATCCGTTTCTCCGGTGACCTGTCCAAGGCCATCGTCGCCGGTGCCTCCTGCGTGATGATGGGCTCGATGTTCGCCGGTACCGAAGAGGCGCCGGGCGAAATCGAACTGTTCCAGGGCCGTTCGTACAAGGCTTACCGCGGCATGGGTTCGTTGGGCGCCATGTCCCAGGCGCAAGGTTCTTCCGACCGTTACTTCCAGGACTCCTCGGCTGGCGCTGAGAAGCTCGTTCCGGAAGGTATCGAAGGCCGTGTGCCGTACAAGGGCACCCTGAGCGCCATCATCCATCAACTGATGGGTGGCCTGCGTTCCTCGATGGGCTACACCGGCAGCGCCAACATCGACGAAATGCGCACCAAGCCAGAGTTCGTACGGATCACCGGCGCCGGCATGGCTGAATCCCATGTCCACGACGTGCAGATCACCAAGGAAGCGCCAAACTACCGCGTAGGTTGAAGCTTCCAGCAAAATGTTAAGTAACCGGGGCTGTTCTTCAGCCCCGAGTTGTTTCTGATTCATTAGACGAGACTGACTTCATGGCCCTCGACATTCACGCCCACCGCATCCTGATCCTCGACTTCGGTTCCCAGTACACCCAACTGATCGCCCGCCGCGTGCGTGAAATCGGCGTGTATTGCGAACTGCATCCGTTCGACATGGACGACGAAGCGATCCGCGAATTCGCCCCTAAAGGCGTCATCCTCGCCGGCGGCCCCGAGTCCGTGCACGAAGCCAACAGCCCGCGCTGCCCACAAGCCGTGTTCGACCTGGGCGTGCCGGTCTTCGGTATTTGCTACGGCATGCAGACCATGGCTGAGCAACTGGGCGGCAAGGTCGAAGGTTCCGAGTTGCGTGAGTTCGGTTACGCCCGTGTGGACGTGGTCGGCAAGAGCCGCCTGCTGGACGGCATCGAAGATCACGTCGACGCCGACGGCCTGTTCGGCCTCGACGTATGGATGAGCCATGGTGACAAGGTCACCAAGATGCCGGAAGACTTCCACATCCTGGCCAGCACCCCGAGCTGCCCGATCGCCGGCATGTTCAGCGACGAGCGTCGCTACTACGGCGTGCAGTTCCACCCGGAAGTGACCCACACCAAGCAAGGCGGGCGCATTCTGTCGCGCTTCATCCTCGATATCTGCGAGTGTGAAGCCCTGTGGACCCCGTCGAAAATCGCTGAAGACGCCATCGCCCAAGTACGCGCCCAGGTCGGTACCGACAACGTGCTGCTTGGTCTGTCGGGCGGCGTTGACTCCTCCGTGGTTGCTGCGCTGCTGCACAAGGCCATCGGCGACCAACTGACCTGCGTGTTCGTCGACAACGGCCTGCTGCGCCTGCACGAAGGCGAGCAAGTGATGGCCATGTTCGCCGAGAACATGGGCGTCAAAGTGATCCGCGCCAACGCCGAAGAGCAGTTCCTGAATAACCTGGCCGGCGAGTCCGACCCGGAGAAGAAGCGCAAGATCATCGGTCGCACCTTCATCGACGTGTTCGATGCCCAGTCCAGCAAACTGGACAACATCAAGTACCTCGCCCAGGGCACCATTTACCCCGACGTGATCGAGTCGGCCGGCGCCAAGAGCGGCAAGGCCCACGTGATCAAGTCCCACCACAACGTGGGTGGCCTGCCTGAGGAAATGAACCTCAAGCTGGTCGAACCGCTGCGCGAACTGTTCAAGGACGAAGTCCGTCGCCTGGGCCTGGAACTGGGCCTGCCGTACGACATGGTCTACCGTCACCCCTTCCCAGGCCCTGGCCTGGGTGTGCGCATCCTTGGTGAAGTGAAGAAGGAATACGCCGACCTGCTGCGTCGCGCCGACCATATCTTCATCGAAGAACTGCGCAAGGCCGACTGGTACCACAAAGTCAGCCAGGCGTTCGTGGTGTTCCAGCCGGTCAAGTCGGTTGGCGTTGTCGGCGATGGCCGTCGTTACGCCTGGGTCGTGGCCCTGCGTGCAGTGGAAACCATCGACTTCATGACCGCCCGCTGGGCACACCTGCCGTACGAACTGCTGGAAACCGTCAGCGGCCGTATCATCAATGAGATCGAAGGCATCTCGCGCGTGACGTATGACGTGTCGAGCAAGCCGCCGGCGACGATTGAGTGGGAATGATTGGACGTCCGGCATTGCCGGGCACCAACTAGCAATAAATGCCCTGAAGCCCGCTTAATTGCGGGCTTTTGGCTTTTTGGGTCTGGCAAGCTCGGGCAGCTTTGTGCATCGCCAAGCACCGTGTTTATGTGGCATGGTACGGGGCATTGACTGAGCCAAATGCCATGCTTGGTACTCGATACCATGTCTCCTTAGGAGGGAAGGACATGGTATCAAATATCATGATTGGCCCGGTTTCATTGGGTTTTATCGTGATGCATGAGTGCTTTTCTTAGCATGGTATTTTTTACAAGGAATCCGTGACTGCCATGCTGACTGATACCAAGCTGCGTAACCTCAAACCGAAAGAAAAACTCTACAAGGTGAACGACCGCGACGGGCTGTACGTGGCCGTCACCGCTGCTGGTTCTATCTCATTTCGCTACAACTACTCTATCAACGGCCGTCAGGAGACCATCACGTTTGGTCGCTATGGCGTGGGTGGCATCACACTTGCGGAAGCCAGAGAGCGCTTGGGTGAGGCTAAAAGGATGGTTTCTGCGGGAAAGTCACCTGCCAAAGAGAAAGCCCGTGCCAAGGCACGCACCAAAGGGGCAGAGACGTTTGATGCGTGGGCTGAGAAATGGCTGCGTGGATATCAGATGGCTGACTCGACCCGTGACATGCGCCGTTCTGTTTACGAGCGCGAGCTCAAGCCTCAATTCGGCAATCAGAAACTGGTGGAAATCAATCATGAGGACCTGCGAACGCTGACTGATGCAATCGTAGAGCGTGGAGCTCCAGCCACGGCCGTGCACTCCCGCGAGATTGTGATGCAGGTATTCCGATGGGCGATTGAGCGTGGCCAGAAGGTAGAGAACCCGGCTGATCTAGTACGTCCTGCAAGCATCGCTAAATTCGAGCCACGTGACCGCGCTTTAGGGCCTGACGAAATCGCGTTGATGTATCAGTACCTGGACCGCATCGGCACCGCGTCCTCGGTAAGGGCGGCCGCTAAGCTGCTGTTGCTAACCATGGTGCGCAAAAGTGAGCTGACTAATGCCACCTGGAACGAGATCAGTTTCAGCGAAGCCTTGTGGACTATTCCGAAAGAGCGGATGAAACGCCGTAACCCCCATTTGGTGTTCTTATCTCAGCAGGCGTTGGATTTTCTCATTGCTCTGAAGACGTTTGCCGGTGGTTCGGATTACGTTTTTCCCTCTCGGTACGATTCCGATTTGCCAATGAGCACCGCGACGATCAATCAGGTGCTGACGCTGACCTATCGGCTCGCGGAGAAAGAGGGGAAGCCGTTGAGCAAGTTCGGACCGCATGATTTGAGGCGGACAGCGAGCACGCTGCTGCATGAAGCGGGTTATAACTCAGACTGGATTGAGAAGTGCCTTGCGCACGAGCAGAAGGGCGTACGGGCCGTCTATAACAAGGCTGAATACCGCGATCAGCGTCGGGCGATGTTGCAGGATTGGGCGGATATGATTGACGAGTGGACCCTTCACCGGCCACGTCGAAGCAATCGTGGCCAAGAATAAAGTTAGAAATTCAATCTGCCAGCTTTCGAGTTCGCCGTCTGATGGCTGCAGAGATTGCTTGGCGCGATACGCCAAGCTCCCGGGCGATTTCAGATTGGTTCGTAATGCCTCGGTTTAACAAATCATCCAGCGAGCTTGTTGGCGATTTGAGTGCTTGGAGTTGGACGTAGGCCTTTTTCCTGACATCTGCCCATGTTTCTATATCCCACCTGCGGAGCACGGCAGCTCCTTGTGCCCATATTTGGGCAATCAGTTCCTCATACTCAAGCGCAAACCTACGGTCGCGCTGATAGGCGCGGCGAGCTTCATCGCTACGCCGCGGATTATGAGCTTCACAGTAGAGTTTGCTTGGTCTGGCTGCGCCTTCAGGCTGGCCCGGCAGGGTCGCAGGTCTCAGTAATTCGCCGTCTTCCGCCCAGGTAGAAACGAGCATTCGACGCTCCACATGCTCGCGGAATGCAGCTACCGAAAAGTCTCCGCGCAATTCCTGCATATCGCAGTATCTCAACAGCATCCGGGAGGGCCCATATTTGCCAAACTCCCCCCTCAATGCCTGTTCGTAACGAGCAACCAAGATATTGGCTTTTTTCTGAGCCCTTGTACGAACAGTTTCTGTTAAGGGCACCACTTTGACATTTTCGCGCTTTAAGCGTTTGAAGACCTTTGGCGCCGCCATGCTGATCGCATATTCGGTGGACCGCCAGCATAGCTCGCAGAAGCACCAGTCGTAGTGGTTACTCAATTTCGACCGGATGCGATCAGACGATGTATCGCTCTCCCTAACCAGCAGTTGCAGAAGCGGGTCGTAGGTGCTCGACGGTTTTAAGTTTTTTCCCATCCTTAGATGATAGCTCCGATTGACAACCATATTCTAACTTTTTTGCGCCCTAGTTCTGGCCCTCGAAGGCATTGTCAAGCATCTGACAACTTCGAAGGAAAGCGACCCCGTGGAGACCAAACCAAAGAGCAAAACACTCATCAACCGTAAGAAATTGCATGCGATGATCCCGCTGGCTGAGCGCACAATTTACAACATGGAACAAAGGGGTGATTTCCCACGCCGTATCGCTTTGACCAGCCGGAATGTTGCTTGGGATCTGGCTGAAGTCGAAGAATGGATTGATGCGTGCAAAGCTTCTGGCCCGGCTCCCAGACCTGGAATTGGAGCCTGAGCAGTGCGGACCGGGCCCGATCCAGGGCCCATTTCGCAGCAGCATAGTAGGACTACGCATGCTCAACATCAACGCTCACAGCTTGCGCTGTTCAGTTCACAGGACGAGGCGCAGACGTACCACGACAGTACCCGGAGCGGCTTTTTTTCCCTCCTTGTTGATGTGTGTGGCGACAAGCGCCAGTCGTCTCACTTGTTGGCAGATATGCCAACCGTTCTCGGTCTGGTAGACAAAACCCGTGACACATGGATGTCACAGGCCGAATTCATCCGCCCCAACCGGCGCGTCGTGAATCTATCGCGCTTGGGATTGCTGTTCGCCGATCTCGACACCTATCGCGTTCCTGCGCTCGCTGGTTTCTCGCCCGACGCCCTGGCCAGCTATGTGATGTACTTCTGCGCAGAGGAAGGCATACCCGCCCCGTCCATGCTGATTTACAGCGGCCGCGGAATCCAAGCCAAGTGGCTTTTGGAGGGCACGATTCCGCGTCAGGCATTGCCGCGCTGGAACGCCTGCCAGCGCTACCTTGTTGAGCGCTTGGCGCACGTTGGGGCCGATCGTATGGCGAAGGATGCAAGCCGCGTGCTGCGTACCGTTGAAACCGTCAACAGCAAGAGCGGCGAAGTGTGCCGCGTGGTGCATGTTCAGAGCGGCATCGACGGCCAGCCGGTGCGTTACAACTTCGAGTATCTGGCCGAGTCGCTGCTGCCTACTGCGCGTTGGACAATCGAACAGCAGCGGCAAGCGCAGGCCGAACGTATCCAGCGCAAGCCCTTCAAGCTTGTATCGGTACTCGGCGGCAAGACGAACAACCTACGGGGATTCTCCGGCCGGCAGCTCGCGTGGGATCGACTGGAGGACTTGCGCAAGCTGGCCGACTTGCGCGGTGGTGTCAGCGAAGGCTGCCGAATGCAGCACCTGTTCTGGCGGCTAAATTTCCTGTTGCTTTCGGGCGCAACCAACAGCAAACAGATGTACCACGAAGCATCCGCGCTGGCCCGTGAGCTAGACCCGCAATGGAATAGCCGCTCCAGAGAGCTGATGACGTTGTTCAGCAAAGCCAAGGCGTTCGAGGCAGGCGAGAAAGTTAGCTTTGAGGGCAGGGACTATGCCCCGCTGTACACGCCCAGGAACGACACGCTGATCAATTTGTTCAGAATCACGCCAGACGAGCAGCGGCAGCTTAGGACTGTAATTAGCCCGCGCGAGGCCGCAGAACGCCACAGGAAGCGCGAGGAAGGCCGTAGGCGTGCCGCCGGGGCTGTAGATAGGGAAATATACCTAGAAGTGACCGCCGACCGTCGAGCTGAGGCCCAAACACTTCGAGCTCAGGGATTGAGCATCCGTGCTATCGCGGCCCGCATTGGCGTCAGCAAGACAGCCGCAGGGCGTTATGTAAATGATGCCGTCGAGCGCTCCACTGCCGTGCATATTACTAATTGCGGAGTGCCTTTGGCGGAGGCCCAGTCGCGTCGATCCGACGGCGTTTGAGGTGTATTCGTGGCGAGCTTAAAGGTGTCCCTGGTCCGTGCGTATTACTAATGGCGAAGCCTCCGCGCTTTGGCGTAGTCCGTTTCTGCTGATCCACGAGTGCCCTGAAGTCTGGAAGAACTGTGCGCTAAGCTAGCTGAGCTTTATTGCACATACACTCAGCGTGGTGCCTGTTGATGGTTAGACTTGCGGTAGTAAGGACTATTAGAGGCGAGCAGATGGGCAGAATAATCGGTTACGCAGTGGAAAGTGATTTAGAGGGAGGTTTTCTCGTGCATGCGTCGCCGAGCGTTTGGGTCACATGCTTGGAAAGTGCCGTGCGTTACGAGACCGCTGCCCTGGCATGGGCTTCGGCGAAACGGCGTGGTAGTTCGCTCGCTTCTGCTATAGCAGTCATCGAGCACGACGATGGGTCATTGTCGTGGGAGCCGATCCCTGATCCTTCAAAGGCCTCAGGCGGCGATTGGCTCGTATGGTTTGAGCTTAAGCCAGGAGCGAGACGCCTTTACGTCGTCAAGACCGGCGAGCGCATAGCAGCTTCGAATGACCTAGGCGATGCCAAAGGTTATAAAACCATGGAGGCTGCCAAAGAAGTAGCCGAGAAATTGTCTTTAGGCGGCAGCCCTTCAGGGGTTCAGCAGATCACGGCCGATATCGTCCCGATAAGGTAAAGCGGTATTGCGTGGCGGGCTACATTTGATCAGCTGTAGTTGCTTCCCGCCCATGTGGCATCTGGCTGATAGGTGTTCAAAGTCCGTGCGTATTACAGCACGTTAAGGGGATGGCCGATGATAGCGCAGGTCTATGCGGAATCTGATGATAAGGCCCGGCAAGGCAAGTGACGGATGGGAAAAATCAGGGGCGTGCTAAGCGGTGCTGCCACAGCAATACAAACCCCGCACTGTGGCGGGGCTCGTAATACTCCGGGCTGGCGATCAGCGAATTTTAGCCTTCTCGTTTTTGTGTAGGCTGTTCGGCGCGCATCGCCACCAGAATCTGCTTTGTCAGAGCTGCGTTACTTTTGCTTCCCAGCAGAGGTAGGCGATTCATGCTATGTGCTCCCGCAATCATGCGGTATGAAGCTGATAGGGCCAGCGGGCTTACCCTGAGCTGGAGCGCTGTGTACTGGCGATCCAGCTTATCGAGCTGCGGTCCGTAGCCCTTGCTGCGTAGCCATCTGCCAAGCGCCCACAGGCCAATGCCGAGCGTAAAGACCAATGCTGCGAATCCAGCGAATATCAGAATGTCTGTCATGGTTATTTCTCCAGAGGGTCGTTGTTCGATGCCGTACCGGCCACGTTGAGCGAAGCGAGGCGTCCGTGATCCGTGCTGGTGTCAGAGACGGGACGGATGACATTAGATTCCGTGCCGTCGGGGCCGGGGGGCGTTTCAGTTTCCTTTTTCTGAGCGACCGGGCTGTCATTGGCAACAGGAAAAAGAGATGAGGCGTGGGCATTCTCCATACCTGGCACGGCCAGTGACGCCATAACGCCGAGCACCTTTGCAGTTCCACCAGCAGCTTGGGAAATTTCATCGCCAGTCCGGACTGCTTCCCCTTTTGGTGCCGGTTGCTGTGGGTCTTTGTTTTCGGCTGCTTGTATGGCCTTACCGCTTTGTTTAGCTGCATGCTGGGAGAATTTGCCGCTTTCCGCAGCTGGTCTAGACGAAGTTGCGTCAGCCGGGCTGCCTCCAGTCTTTGACGCCGCTGGTATCGGGCCCTTGGTAGCGCCTCCGCCAGTGCTGGCACCCACTCCAGAAGACGCTCCGCCACTTATTGACGTTGACGCTCCACCGCCCGCTGAGCTTGCGGCATTGGCAAAACTAGAGTTGATCGCGCCCGCCAGCCCACTGCCAGCGGTAACACCTGCACTACTACTGGCTGCACCCAGTGCGCTGGCTGCAACTGGTGCTGCGGCACCCGCGGTGGCGACGGTGGCGATTGCGGCGGCAGCGCCCGCCGCTCCGGCCGTTGCCATTCCTCCAATGGCCGAACCTCCACCCATCGACGAACCACTAATCATGCCGCCTATAAGGTCTGGAATTGTCTTGGTCAGGTAGGCGCAAATTAAAGCCAGACCCGCCATAGTCATCACGGAGGCTTCATTGTTCTGGTACGCAGCTGACCACTCACGGCTTGCTTGTAAAATCAGGCCGATAATCAGGGTCAATACGAACAACTTAGCGCCGACTGCAAGGGCGAAACGGATGGGGGCAATCGCATATTCCCGTGTCCACTGGGAACCACCAAAGCCGAAGAACAATACAGATGCATTAATGATTACGTAGGACTCAACGAGCGTCACGAACATGAAGGCTGCAATGAATGCAAAACAGATCAGCACTAAAAATGCCGCGAGGCTGATGGCGAGCGCTTGCCCTGGAGAAAAAAACGAAATGCTTGCCAGGATTGCGCGTGAAAATTCCACTGCCATTGCAAACACGTCTCCGGGCTGCAATGCCCGTTCAAGGCCGCTCGCGGCAGCTCCCGCGTCACGAAAGCTATCGACAATGGCGGTAGCCCATTCCACAGCATATTTCATCATTGCCAAAAAGAAGCCAGTCACCAAAATGAAGCGTACCAGTTCGCCTGCAATCTCACCTATATCAGCTTGTTTCAAAACTAATGGCATAAATGTCCAGACAAGCTGAATAGTTGCCAGGAGCCAGAATAGGTTAATCGCATAGCCGTACAGTCGTTGTGACCACTGACCTGACTGGTTGAGTATTAAGTCTAGGAGGCCATCAACTGACGTATCCGGTTGTGCAAGATTTGTATCAGCTAGCGCATTACCAGCAATGAAGATGCCTATGAACGCGAGAAACCACAAGAGACGACGATCCATAACTAATATCCCTTTGATCCACCACGGAGGGTAGGATGGTTTTTGAAGGCTGAGTCTGCATTTTTTTGATCACTGCTTGCTGTGCATTCAGCTCTGCTCCAAATCATGATTGTAGTAGCTGATGCGGCAACAGCTGACCCAGCACACATCAGAACTAAAAGCCATTTCGATATGCCCATTATTAGTACCCCTTTGAGCCGCCGCGAATAGTAGGTTCGTCTTTGAATTTTTGTTCGGTTGCTTCATGGATGTCGCTACGGTCGCCCTGTTGCGCCATATAGTTGCCTTGCATATTTATCTGCGTCGCTAAGAGGTCGCGCAGTTTTTGGAGTTGCTGAACATTTTGTGAGGCTATTTCATTGCCTGCTTGGATCGCTTGCATACGACCGACTGCCGACTGTGAGCGGGCGACCATGCTAGCCAACTTGGTATCTTCAGATTCAAGGCTGCTCGTATTTAGATTTGCTGCCTCAAGCGCTGATCTCACGTTGTCACGACCTTGCTCTGACCAGTTCTGATAATGCTCCTCTGTACTGAGAGCAGTATAGTTAGCCGCGCGGTTCA
The DNA here is from genome assembly GCF_001029595.1 of Pseudomonas sp. ARP3. Lineage (NCBI taxonomy): Bacteria > Pseudomonadati > Pseudomonadota > Gammaproteobacteria > Pseudomonadales > Pseudomonadaceae > Pseudomonas > Pseudomonas sp. ARP3. Next base: position 68,852 of record NZ_LEKF01000017.1, read on the forward strand.
GATAAGACTGAAAGCCTGGGAATTTATCGTTGAACTGCGTATCAATGTTCTGAAGTTCTCTGCCCAAGCTCTGCGAGCGATTATAGATGCTAACCACGCTTTTCAGGTCTGTTGCGATACTCCCAAACATAGAGTTGGGCAAGCTTTTGCCCTGTGTGATCATATTTTGATATTGCTGGATTTGCTTTTTTAACTGTTCGGCTGTATTGAGTGACGTATTGACCTCCTCAGCATATTGGAACATCTGCTGATAGAAGGTTGAACAGTTGGAGCAATATATCGCGTAAGCAGCGGAAGAGTAAAAAGCCATGCCGGCGAGGCTGGTCGCAGCTATTGTGATGGCCAGCATGGTACTTCGAGCAGTTTTGTAGGCAGTTGGGTAGGAGCGTTCTTTCAATCCCTGCTTCATATCGAATACCTGATTATGTCAGTTGTCGTGTAATCGATTATCTCGCGTCATGCTGGAATCTCAAATAGACGGATAATTTTCTATCCGGCTTCAGCTGAGCAGAGTTGTCCGTAAATTGTCCGCCAGTAGAACTTGGTGTGCTTGCTAGATCGTATGGGGGCGCAAGAGTGCTGATCGTTGGCGTCGATTGTCAGTTGCGGGTGGTAAGTTAATTAGTTAATGCGAATCTATGCGATAGTGCGCGACACTGTGCGAGTTAACGCGATTCAACGCGATTCAACGCGAAGGTATGCGATTTTGTTTTTTGAGCTGACGATATTGATCAGATCGCATAGAGTCGCGCAGGATTGGACGGCAAGATGTGTGTTGTACGGGTGCGGGCTTCGCCCACCCCCTCCCAACACCTTGCCTTATTCGCCATAGGCTCAACGAACAGTCTTATTCTGCATGGCATGCGATCGCTGCCGCGAAGACGTGAAAGCCACTACGGTCACCCTAGTAGGCGTGAAAATCAGCTCACCGAGCCGTGCTTGGCGCGGGGCATCAAGGATCGCCCATGCAGCTGGCATCATCATTATGCTTTCGCGTTTTTGGGGCTTGCTCCTCGTGATGAGGGAGGAGAGCTTTTCTATGGAGCCTACCCTACCCATGCTAAGCTTCTTTCCGTTGACCCGGAATGCCACCTCACCTCGCTTGGAAGGATCCTATGCACAGGCGCTACCCCGTATATGGCCTCCCCAAATGCAATCGGAGACTGATTGCCTGGTACAGCTCAAACAACACCTCGGTTGCGATGGCGCACAAACTTGGTGCGTTTGACAATGGCTATCTTAAATCTATTGTTTTTTTGCCTTGTGGTGTGGTTTAAGGATGAAAGTAGTTATATGTATTGATTACGATAATCTTAGTTCTCTTCAGAAATCCGCGGGGATTCTAGGTGTCGTGCAAAAAACGCTTATACAAGCTTCGGAGATGTTTTCGAGAAGTCTAGGGACGTGTGAGATTAGGTTGTATGGCGGCTGGTATGAGGGTGATAATTTTAGTGTGTTATCCCAGCAGCTATCTGTAAGTATTCAAGCTGAGTTTCCTGCGGTGCTGCGCGTACCAAATGATGGCGGTGGAATAACTGTTCTGAGAGCTACTGCGGAACTGGCTGTTTCGCTGCTAGAAGAACCAAGTCATCAGTTGTTCAATACTTACCGCAGGAAAGGTCGTCCAAGCAATATACGAGTTGAAACTCCTGCATCTGTCGGTTGTAGCACTTTGACCTGTCCACTACCCTTGGCAAAAAAGCTTTTGCAAAAAGGGCGCTGTCCAACGCAAGGCTGTATTACTGGCGGAGCTTCTCTCGTTTATAGGCATGAACAAAAACTCGTTGATACGATGCTTACGTGCGATTTGATGTATCTTTCTAGTCAGGCGTACGATTTTATTTTCATATTAAGCGCGGATGATGATTTTTTACCACCAATTAGGACTTTGTTGCTGAGAGGGGCTAAGATAATCCGAGTGCATCCACAAATGAGTAGTGCATTGGTGCCAATTAAAGTCGGTGCCGCGACGCTAATCGAACTAGGGATACAGTAATGCAGATCGATACGTTCAAGTCTATCGTGGCAACTTTCGCCGATCCTGGGTCTGAGACTATTTATGATAGTCAGCGAATGATGTTTTCAATGAATGGGGATGTCGTTGAGGCCGTCATTTCGTCTAAATATGGTGATATTTTTATTAATGAAGGAGCTGGTGAGATATCTGCGAGCAGATGGATAGTTGAGAGGCTAGCAAAGTTGCAGTTGTTAAGCTCTCGGATTCTTGAGCAGATCCCAGATCATCCAAATTTCGTATCTCCAGCCGCAGACCTTCTACCTACCTTAGAAGCGAGCCCTGAAGGGAAAGCTTATCATATTGCAGATGCGCTCACCGAAACGCTCAAAACTTTGGACTCACATAGCCCCCTTGAAACTACAGTGCTGTATGTCACGAGTGATGCCGGGGAGGGTAAAACCTCTCTAATCAATGCTGCTGCCAGAAAGCAAGCGGCAAAGTTTTCTGAGGGCAGTTCGGATTGGTTGTTGGTTCCAATTATTTTGGGTGGGAGACACTTTTTACGCTTTGATGATATTACAGTCGGAGCATTGCAAAATAAATATAGATTTCCTTTTCTATATTACAATTCGTTCCTAGCGCTCGTCAGGATGGGAGTAATTATTCCTGCTTTTGATGGTTTTGAAGAGATGTTCGTAGAGAACAGTTCTGGAGAGGCGCTATCCGCTATGGGTATCCTAGTAGGAGCGCTGAATTCTACTGGCGCAGTGGTTGTGGCAGCACGCAAAGCTTACTTCGAGTTTGAGAATCTAAAATCACAAGAGAAACTTTACGATACTATTAGTGGCTTTTCAGTTGGCTTTTCTAAGTTGGAATTGAATAGGTGGGAGCAGTCTCAGTTTTTGCAATATTGCAGAAATCGAAAATTGCAGAATGCCCAGGAAATTTATAACAGGGTTGCTGAGCGCTTAGGTGCGGATCATTCTCTATTGACTCGGCCGGTGTTGGTTCGACGTTTAGTTGATATTGCCCAAGAGAGCGAATCGCTTGAGCAGTTCATTGAAAAAATTTATGCATCGGGTTCAGATTTTTTCTCAGTGTTTGTACGTAGTATTATTGAGCGCGAAGCTAATGAGAAGTGGATTGATAGATCTGGCGAGATGGGGGCGACATTAATCACGGTTGAGGAGCATTGCGAACTCTTATCTCTGATTGCTATTAATATGTGGGAAAGCCGGATTGAGTACTTGAAGCAGGATCATCTAGACGTTGTTGCTGAATATTTCTGCGAGTTGAAGCGAAAGTCTTCGTTGCAGTCACAGCAGGTGCGCGATCGAATTAGCGGGCATGCGCTCCTTGTTGCCTCTTCGGATGTCAATCTTGCAGTTGAATTTGATCACGACGAGTTCCGTCAGTACTTTTTGGGTGATGGTCTAGCGCGTATAGTTTTACCCCTTAATAAGGATGCTGCGTCTGAAACTCTCAGCGTATTGCGTCGAGGTATTTTGCCTGAAAATTCCCAGCTCGAATTTATTCGTGCGGTGAGAAGAGAGGCGGACGACAAGAAGCTTGAGGTCGCTCAATTTCTGTCTTCGATTAGCAAGCTTGATGGGCAAGCCTCGTACACCAAAGAGAATTGTGGGAACCTGCTCCTAAAGATTATCAGTGACATTGATTCAAGTGGCCTTGAATTAGAAGGTATGGTGTTTGGAGTCGACTCCTTGCGTGACTGCAAGATCAGTGGGGTGTTGTTCTCTAAATGTTATTTTTCACACAGCAGCTATGAAGCGACAGAGTTTGATTCTTGTGGTTTTCAGGAGTGCACATTCGGTCAGCTAAGGATTTTTCCATCGACCCAACTTCAGCGTAATACTTTTGCAATGTGCACTGTGGACTCCATTCGCCTGGAGGAAACGAGCTTGGAAATTTGGGAGCCAAATGCGATCAAGGCTTATCTAAGCAAGCATAACTCTGTTTCGGATGGTGGGGAAGGAGTGCAGCTTGTAGATGTTGAGTCGTTGACGATGGATGAAAAGCTTGTAAGTGTGGAGAAGTTATTGCGCTATTTTATGCGTAGCACCCATATAAGTGAGTCCGTCATTAAGATTAAGCTTGGTGATCGAGGTCAGGCCTTTATTGATAATACATTGCCTGACCTAGTTTCTACTAAAGTGGTCGAGGAAATTGAAAATCGAGGGGCTGGTCAACAGCGGCGCTTCAAGTTGGGGAGGCCGTTGCAAACTCTAAACTCTCATCTGTCTGGAGCGCAGGGATCATATGAGAATTTCATAGAGAGTTTTGCCAAGTAGTAGGAACATGTATTTGAGCGGTCTATGACCGTTCAGATGCGTTAGGCGCAGTTCCCGATATTTACCGCCTTATCCTATAGTATAAAATTGATCTCCTGAGAGTGGCGTCGTGGCAATATTTGATATTCATAAAGATGAATTGCTCCGGCTGTCCGATGCCCAGCTAGAAGAGTTGATTGCTCGACTCGCAGAAGCTGAGGTGGCAGCGCATGGCCATAGCCCTGCGTGGGTAAGTTGGTCGGGTTCGATCAACGCTCCTGATGAGGGCATTGATATCCACGTTCAGGTTCCTGTAGATAAGCTAAGCACAGGGTTTCTTGAACGGCCTGACACAATCCTTCAGGCAAAGAAACATGGGATGCCGAAGGCCGCGATCACAAAGGAAATGGTCGGCGCTGGAGGCTTGTCACCGACAATTGCTCAGCAAGTTAAAAAGGGGGGGAGCTATATCATCGTTAGCTTAGATGATGATTGCTCTCCCCCGATGAAGAGGGATCGTCTTGACGCGATGCGAAATGCCGTGAAGGATGAGCCCAATAGTGGTGATATTTACCTCGATTTTTACGACCGCTCAAAGCTTACCCAGTGGTTGCGACAGCACCCGTCCATCATGCTATGGACAAAGGACAAGCTGGGCCAAGGGTACTCTGGTTGGCAGCCATACGGAGCATGGAGTAATCCACCTCAAGGTACTGATGATACGTTGATCTCTGCCCCAGGAGTGATGATAACGATGCCTTCAGGTGGGGGGCAGAAGCTCAGCATAGAAGATGCCATTGAGCCGATGCGAGAGCTCATCAGGACTACGATTAAGGCGGTTCGCATCACAGGCTTATCCGGCGTCGGAAAGACCAGGATCGTGCAGGCACTCTTCGACGAAAAGGTTGGAACAGCTGCTCTAGACCGGACAGTAGCTGTCTATGTCGATACTGGTGCGAATCACAATCCTTCAGCGACAGCGATGCTAAGTAGGCTAATTGCTGATGGTCGACGTGCTGTCATGGTACTCGATAACTGCCCATCTGAATTGCACTCTTCGCTGGCTAGCAAGGTATCAGCCGCAGGCGGTGAAGTAAGCCTTATCACCGTTGAATATGACATTAGAGACGATAAGCCTCAGACCACCGAGGTAATTCACATAGAAGCGATTGGACCGGAGTTGGCCGAGCAGCTTTTGATGCGTCGCTTCCCCGGTATCGGTCAGACTAACGTCCGTCGCATAGCAGAGTTTGCTGATGGTAACGCGAGGGTATCCTTGGCGATCGCCGAGAGGGTTGAGGAAGGTGAGAGCCTCGCTCAACTATCTGACGCGCAGCTGTTTGATCGATTGTTTGAGCAGCGTAATCATCCAGATGATGATCTGCGAGAGCAAGCTGAAATACTGTCTCTAGTGTATTCGTTTTCAATCTCAAACTCTGATGTCGATAACAATGAGTTGGAAATACTGGGGTCAATCTCGGGGCACTCCCAGAACCAATTACTTCGATCTGTGAGGAAGCTGTTAGACCGTCATGTTGTACAGAAACGGGGGGGGTGGAGGGCCATTCTGCCCCACGCTATTGCGAATAAGTTGGCTGCATCAGCACTTTATAGTATTTCAGTAGATCAACTGAGAGCGACCTTTGAAGCCTCCGGCCGTCAACGCTTGCTAATGTCGTTTGCACACAGGCTAGGTCTCTTGCATGACCACTCTATAGCGATAGAAATCGTTGAGACTTGGCTCCAGCCGGATGGGCTACTGGGAGGCATAACAAAGTTGGACGATATGTCAGCACGAATGCTGGACTATGTCGCCCCGGTTGCGCCTGAAGCACTGCTTGAAAGGATCGAAGCAGAGCTTACCGCACCAGATTTCAAAGGTATGGAACCCCGTTACGATCCGAGGCGTACGACCATCCTTAATCTTTTGCAGTCATTGGCATACGAACGAAGCGCATTTGACCGCTGTGTCAGGCTCTTAATTCGTATGACGGACTACGAAGATGAGAGAAATAACTATGACTCGGTCCGAGATAAGATAACAAGGTTTTTCCAAGCCTACCTATCTGGTACACACGCCTCTTTAGATCAGCGCATTTCGATCATGAATGAATGCCTTTCATCAGGAGTGGCTGGACGCAGGTCGCTCGGTTTCAGCATGCTCTCGACTGCCCTGGATGGACCGCCGTGGACAGCGTCCGGGATGAACGAGTTTGGTGCTCGGCCCAGAGACTCTGGGTTTCAACCCAACCATGATGAACTTGTGGAGTGGCGTAGCGCGTTTATTGATGCAGCGGTGCTACTAGGCACCTCCGGCGATGCCAATCTTGAAGGCCCCGCACGGTTGACCCTAGCGAACGAGTTCCGAGGGATGTGGCATCAAGAAGCGATGAGGGACAAACTTGTCGAGGCCGCTCGCATTTTACGTGCACACAGCCCTTGGGGCGAGGGCTGGAAGGCGGTCCGCTCTACGATCTATTTCGACTACACAGAGCGCGATAACGCGGATGACTTCGAGCCGCCCCCGGACAGCCTCACCGCATTGCAGAAAGAGTTGGAGCCCCATGATTTAGTCCCCACAATAATGGTGTATGTGCTGAGTAAGGGGCACGACTATTGGGTGCTGGACTCTGATTTTATTCATGGCGACCCCAACAGATATCGTGAAGCTGAGAGGCGGCTTGAGGCCAAAGTTCTCCGATTAGGTCAGGACTTTGCGATATCTGGCAAGGAGCTCGCCGAGTTGGGTCCCAACCTATTTTCCAGCGACTGGATGCCTTATCGCGCTCCATTCGGGAGAGGGCTGGCTATGGGAGCCCATGACTTGCGAGTTGGTTGGCAGCAACTTGTCGCTCAACTGGAACGGCAGCCTGAGGCTCATAAGAACTTTGCAATCGTTGGAGGTTTCATCCAGCAGGCCGACTCTGTCGATCCAGCATTAGCACAGGAGCTACTCGACCAGTGCTTACAGCATCCTGAATTTCGACACGTATTAGTCAGCTTGCATCCCCGGCGGGAGTTCACTGAGGCCGATCTAGATCGTTGTATGGTGTGTCTGGATGATCCTGACATCGATGCGAGCATGTATGGACCAATTCTATGGAGGGACGAATTTGCTAATTTGCCCGGTAGCCGTGTCCTCAACCTCGCTCAGCGACTCCTTGGTAAACCGAACGGCGATGACGTAGTTTTAGATGCTCTAAGCATGAAGCTGCATGATAAAGAGCGAGGAGTGGATACTCTTGGTTCCGACCTCAGACTGGTCGGCTTAAGAGCCGCGATCCGGAGGCTCCAGAGAGATCACAGTGACCCCAGTGGATCTATGGATCATGATATGGAGCGCGTCGTGTGTGTCGGGCTAAGCTTCAACGGCAACGAGGCCGAAAAGCTCGAGTGGCTGGACACGATCTTCTCTGTTGTTGATGAACGTCATGGCTACATCCATGCATTCGAGAATGCCATTGGGACGACCGCTGCGTTAATGCCCGAGGTGTTTCTCAATCGCGTTTTTGAGGGCTCTGAGGAAGAACAACATGGACGACTGTTCTTTATCCGCCATGGCGGCTTGCGCCGGTCACCTCTTGCCAGAATCGATGTGGGCGTTTTGATTGAGTGGTGCCGTGCCAATAAGGACGCCCGAGTATGGGGATATATCGCGGCGGGTATCCGCATTTGGTCAAAGATTGAAGGTCAAGAGCTAATTACTATGTCGGAGTCAGCGATTGCGCTTTTGGAAGCCTCTCCTGAGCCAGAAGCAGTGCTGGACGCATTCGCCGAGCGAGTCACTCCTTCATCTTGGTCTGGCAGCCGGGCGGACCTAATGCAACCTAGAGCGGATGCTATTGGTGAGTTGGTCGAACATAAGTGCGTGGGGATTGCTGTGGCTGCTAAATCGGTTTCTGCAAAACTGGCTAAATGGATCGAGCGCGAGAAAGTGCGTGAACTGCGAAGAGATGGAGATCGCGAGCAGCGTTTTGAATGAAGGCAACGCTATCCGAGCTTCTCCAGTTCCCCTCCTTGGAGTGCTCAGAGATTTATGAATGTCAGTAATGAGGAGCTGGGCCGCGTTAGCCGACTTCCTAATTTCTGGGGGAGATCCAATTTCGCAGCTTACCCTATGACCAACCGGACACCGTCCGCCTGCTTCCAGCGCGTCGCTGTGTTTGTTACCCACTGCTGGAGGTCGTATGACTGCGGTGAAAACTGGCAAAAGAGTCGCGCTCAAAATCACTATGGTATAAGCCATGGTATGCTGTTGTTGGTATTATCCAAGCTATTGAATTTATTGAGCTATTTTCCTCAAAAGACAATAGAGTGGGAATGATTGGACGTCCGGCATTGTCCGGCACCCACTAGCAAAAAATGCCCTGGAGCCCGCGTAACTGCGGGCTTTTGGCTTTTTGGGGTTGGCAAATTCTGGCAGCTTTGTGCATCGCCAGGCAGCGTGTCTGTGTGACGTCAGCTCCGGTCGTTACGGCTTAGGCGGAATCACCCTGGCTCAAGCGTGTGAGCGTCTAGGGGAGGCGAAGAGGATGATCGCCGCGGGCAAGTTCTGTTCCCTTCTTTGCTTCGTCGAGCAGCCATTGAGCAAAAGCTTGTATTGGCTCTCTACCCAATTCGATGGGCTCAGGGAGGATGAGGCAGAAGGTTTTAGAGATGGTTTTTCCGTCCGGCCACGGGGCGATCAGGCTTCCTGACGCCAGTTCGGTCTCAACGTACAGGCGCGGTACTAGCGCAACGCCGAGGCCGGCCAATGCGGCTTCTATCAACATTCCATGGAGATCAAAGCGTGCGCCAATTGCAGGATTGGTCAGCGGGCTTCCCACCTCTTGGGAGTAGTGTTGCCAAGCGTCAGGGTTCTGTCGTCGGTGAAGGCGCGGTAATTCGTCCAATGCGGTTGTTCGATTGCGTCCTGTCAGAAGTCCAGGATGGCAAACCGGAACCAGCACTTCATGCAAAAGTTGGTGAGTTTGCATGCCCGTCCACGCCGGGTGTTCGAAATGGATGGCAGCATCGAATCCGCTGCCGGCCAGGACGAAGGGCTCCATGCGCTCGGCCAAATGCACAGTAATGTTCGGATGCTTCTGCTGGAAGCGTCCCAAGCGAGGGATGAGCCATCGCATCGCGAACGTCGGGATAGTGGCAATGTCCAGGCTTGCGCCATCGTTCGGCTGCCCCATCAAGTACTGACTGTCCCGATCCAAGCGGTCAAGTGATTCGCGAACCTGGGCCGCGTAACGCTCTCCGTTAGGAAGGAGTCGGACACGATTGCCGACCCGCTCAAACAGCGTGACCCCGAGGAAGGCTTCCAACCGGCCGATCTGGCGACTGATAGCTCCTTCAGTCAAAGACAGTTCCTCTGCCGCGCGCGCGAAACTGCCGTGGCGGGCGGCGGCTTCAAATGCTGTCAGTGCCGTGCTGCTGGGGATCTTCCTTCGCATGAGCGTTCCCGTTCTGATGATGGCGATCCAGCTTAGCTTGATCTTTCGTCACTGAAGCATACCGAATAATCGTTTTATACGCCGTGATCAAGGTCATAGCATGACTAGACATCAACACGGAGGGCCGGACCTACGAAAAGGCCGGTAGCAAGCTATCCATGATCTATACCGTCGAGTGCAGCTTTGCCGACCCAGTCAGCGAAGCACAGTGGAATGATTTCTATAGCCTGGAAAAGCTACCCGCGCTTATTTCCGTGAGTGGGTTCCATACTTCGCAACGCTTCAAAGCGATTAGCGCTGGTTGCCCTGTGTACCTGGCCATGCACTCGATCGACGGTCTGGCTGTGCTTGAAAGTGATGAGTATCGCCAGAAGGGCGGGGGCAACTTCGCACGCTGGCAGCAGTACATTACCGATTGGCACCGCAATCTTTACGGCGGCCCTGAGCGCGCGCCTGCCATCGGTGAAGGCGAGTATCTGATCGTGAGCGCAGTCGGTCCCGAGCCGCTCATCGAGATGGGGCTTACGCCTGAGCAGATGTGGGCGGTCGCACTGGAGAAATGTCCTGAAAACAGGTGGCTGGCGAAGCTGGATAGCGCCATTAGTCTTGGTGCAAATACCCTTCCAAAGAACGTACACCTCTATGCCCCGATGGCTGCGCAATTGACCAGTGGTAATGGAGCAGCGCCCCAGACGCAGGGGCAGAATCGATATGCCTAACCTGACGATCTTTATCCAGGCGCAAAAGATGCCGCCCGAAGCGAATCTGGCGGAACTCACCGAACGATGCACCCGGCTTTGCACGGACGTCCTCCAGGCTGCGCTGGACAACGTGCATGTCATCTATGTCGCTGCTCGCCAGGGGCGTGGGCATCCTGCTTACGCGCAAATCAAGTACCGCCTCGAACCGTTCAGAACGCCATCGGTCATGGACGATTTCATGGCGCGACTGGATGAGGCAATAAAACGCCATGCCGGGCTCACGGCACACATCCGTTGCTTCGGCTATCCAGCCGATACCCTCTACGCGCGGAACTGATGATTCGCAAGGAGTGCCGCAATGAACGACATGAAATTTCCGGGCCAGCAGATCGGCGACTTTTCGATTACGGCCATCAGTGATGGATACCTTTGCGCAAGTCTGGATCTTCTCTCCAACATTAATTCTACGCAGGCTTACAAGTTGCAGCAGGACGCAGGTGTGAGCGACCCATCCTCGATTCACATCAACTGTTACCTGGTGCGTGGAAGGGGCCGCACGATCCTCATCGATGCGGGGGCTGGTGGTTTCAAGCAGTGGGGCGGAAAGTTAAAGGCGAATCTCGCGCTTGCTGGGGTGCAACCCGCTGACATTGACACCATTCTTCTGACCCATGCACATCCCGACCATGTTGGTGGCCTGCTTGACTCTTCAGGGGAAGCAGCCTTTCCCGATGCAGAGTTAGTCGTCCACCAGCGCGAGGTTTCTTTTTGGAAGGATGATGGCAACCTCAGCCGAGCGAGTGAGCGGGCTCGTGGCAACTTTCTGTTTGCTCGCAAGGTGTTCGATCAGTATCGGGAGAAGACGCGCACGTTTACTGATAACGAAGTTCTGCCTGGCATCAGTGCGATGCCTCTTCTGGGGCATACCGCAGGACATTGCGGTTATCGTCTCGATTCCAATGATCGTAGTCTGCTGGTTTGGGGGGATATCGTTCATTTCCCCCAAATTCAGATTGCTCGTCCCGATGTGTCCATTGCATTCGACCAAGATCCGCTTCTTAGCGCCGAAACACGATCCAAACTATTGAGTGTTGTTAGCTCGGATAAGATTGTTATCGCGGGTATGCACCTTGGCGAACTCGGGTTTGCACGTGTCGAACGGCTAGGCAAGACCTACAAAATTTCCTACGAAACTTAGCAGCTGTTGGCGATGCCTACGATGCGTCGGCTACGGCGCCCACCCGCCGCAAACCACCAGCCTGAAACAACAAAACCCGCATTGGCGGGTTTTGTTGTTTCTAGCGAAGGGGTTTATCAGAAGTCGTAACGCACGTTCGCACTGAAAGTGTCGGCGTCGAAACCACTGCTGGTCAGGTAGTTGTATGTCCCTCCCACGCTCCAAGCGCCCACTCGGTAGTTTGCACCCAGGCCCAGCTCGTAGCTGTCGCGCGCTGGTGTGGCGCCGGTGGTGGTGAATGGGGTGCCGCCGAGTACGAAGGTGGAGGTGGTGCCGGCCTTGTCGCCGATGAAGTCGTGCCAGGCCATCAGCTTGGCTTCCGGTTCCAGGCTGCCTGCACCTAGGTCAAAAGCGGCCGCCAGGCGAGCGCCCAGGCCCATTTCGCCGATTTCATAGCGCTGGCTGCCGACGTTGAGGGCGGCTGAGCTGCCTTTCTCGTGGTACGAATCCATCGACACATTTGCATAGCGCGCACCGACCTGAGGTTCCAGCAGCCACTGCTTGTTGAGCTGGAACGTGTAGCCGGCCAGTGCATTGACGCCAAAGATCTCACTGTCGTAGTCGGCCTTGGCACGGGTGCCGGCGATGTAGCGTTTGGATTCGTTGTCGTTCCAGCCATACATCAGCGAGGTGTCGACAAAGAAGTTGTCACGGGCCCAGTTGCCGTACAGGGTCAATGCGTGGCCGCTGACATCGGTTTTGTTGCCCAGGTCGGATTTGACGTCGCTGGTCAGGTAGCTGTAAGCCAGGCCTACGGTGGTCTCGGCGTTGACCTTGCCGTCGGCGCCCACGGCGATGCCGTTGGTGTTGGCGTCGTAGCCTGCGACACCGTGGCGACTGTCTTGGTCGGCATCGCTGGACAGCGCTTGCAGCCATACGCCTTGTTCTGCCAGCACGTCACCGGAGGACAAACCGCTGCGCGCTTTGCTGGCACGACGGTTGATGGCGCTTGCGACCAAGTTCTGGCTGTTGGTGGCAGCGTTGATCGCCCCACGGCTGACATCCGGCGTCAGGGTTTCGGCCAGTTTGGCCAGCTCTTCGGCGGTGGCGGCGTTGGCGAAGCTTTGGAATACCGGGTCGCTTTCGTCCAGTTGGCCCATCACCGTGTTCTTGAACGGCTTGATGGCATTCACCGCATTACGCGAGCCGTGGGCACCCAGCAGGTCTTGTGTGACGACTTCATCATTGCGGGTGGCAACCAGTGCTTTCACGTCCTGGCCTTCAATGCCGAAGTTCTTCACTTCAAGCAGGGCCGAGGAGGAAACCACGGACAGGTTCTCCGGGTCTTCCCACGTACCGGAATTGATAAGGGTGTAGCGGTTGCCCGCGGCCGAGGTGCGGAAGTCATCGGAGCGGGCCTGCAATTCGATCTGGCTGCCTGCAGAGAAGAAGGTATTGCCGGTGACTTTCAGGATCGGCGCGTTGGGCAGCGTGTCGTTATCAAGCAGCAGACGCAGGCGCGCAGTGTCGCTGTCCATGTCGAGGTCGCCGACGATGGTGGTCTGCGGGCGAAGCAGCGTCAGGCGGCCACCGTCGATATCAACGAAACCGGCGCGGATGGTCGAGCCATCGAACATCGCCTCGCCTTGCACCAGCACGCCACTGAGGCCCAGCAGGTCACCCTTGACCTGACCACCTTGCCAGTAGAAATACGAGGGTGAGGCGTTGTCGTTCACCAGAATTGCCGCAATGCCGCCTTCGATCAGGCCACCTGTCTGCCTGATGGAGAGGGTGTCGAAGCCGCCGGAGGTGTCGAGGTTGACGAAGTGGATACCCATGCCTTCGCCGGAGATAGTCCCGCTGTTGTTGATATCGCTTGTGAAGGGCGCGCCTGTCATCTGCCCGGTGAAGCGCGCGTTCTCGATCTCGATGCCCGCTGAATCGAGGCCGCGAGCGGTGATCGTGCCCGAGTTATTGATGCGCGCCTGAGTCGAGGTGATCATCATGCCGTTGGCGTTTTGGCCAGTCACACTGATCTTGCCGTTGTTGTTTACGTTGCCCGCGATATTCGCCTGATACAGGTCCAGCCCCATCGCGCCGTTGCCGCTCACCGTAATGTCGCCGTTATTGACCAGGTCGCCCGCGATGTTGGAATTAAGAAGTACGGCGATGCCGGACGGGACGTCGCTGGGGCTGGTGGTCGTCAGGTTGATGTTGCCCTGATTGATCAGATTGCCCGCCAGGGTCACGTTGAGCAGGCCGACACCTGCGTTTTGCGAGGTCCCGGCCAGGGTGGCGTTATTGAAAACATCGCCGTCGCTGTTGTAGGCCCCGTTGCTCAGGTCATAGTTGAAGTCGGGTGCGGGTGCGGCATGGACCGTGGCAGTGGCAGTGGCAGCCGCAACGGACAGCGCCAACAACGAGCGGCGCAGGTGGGAAATGTTCAAGGCAGTATCCTTACAGGGCGGAAACTGACAGGGAATAACGCGCGCGTCAGCGTCCGTCTTTTAGGCATCCCTGCCAGCTTGTCAGTGAGTGCTGATTCAAGCGCGGCCGAATTTACACGATGCGTGTAGGACAATTCATCAAGAAAATGACTAAGGCCGGGAAAAAAGCTAAAAAATGCGACGTTTCAGTTATTTTTTTAAACTTTACGGAATTAATCAGCAATAGCTGGAACTTCAGGGTCATTGGCGCTGTCACGGGCCGCGCGGAGCCTGATGGGGGAGGTAGTGGGTTGTTTCAAAGGGATCTGCCTACTCTCAGTCTCAAGACGCTGATGCGCCAACGGAGTTTTAGCCCATCGGCTCCATGCCGCTTCCCACCCCTCATCATGACTTGCCCCTGGTACATGCACGCATTGGGAGAGGGGCGAGCCAAGTGCCTGTTGGTACTGATCGGCTAAATGACTCGGAATGATTGAGTCAGCTTCTGCGATGAAATGACGCTGGGGTATTAAGACGAGTCGATCACGGTAGTCCAGCGGTTCCAGTGAACCGTCGAGCGGGGACAACCCTTTCATCGCCGCCCACAGACGTGGGCTGAGATTGCCGGCAAGGGTTTGCACTTGGGTCACATCATTGCGCTGCGCCGCCAGCAATAATGCCAGAGCGGCGCCTCCTGAATACCCCACCAGTTCGAACTCACGATTGCCATATCGCTGTTTCAGTTGGTCCATGGCCTGGCTGAGACGGTCGACCACTGCCTGAGAAAATCGTCGATCGGTCCAGAGTGAGGTTTGACAGGTTGCGGCCATCACGAACTGGCAGGGGCGTGCCAAGTAAACGTTCGGCGTCGGATCGTCGACCGCCAACCGTGGCACCAAGAGATTATGCGGGCTTGGGTCCAGGCTGGGTTGTGTGGCCGTGGCCCAGGAATGCCCATCGCCTTCCAAATAGACACGCAGGCGAGTCATTTTTTCGGCAGTTCGCGGTGCAAGGATGAAGAGGGGGAACGCATGTCCCGGCAAGACCTCCCAGTGTCGGCCATGCTCTTGAGCTAGTTGTTGCAGCGCCTCACGCGGCGTCTGGCAGGCGATGAGAAGCGCGCTGAGCATCACCAACCAGGCTTTACAGACGCCGGCCAATGGCCGACGGCAGGAAAAGTCTCTACTCAACATAGGGGGAGTTCGCAGCAGATGACTTAACGCCATTGCTTTTTCCTGACTCGGCTCACCGCCGCGCAATATCCGAAAAGTAAAACTTATCCAGCGTATGCCGCGACTCGGTGTACTCGAACTGCCGTCCATCCTGGAAGAATGTCTGGTTGCTCACCACGATCACATGGCTCTGGCCGTCGAGGTCCAGGTGGGCCTGGTCGTCTTTGCTGCGTGGCAGGGCTTTGATGGTGCGTTGGGCGTAGCTGATTTGCAGCTGCAACGTCTGTTCGATGAACGCGTAGATCGACTGCTCGGCAATGGTGCGGTCCAAGCCTGGGATCAGGTCGGCGACGAAGTGGTTGATGTCGAGGATCACGCGTTTGCCATCGATGTGTCGTACCCGTTTGATGCGGGTGATCAGCGTGCCGGGTTCGGCTTCGATGTGTTGCAGCAGCGAACCCTCCAGCGGGATCTGGGTGAATTCGACCACTTCGGTCAGGACGTCATCGCCGAGGTCGGCGTGGGTTTCGTGGAAGCTGACAATGCCGCCCAGCTGAAACTCGATCGGGTTGGGCGACAACACAAACGTGCCCTTGCCGTGGATCTTTTGCGCAAACCCACGCTCCTGCAATTGTTCGATGGCGCGGCGCACGGTGCCTCGGCTGGCCTGGTAGCTTTCCATCAATTCGGTTTCGGAGGGGAGGCGCGTACCACGTTGCAGGCGTTCAGTGGTGATGCTGGCAAGCAGATCGCTATAGATCTGGTTGTATTTGCTCATGGGGATGGCTCTGTGCCCGGCTTATTCAGGCTCGAACCTTAGTGCTACCGATAGGGTTTGTCCATTGAGCCCTTGGTTGCTGCGGCTTCCATGGGGCTCAGCAGATTCCTACAGAAAATCAGGAAAAAACAATTTCAAACTCGTACAGACGAGTTGTTGCTTTAACTCGTCTGTACGAGTACTTTTGCTTTCGGCGTGCTGCCAATGACTGCCCCCAAATAAAAAAACCAAAGTGGAAACCAAGCATGAGCCACGACTATTCGAATATCGCCCGCGAGATCCTCGAGCACCTCGGAGGCAGCGACAACCTGGAGCAAGCCGCACACTGCGTGACCCGCCTGCGCCTGGCGCTCAAGGACCCCAGCCGGGTCAATGGCAGCGCGCTGAACCAGGTCGATCTGGTCAAGGGTTCGTTCTTTACCGGCGGCCTGTTTCAAGTGGTGATCGGTCCGGGTGAAGTGGAAAAGGTCTACGCCGCCCTGCGCGAGCAAACCGGCCTTGCCGCCTCGACCATCGCCGACGTCAAGAAAGCCGGCGGCGACAAGACCAACCCCATGCAGCGCCTGGTCCGCGTGTTCTCCGATGTGTTTATGCCGATCCTGCCCGCGCTGATCATTGCCGGCCTGCTTATGGGCATCAACAACCTGATGGGCGCCAAGGGCATGTTCATCGAGGGCAAGACGCTGCTGGAGGCCTATCCGAACCTGGATGGCCTGTGGAGCCTGATCAACCTGATGGCCAATACCTCGTTCGTGTTCCTCCCGGCGCTGGTGGGTTGGTCGGCGGCCAAGCGTTTCGGCGGCAGTGAAATCCTCGGCATCGTACTCGGCTTGATGCTGGTGCATCCGGACCTGCTCAACGCCTGGAACTACGGCAAGGCCGTCGCCGGTCTGGATGGCCAGAGCCTGCCGTACTTCGACATTTTCGGCTGGTTCAGGATCGAAAAAGTCGGCTACCAGGGGCAGATCCTGCCGATCCTGATGGCCGCCTATGTGATGAGCGTGATCGAGAAGTGGCTGCGGGCACGGGTGCCCAATTCGATTCAATTGCTGGTAGTGCCCATCACCACCATCGTGGTCACCGGTGTGCTGGCCTTGGCGATCATCGGCCCGGTGACCCGTCACCTTGGCATCCTGATCACCGAAGGCGTGGTCACCCTGTTCGACCTGGCGCCGATGGTCGGTGGGGCGATTTTCGGCCTGCTGTATGCGCCGCTGGTGATCACCGGCATGCACCACATGTTCCTGGCCGTGGACCTGCAACTGATCTCTACCCAGGGCGGCACCTTTATCTGGCCGATGATCGTGATGTCCAACCTGGCCCAGGGCAGTGCCGCACTCGCCGTGTTCTACACCACCCGCAATGCGCGGGACAAAAGCATGGCCTCCACCTCTGCGATTTCCGCGTATTTCGGCATCACGGAACCAGCGATGTTCGGGGTGAACCTGCGCTTCAAGTTTCCGTTTTATGCGGCGTTGGTGGGGTCGGCCCTGGGCAGCATTTTCCTGTCGCTGAACAAGGTGCAGGCCTCGGCCATCGGGGTGGGAGGCTTGCCTGGGTTTATTTCGATCGTGCCGCAATCCATCGCGGTTTTTGTGATCGGGATGGTCATCGCGATGGTCGTGCCGTTTGTTTTGACCTGTGCGTTGAGCATGAAGATTGTTCGGCCGGGTTATCGCGTCGCCTGAACTATCGCTATCGGGGCAAGCCCCCTTCCCACAGTTGGAATGCTTACACCCTGTGGGAGGGCGGCGCGACGGTTCGACGTGCTCCCGATGAGGCCCGAGAGGCCAGCACAAAACCCTACTAAAGGAACCCACCATGCAAGACTGGCAACACTCGGTGATCTACCAGATCTACCCCAAAAGCTTCCACAGTCACGCGGGTAACGCCACCGGTGATCTGCTGGGCATCGTGGACAAGCTCGACTACCTCCAATGGCTAGGCGTGGATTGTTTGTGGATCACGCCGTTCCTGCGTTCGCCGCAACGGGACAACGGCTACGACATCAGCGACTACTACGCCATCGACCCCAGCTACGG
Source organism: Pseudomonas sp. ARP3 (assembly GCF_001029595.1). Classification (NCBI taxonomy): domain Bacteria; kingdom Pseudomonadati; phylum Pseudomonadota; class Gammaproteobacteria; order Pseudomonadales; family Pseudomonadaceae; genus Pseudomonas; species Pseudomonas sp. ARP3. The sequence goes on from NZ_LEKF01000017.1 coordinate 86,834, forward strand.
GACCATGGCCGACTGCGACTTGCTGATCGCCGAAGCGGCCAAGCGCGGCATCAAGTTGATGCTCGACATTGTGGTTAACCACACCTCCATCGAGCATGAATGGTTCCAGCAGGCACGCAGCAGCCTCGACAACCCCTACCGCGACTTCTATATCTGGCGCGACCAGCCGAACAACTGGGAATCCAAGTTTGGTGGTTCGGCCTGGGAGTACGAGGCGCAAACCGGCCAGTATTTCCTGCATCTGTTCGATCACACCCAGGCGGACCTCAATTGGGACAACCCCAAGGTGCGCGCCGAAGTGTTCAAGCTCATGCGCTTCTGGCGTGACAAAGGCGTGGGCGGTTTCCGCCTGGATGTGATCAACCTGATCTCCAAACCCGCCGATTTCCCTGAAGACAGCAGCGACGGCCGCCGTTTCTACACCGATGGCCCGAACGTGCACGCGTACCTGCAGGAAATGCACCGCGAAGTCTTCGAGGGGCATGACTTGATCAATGTCGGCGAAATGTCGTCCACCAGCCTGGAACATTGCATCCGCTACTCTCGGCCCGAGTCGAAAGAGCTGTCGATGACCTTCAACTTTCACCACTTGAAAGTGGATTACCCGAACCTGCAAAAGTGGGTGAAGGCCGACTTCGATTTCCTGCAACTCAAGCAGATCCTTTCCGACTGGCAACTGGGCATGCAGGCCGGCGGCGGCTGGAACGCGCTGTTCTGGTGTAACCACGACCAGCCGCGAGTGGTCTCGCGCTTCGGTGATGACGGCGAGTACCGCGTGGTCTCGGCCAAGATGCTCGCCACTGCGCTGCACTTTCTCCAAGGCACGCCGTTTGTGTACCAGGGCGAAGAACTGGGCATGCCCAATCCGGGCTTCGACAGGATCGAGCAGTACCGCGATGTGGAGACCCTGAACATCTTCCGCCTCAAGCGCGATGCGGGCGAATCCGAAGCGGCGAGCATGGCCGCGATCATGCAGAAGTCCCGCGACAACGGCCGTACGCCCATGCAATGGAACGCGCAGCCAAATGCCGGTTTCAGCAGCGGCGAGCCGTGGATCGGCATCCCGGCCAGTGCGGCGCACATCAATGTCGAACACCAACTCGACGATCCCGACTCCGTGCTGCACCACTACCGCGCGCTGATCGCCTTGCGTCGTCACGAACCGCTGATCCAAGAGGGCGTTTACCGGCCACTGCTGCAAGACCATTTGCAGGTCTGGGCCTACCTGCGCGAAGGCCTCGGCGAGCGCCTGCTGGTGCTGAACAACTTCTACGGCCAGCCCTGTGAGATCCAACTGCCTGACGAGGTGATTGGTGCGGCGACCGAGCAACGCCTGCTGATCAGCAACTACCCCGACTGCCCGCAACGCACCACCACGGTGGTGTTGCGTCCGTACGAATCTTTTGTGCTGCATTTGAAGGACTGAGACCCGCTGTAACCCCTGTATGGGAGTGCAGGGGCGCTGCAAAAAAACATAATAAAAATATTGGAGTGCTTCATGAAAACCACCGTAAAGCTCGGCCTCGTTGCCTCCTGCCTGAGTCTGCCATTCGGCGCCCAGGCCCTGGAATTCGCCGGTTACCTGCGCAGTGGCGCGGGGACTTCCACGGGCAGTGGCCCACAGCAGTGTTTCCAGTTGCCGGGGGCGCAAACCAAATACCGCCTGGGCAACGAATGCGAGCAGTACGCCGAACTGGAACTGCGTCAGGACCTGTTGACCTTCGACGATGGCTCGGTACTCAGCGTCGATGCGATGGCCTCGCTCTACAACAAGTACGACCGCGCCCTTAAATTCCAAGGCGAAGACAACGGCTCCGCGCGCATGCCGCAGATGTATGCGCAATGGTCGAACCTGCCTGCCCTCAACGGCGGTTCGCTGTGGGCCGGTCGGCGTTACTACAAACGTAACGACATCCATATTTCCGACTTCTACTACTGGAACCAGAGCGCCACGGGCGGCGGTATCGAGGACGTGCTGATCGGCGACCTCAAGTACAGCTATGCAATTTCCCGCAAGGACAACCTGTACCAGAAGGAATACGCCACCCGTCACGATTTCAACGTCGCGGGCTTCAAGACCAACCCCGGCGGCGAGCTGGAGCTGGGCTTGAGCTATATCGAAAAGGCCGGTGGGCGCGATACCCACAGCGGTTGGGCGCTGACCGCGCAGCATGTGCAAAAACCCTTCCTGGGCGGCAAGAACAAATTCGCCGTGCAGTACGGCGAAGGCCCCGGCACCGGCCTGGGCTACACCGGCAATACCTTCCTGGACAACAGCAGCAAAAGTTATCGCGCCGTGGAGTTTTTCGACTGGCAGGTGACCCCGCGTTTCGGTGGGCAGATCGAGGCGGTGTACCAGAAGGACATTCGGCCCGGCAGCCAGGATCAGACCTGGATGTCCATCGGCGTACGGCCTGCGTATGCGCTCAGCGAACAATTCAAACTGGTCACCGAACTGGGGCACGATCAAGTCGACGCCACCGGCGGCACGCGCAAACTGAGCAAATTTACCTTCGCCCCGACCTGGTCGCCCAAAGGCCCGGATTTCTGGGCGCGACCGGAAGTGCGCTTGTACTACACCTATGCGACCTGGAACGAAGCGGCCAAGCGTGCGGCGAATGAACTGGCGGCGGGCTCGGCGTTGTCCGACACCGGTTCCTATGGCACGGCGCGGCATGGGTCGAACGTGGGCGTGCAGGTTGAATACTGGTGGAAATAAGTCACCCCTGGCATTCGCATCTACCCGTGATTTTTACAGAACAAAACAGCAGGTGAAGTCATGATCGCAACGCAACCCCTGGAATTGCGGGCGCCCTTGTCGGGTGTACTGCTGGCGCTAGACACGGTGCCCGACCCGGTATTCGCCAGCCGCATGATCGGCGACGGCCTGTGCATCGACCCAACATCTCAGACCCTCTGCGCACCGCTGGCCGGGGTGATCAGCAATATCCAGGACACTGGGCATGCGGTCAGCATCACCGATGACAACGGCGTGCAGGTGCTGATGCATATCGGCCTGGACACTGTAAGCCTGGCCGGCAAGGGCTTCACCCGTCTGGTCGAGGAAGGCCAGAGGGTGGAGGCAGGGCAAGCCCTGATCGAATTCGATGCCGACTATGTGGCGCTCAACGCGCGCAGTGTGCTGACCCTGATGCTGGTGGTCAGCGGCGAGCCCTTCACGCCTCTGGCAAGCGGCCTGGTGGAACTGGGCCAGCCCGTGTTGCAGGTAGCCGCTGGCAATCGGATAGAAGAGGCCGATGAGGAGGAGGGCGACGCCCTGTTCTCCAAGCCGCTGACCTTGCCGAATGCCAACGGCCTGCACGCCCGCCCGGCGGCTGTATTGGCCCAGGCCGCGAAAGCGTTTAGCGCAAGCATCTACCTGCACAAGCAAACCCAGAGCGCCAATGCCAAATCGCTGGTGGCGATCATGGCCCTGCAAACCGTGCAGGGCGACAGCGTGCAAGTGAGTGCGGCGGGGGAAGACGCCGAGGCCGCGATCGCGGCGTTGGTTGCGTTGTTGACGCAAGGCTGTGGCGAGGCCGTCGCGACACCGACGGCACCGGAGCAACCGGCGTTGTCGGCCACGCTACTAAGGGGCGTGTGCGCATCGCCGGGGGCGGCGTTCGGCCAAGTGTTTCAAGTGGCCGAGCCTGTGTTGAACATCACTGAGCAGGGCGCCGGGCAGGACGTTGAGCAGGCAGCGTTGGCCCGTGGTCTGGCGGCCGCGACCCAAGCGCTTCAAGCCTTGCAGGACGATGCCGTCGGCAGTGCCCAGGCGGAGATCTTTCGTGCCCATCAGGAACTGCTTGAAGACCCGACATTACTGGAACAAGCCCACGAATTATTGGCCGAGGGTAAGAGCGCAGCCTTTGCCTGGAACCGCGCCACCGCCGCCACCGTGGAACTCTTCCAGGGCTTGGGCAATGCGCTGATCGCCGAGCGGGCAGCGGACCTGGCGGATGTCGGCCAGCGTGTGTTGAAACTGATCCTCGGTATTCAAGACAGCGCCTGGGACTTGCCCGAGCGCGCGATCCTGATCGCCGAGCAACTCACCCCTTCGCAAACCGCCAGCCTGGACACGCGCAAGGTGCTGGGCTTTGTCACGGTCGGCGGCGGCGCCACCAGCCATGTCGCCATCCTCGCCCGGGCCCTTGGCCTGCCGGCGATTTGCGGCGTGTCGCCTGAAGTGCTGGCGCTGGCCAATGCTCGGTATGTCTTGTTGGACGCCGATCAGGGTACGTTGCAGTTGGACCCGGACCTGGCGCAAATCGAGCAGTTGGAAACGGCGCGCGCGCAACAGCTGCTGCGTCATCAGCGGGACATGGCGCAGGCCAGCGTTCCTGCAATCACCCGCGATGGGCATCATGTCGAAGTCACCGCCAACGTTGCTTCGTTGCCGGAAGTGGAGCAGTCCCTGGGCCTGGGCGGCGAAGGCGTCGGCCTGCTGCGTTCGGAATTTCTCTACCTGGACCGCAACCGCGCCCCCAGCCCCGACGAACAAGCCGCCACCTACACCGCCATCGCCCGTGCCTTGGGCACCGAGCGCAACCTGGTGGTGCGCACCCTGGATGTCGGCGGTGACAAACCTTTGGCCTATGTGCCGATGGAGGCCGAGAACAACCCATTCCTCGGTCTGCGCGGCATTCGCCTATGCCTGGAGCGGCCGCAATTGTTGCGCGAACAGTTCCGCGCGATCCTCGCCAGCGCCGGTTTCGCGCGGCTGCATATCATGCTGCCGATGGTCAGCCTGCTCTCTGAGTTGCACCTGGCTCGGCGGATTCTTCAAGAAGAAGCATCGGCGCTCGGGCTCGCGACGCTACCGAAACTGGGCATCATGATCGAAGTGCCGTCCGCTGCATTGATGGCGGACGTCTTCGCTCCCCATGTGGACTTTTTCTCCATCGGCACCAATGACCTGACCCAATACACCCTGGCCATGGACCGCGACCATCCGCGCCTGGCCAGTCAGGCCGACAGCTTCCACCCGGCGGTGTTGCGGCTGATCGACACAACGGTCAAGGCTGCCCATGCCCACGGCAAGTGGGTCGGCGTGTGCGGTGCGCTGGCGTCCGAAGCGCTGGCGGTGCCGGTGTTGATCGGGTTGGGGGTGGATGAGCTGTCGGTCAGCGTCCCGTTGATCCCCACTATCAAGGCCACGGTGCGCGAACTGGACCTGGCTGACTGCCAGATCATCGCCCGTCAGGTCCTGGGCCTGGAAGAAGCCGCCCAAGTGCGCGAGGCATTGCGCATGTACCAGGCGGCCACCGTTGAAACCTCACCTGTCGTGGAGCTTTGAGCATGTTCGAGAAATTGCAGCGGGCGTTCTGGAAGGCCCTTACTCCGGATCTGGTGGCGGAAACCGTAGCCGCGCCAACGCAGAATGAGTTGTCGGCCGAGGTGCTGAGTGCGTTGGGCGGGGCGGATAACCTCAAGTCGCAACAGCGTGTTGCGCTGACGCGGGTGCGGGTGCAGTTGGAGGATGCGGGGCGGCTGGATGAGGCGGGGTTAAGGGCGTCGGGTATTGCTGGCGTGATGGTGTTACCGGGCGGCGTAGTCCATCTGCTCACCGGCCTTTGAGCCAAGTAAAGCCAATTGGCGGCGTCTGAAATATTGCGCTCAGAGTGGCGGGGTGTCTTCCGGCGGCTTGGTCTTGTCGATACCCGGCACATGCAGGTTGCCTTCGACCACCTGGTTGCCTTCCAGCTGCGGCTGGGTCACCCAGGTGAGAATGTCGTAGTAGCGCCGGATGTTCGCCACAAAGTGCACCGGTTCGCCGCCCCGCGCGTAACCGTAGCGGGTCTTGCTATACCACTGCTTCTGCGACAGGCGCGGCAGCATCTTCTTTACGTCCAGCCATTTGTTCGGGTTCAGGCCTTCGCGCTTGGCCAACGTGCGAGCGTCTTCCAGATGGCCGGTGCCCACGTTGTAGGCGGCGAGGGCGAACCAGGTGCGGTCCGGTTCGGCGATCTTGTCGTCCAGTTCGTCCTTGATCTTGGCCAGGTACTTGGCCCCGCCCATGATGCTTTGCCGGGCATCCAGGCGGTTGGACACGCCCATGGCCTGGGCGGTGTTCTGGGTCAGCATCATCAGGCCGCGCACGCCGGTCTTGGAGGTGACGGCCGGCTGCCACAGTGATTCCTGGTAACCGATGGCCGCCAGCAGGCGCCAATCGACCTTTTCTGCCTTGGCATATGCCCGGAAGTGCTTTTCATATTTGGGCAGGCGTTGCTGCAAATGCTGGGCGAAGGTGTAGGCGCCGACATAACCCAGTACATCGACATGCCCGTAATAGCGGTCTTTTAGCCGTTGCAGGGTGCCGTTCTTCTGCACCTTGTCGAGGTAACTGTTGACCTCGTTGAGCAGGCTGTTGTCATCCCCGGCGGCCACGGCCCAGCTCTGGTTGCTGGCATTGCCCAAGTCGAAGGCCACGCGCACATTGGGAAAGTACACCTGATTCATCGCCACTTCGTTGGAGTCCACCAGGGTCAGATCGATTTGGCCCTCATCCACCATGCGCAGCAAATCGACCACCTCGACCGCGTCGGATTCTTCGTATTCGATGGCAGGATTTTGCTTTTTCAGCTCGGCCAGTTGTTCGGCGTGGGTGCTGCCCTTGAGCACCATGATCTTCTTGCCCACCAGATCCGCCGCGTTGGTCGGCCGCGATTGGCCGTTGCGATAGATGATCTGCGGAGTGACTTCCAAATAAGGATGGGAGAAACGCACCTGTTGCTGACGCTGTTCGCTGCTCACCAGGCCGGCGGCGGCGAGCACCGGGCCGTTGGGTTTGCCCAACTGGCCGAACAGGTCGTCAAGGTTGTCGGCGGTCTCGATTTCCAGCTTCACCCCAAGGTCATCGGCAAAACGCTTGACCAGTTCGTACTCGAAACCGGTTTCACCGTTGCGGTCCTGGAAATAAGTGGCTGGACTGTTTCGAGTAACCACCCGCAATACGCCATCCTCCTTGATTCGCTCGAGCGTGCTGGGTTTATCAACACAGGCGCTGAGCATCAGGAAGAGTCCGGTTGCGATGAGCCATCTGGCGCATCGCGGGCGCAAAGCAGTTGGGGAGAACATCTGCGCAGTATACGCAAACGGCCCACGGCGCCATATCTCGACAGCACGGGACTTGTCTGCTAGCGCCGCCAAAACTGTGCTGCAGCCCGCAGAAATGGGCGTTGGCGGGCGTTTGTGACGGTTAAAATAACTGCGCGGAATGCAGCGGATGACGCCGCGATAAGGTGCAATCGCGGCCAACTGACGTTCGGCAGCGGCCAGCGATACCGTTTCGGGTGCCGTTGGCGGCGGTTTACGCTAGAATGCACGGCCTCAAAGCACACCCCTTCCCGAGGCTGTCCCGAAGATGTTGATCCTGCGCGGCGCTCCTGCCCTTTCTGCCTTTCGCCACAGCAAACTCCTTGAGCAACTGAGCCAGAAGGTTCCAGCTGTTACAGGCTTGTACGCTGAATTTGCTCACTTCGCCGACGTGAGCGGCGTTTTGACCGCCGACGAACAGCAAGTGCTGGCACGCCTTCTGAAGTACGGCCCAAGCGTTCCCGTTCAAGAGCCGACCGGCCGCTTGTTCCTGGTTCTGCCACGGTTCGGCACCATCTCGCCCTGGTCGAGCAAGGCCAGCGACATTGCCCGCAACTGCGGCCTGTCGAATATCCAGCGCCTGGAACGCGGTATCGCCTTCTACGTCGCCGGGCAGTTCAGCGAGGCCGAAGCCGAGCTGATCGCCAGCAGCCTGCACGACCGCATGACCCAGATCATCGTCGGCCAGTTGGAACAGGCCGCCGGACTGTTCAGCCATGCCGAGCCCAAGCCGCTGACCGCGATTGACGTGCTCGGCGGTGGCCGCGCCGCCCTCGAGAAGGCCAATACCGAACTGGGCCTGGCCCTGGCCGAAGACGAGATCGACTATCTGGTCAACGCCTTCAACGGCCTCAAGCGCAACCCCCACGACATCGAACTGATGATGTTCGCCCAGGCCAACTCCGAGCATTGCCGTCACAAGATCTTCAACGCCAGTTGGGACATCGACGGCGAAAGCCAGGAAAAAAGCCTGTTCGGCATGATCAAGAACACCTACGTGATGCACAGCGAAGGTGTTCTTTCTGCTTATAAAGACAACGCCTCGGTAATCGTCGGCTCCGTCGCCGGCCGTTTCTTCCCGGACCCCGAGACCCGCCAGTACGGCGCGGTGCAGGAGCCGGTGCATATCCTGATGAAGGTCGAGACCCACAACCACCCGACCGCGATTGCCCCGTTCCCAGGCGCAGCCACCGGTTCCGGCGGCGAGATCCGCGACGAAGGTGCTACCGGTCGCGGCGCCAAGCCCAAGGCCGGCCTCACCGGTTTCACCGTCTCCAACCTGCAGATCCCGGGCTTCGAACAGCCGTGGGAAGTGCCGTACGGCAAGCCCGAGCGCATCGTCACCGCGCTGGACATCATGATCGAAGGCCCGCTGGGCGGCGCCGCGTTCAATAACGAGTTCGGCCGTCCGGCCCTGACCGGCTACTTCCGTACCTTTGAACAGTCCATCACCACCCCCCGTGGCGATGAAGTGCGCGGTTACCACAAGCCGATCATGCTGGCCGGCGGCATGGGCAACATCCGTGAAGAACACGTCAAGAAAGGCGAGATCCTGGTCGGCTCCAAGCTGATCGTGCTCGGCGGCCCGGCGATGCTGATCGGCCTGGGCGGCGGCGCTGCTTCCTCCATGGCCACCGGCACCAGCTCGGCGGACCTGGACTTCGCGTCCGTACAGCGCGAAAACCCGGAAATGGAACGCCGTTGCCAGGAAGTCATCGACCGTTGCTGGCAACTGGGTGACAAGAACCCCATCAGCTTTATTCACGACGTCGGCGCGGGCGGTCTGTCCAACGCCTTCCCGGAGCTGGTTAACGATGGCGACCGTGGCGGCCGCTTCGAACTGCGCAATATTCCAAACGACGAGCCGGGCATGGCCCCGCACGAAATCTGGAGCAACGAATCCCAGGAGCGTTACGTGCTGGCCGTCGGCGCCGACGACTTCGCGCGCTTCCAGGCCATCTGCGAGCGTGAGCGCTGCCCGTTTGCCGTGGTCGGCGAAGCCACTGCCGAACCGCAACTGACCGTCACCGACAGCCACTTCGGCAACAGCCCGGTGGACATGCCCCTCGAAGTGCTGCTGGGCAAAGCCCCGCGCATGCACCGTTCGGCGGTACGTGAAACCGAACTGGGCGATGATTTCGACCCAAGCAAGCTGGAACTGGCCGACAGCATCGAACGCGTGCTGCATCACCCGGCCGTGGCGAGCAAGAGCTTCCTGATCACCATCGGCGACCGCACCATCACCGGCCTGGTGGCCCGTGACCAAATGGTCGGCCCGTGGCAGGTCCCGGTGGCTGACGTGGCCGTCACCGCCACCAGCTTCGACGTTTATACCGGTGAAGCCATGGCCATGGGCGAGCGTACCCCGCTGGCCCTGCTGGACGCTCCGGCGTCGGGCCGCATGGCCATTGGCGAAACCCTCACCAACATCGCCGCATCGCGCATCGGCAAGCTGTCTGACATCAAATTGTCGGCCAACTGGATGTCCGCCGCCGGCCACCCGGGTGAAGACGCGCGCCTGTACGACACCGTGAAAGCCGTCGGCATGGAGCTGTGCCCTGAGCTGGGCATTACCATCCCGGTGGGCAAGGACTCGATGTCCATGGCCACCCGCTGGAACGAAGACGGCACCGACAAGAGCGTCACCTCGCCGCTGTCGCTGATCGTCACCGGTTTTGCGCCGGTTACCGACATCCGCCAGACCCTCACCCCGCAACTGCGCATGGACAAGGGCACCACTGACCTGGTGCTGATCGACCTGGGCCGTGGCCAGAACCGCATGGGCGCCTCGATCCTGGCGCAGACCCACGGCAAGCTCGGCAAGCAGGCCCCGGACGTCGACGACGCCGAAGACCTCAAAGCCTTCTTCGCCGTGATCCAGGGCCTTAACGCCGACGGCCACCTGCTGGCCTACCACGACCGTTCCGACGGCGGCTTGCTGACCAGCGTCGTGGAAATGGCCTTCGCCGGTCACTGCGGCCTGAACATCGTGCTCGACAGCGTTGCCGAGGATGCGTCCGAGATCAACGGCATCCTGTTCAACGAAGAGTTGGGTGCGGTGATCCAGGTACGCCAGGACGCTACCCCTGATGTGCTGGCTCAGTTCAGCGCGGCCGGCCTGGCCGATTGCGTCGCGGTGATCGGTCAGCCGATCAACAACGGCGAAATCAATATCTCCTTCAACGGCGACACCGTGTTCAGCGGTCAGCGTCGTCTGCTGCAACGCCAGTGGGCCGAGACCAGCTACCAGATCCAACGCCTGCGCGATAACGCCGACTGCGCCGAGCAGGAATTCGACGTGATCCTGGAAGAAGACAACCCGGGCCTGAGCACCAAGCTCAGCTTCGACGTCAACCAGGACATCGCCGCGCCGTACATCAAGAAAGGCATCCGCCCACAGGTGGCGGTGCTGCGTGAGCAGGGCGTCAACGGTCAGGTGGAAATGGCGGCGGCGTTCGACCGCGCCGGCTTCAATGCGATCGATGTGCACATGAGCGACATCCTCGCCGGTCGCGTCGACCTCAACGAGTTCAAGGGCCTGGTGGCCTGCGGCGGTTTCTCCTATGGCGACGTGCTGGGTGCCGGCGAAGGCTGGGCCAAGTCGGCGCTGTTCAACAGCCGTGCCCGCGATGCGTTCCAGGGCTTCTTCGAGCGCAACGACAGCTTCACCCTGGGTGTGTGCAACGGTTGCCAGATGATGTCCAACCTTCACGAGCTGATCCCGGGCAGTGAGTTCTGGCCGCACTTTGTGCGCAACCGCTCCGAGCAGTTCGAAGCCCGTGTCGCCATGGTGCAGGTGCAGGAGTCCAACTCGATCTTCCTGCAAGGCATGGCCGGTTCGCGCATGCCGATCGCCATCGCCCACGGTGAAGGCCATGCCGAGTTCGAAAGCGAAGAGGCACTGCTGGAAGCCGACCTGTCCGGCACCGTGGCCCTGCGTTTCGTCGACAACCACGGCAAGGTCACCGAGACCTACCCGGCCAACCCGAACGGCTCGCCGCGTGGGATCACCGGCCTGACCAGCCGCGACGGCCGCGTGACCATCATGATGCCGCACCCGGAGCGCGTGTTCCGCGCGGTGCAGAACTCGTGGCGTCCTGAAGAGTGGAACGAAGACGGTGCCTGGATGCGCATGTTCCGCAACGCGCGCGTGTGGGTGAACTGAGGCGGTGTACAAGCTCAGCTTCTTTGTGCCCGACAGCCATGTGGAGACGGTGAAAACCGCCGTCTTTGCAGCTGGCGGCGGGCGCATCGGCGACTACGACAGCTGCGCCTGGCAAGTGCTGGGCCGCGGCCAGTTTCGCGCGTTGGACGGCAGCCAGCCGTTTCTCGGGCAAGTCGGCGAGGTTGAAGTGGTCGATGAGTGGAAAGTTGAGATGGTGGTGGCGGACGATTTGATCGTAGCCGCAGTGGCTGCGTTAAAGCTCAGCCATCCCTACGAAACACCTGCGTATGAAGTGTGGTCGTTGGCGGATTTCTGATCTGCCGGCAGCCACTCCAAGCAACCCGCCGAGCCTTTATGGTCGGCGGGTTTTTTGTGGCCGGTGTTCAGGGGGCCGGTGTCAGTTTCACCTCTTCCCTCAAGGCTTCGATCAGGGTGTTCTGGAACTCGAAGCGCTGTTCTTTCATGTTCCAGCGGTCGATGAAAAACAGCCCGTTGTCATCCACCTGGATGGGCGTGGAAACGATCTCGCCGCTACGGGAGCGGTGCAGGATGTTGGTTTCGGCGGCTGATGGGCGTTCCACCAGAAAGAAACCGGGTCGAGTCAGTTTCGAGCGGTCTGCGGCAGCAAAGGGCAGGGGTGTCTGGGTACCTGCGATACCGACGTCCAGCTTGAAGTCGCTACGCACGGCAATCCAGTAGGCGCCCTGAATGTCCGTCTCCCAATAACCGCGATGCAGGCTGCGCGACAGGGTGGGCGCGACGTCGCGAATATGCAGGCTGATGGCGCCCTGCAATTCGGCCAGCCCCGGCACCCCGAGCTGAGTATTGGTGTGGCCGCTGCCCACGAACGCCACCCATTTGTGCGGGCCATGGGCCGTCTGGTCTGCCTTGATTACCTGAGCGGCAAAATAGCTGAACAGTTGATTGCGATCGGTGATGCCCTCCAGGCCTTTGACGTGATAGCTGGCGGTACAGTCCAGGGCGCGAACGCGAATGCCGTATTTGCCGGCGGCCTGAATCACTTCGGAATAACTGTTAGGGCCTCGGTACAGCGGCATATGCCCGCTGTCCTGGCGCTTGAGGTAAGCCTTGAGCCCGTCGGGCAGGCGCTGGGTGCGATGGAACAGGTCCAGTTGTGCCTGATGCAGGTCGGTCAGCAGGTGCTCGACATATAAGGTTTTGAAGCCTTGTTGCTTGAGGGTCTTCATCTGTTTGCGCAGGAACGCTTTGCTGGCCTGGGCCGAGTGGGCTTCGCCAATCACCAGCCCCGAGAACGTGCTGTCACTGACCTGCTTGAGGAAAGCTTCCGACGTAGTGTCCGCTCCCAGGCGCGGCAGTTCCGGTCGGAGCGTGGCGTGATAGTCGGCAAAAAACGCTCGGGCCTTGGCCTTCAACTGCGTGCGTAGCGCCACAAAGGCATCGAATGCTGCACGACTGCGGGCACCGCTGGGGGCGTAACGCGTGTCCAGGCCCCTGGGGTGTTCGGCCAGGCTGGCGATGTCGTCCCTGAAGGTCGGCGCAATGTCGAACTCACTGAAGTGACCGGGCTGGGGTGCACTCTCCGCGATACTGGGTTGGGGGGCTTTGTAGCCGGTGTGCAGGGTCATACGGTAATCGGCCTTGGCCAGTCCATCGCCGGGAATCGCGCCGGGAGTATCCAGCCAAAGGCCGACAGGCTGGTTCGCGCCCACGTCGTCGATGCGCAACGCCAGCGCATTATGCAGGTCGGCCAGCCCCGGGGTTTGATTGAAGCTGCGCATCCGGGACGGTTCGACCAAGGCTACCCAGCGTTCATCCATGGCGTCGACGCTGTCGGCTTGAATCACTTTATGGGAGTAGAAGTTTCTCAGGTCATTGCCCCGTGGCGTGGTGGACGGCGTATTACCGAGCAGGGTCAGCGAGTCTTCGAGTTGATAGGACGTCGTGGCATCAAGGGCGCAGATTTTCACCTTTTTTTCCTGCGCTTTACCTAGCAGGGCAGCGAAGGAAAACTCCGCGTCGTCGGCGATGCCGAAGGCGCTGTCGATACTCCGCATATGCTGCTGGATGTGCCGCCAGGACTGGCCCTTGTTGAATTTCTCCAGTTTCGGCCGGAACACGTCCCCCGGCAGGTATTCCACGTACAGGCGCTTGAAGCCTTTTTCGATCAGGGCGTCCATCTGTTGCATCAGCACCTGTTTACTGGCGATGGAGCCGGGTACCGCCCCAATGACCAGGTTCTTGTTGCCGGCGAACACATCGCTGTCGAGCAGTTGCCTGAAGGTTGTGCCGGCCTCTATGGGCGGCGCGGGCGCGCGGGTGGGGATCGGGTCGAGGAATCGGAAAAAATTGCGCGCATCCTTGATCAGCCGCTCGACTTTCTGCACGTAAACCGGCTGCAAGTGTTTCACGCTGTCGGCCGCGGACGACAACACCGTATAAGCCGGCACGTCGCGTTCGCGGCCCAGCCGTATGAGTTCTTCGCGCACGTTCGGGTTGATCACCGTCGTCAGGTCGCGCCAGTGTTTCTCCGGCATTTCATACTGGGCAAACGGTTGGGGTGTCTCTGGCAGCGCTTCATATTTCGGGCCGCCGCCGGCCACTCCGGTACGATGCCAGACGCCCTCGGCATTGGGGGCGGCCACGCGGGTGGTCGAGACCAACTTGCCGCTGAGCGGATCGAGCCGATACAGCAAATAGCGCCCGATCACATCCGGCGTACGGCTCGCCCACAAGGCTTGCCCTTCGAACATCACCGGCTGCATGTTGGCGGGCACCGCAGGGGCGGGCTCCAGTTGCCGGATCAATTTCATGGCGCGCAGGTGTTCGTTCTTGGCTGCGGCCAGACGCAACGGTTTGCCAGTCGGCCTGAGGCCGCGCAATACCGGGCGCAAGTCGGTGAACACCGCGCCGGCGCTGTTGAACAGGTACCCGGCCAGGTGTTCCAGTGTCGCGCCGGTGTCGCCCTGGTGATAGGCGTGCAGGGCGAGCATGGCGTCCTTGAAAGCCAGCAACATGCCGGTGCTCAGGCTCAGCACCGGGTAGGGCGCGGTGGCGATAGCGGTGACCCATTCCACACAGGTCCAGAGAATGCCGGTTACCATTTGCGTGCGGTTTACCGTGGTGCCCGTGACGTTGTCGATCTTGCGTTGCAGTTTCATGTTGTACAGCAGCTGGCGCAGGTCGGTAACAGGCGGCACGCCGGCTATGGCGTCGTAGCGCGCCGGACTGAGGCTGGTTCTATCCAAGTGCGCGGGCAGCAGGCGCCGCGCTTCTTCCAGAAAGCTGCGCACTCGCGCCTGGGATTGAACGCCGACCCGGTTGACCAGGTAGCCGATCCAGCCGGGCTGGGTCTTGAGCAGGTAATTGAACAGCCGAGCCTCGCGAAAGCTGATGCCGTCGGGCGCTTGCGGGGTGTACAGCAGGACCGGGTTGTCGGCGTGGCTGAACAGGTAGGTGTCGATCACCCAATCGCCATCGATCATCAAACGGTGGATGGCGTAGGTCTTGCGGGTTTGCACGGTGGTGTCGCCCAGGCTGGCGATGCTTTTTTTCAGCCAATTCAGGTCCACCCCGGCGATGTCGCCTTTGAGCTGCGCTTCGATGGCGGCACTGAGCAACTGGCGTTGGGTGATGGCCAGAATGGCATTGCGCCGGAAGTCATAGGCCGGGCTTTCGGCATTCAGCAGCTCGCGTCTGACTTTGTCTGTATAGCGCTGACCGATCCACACCCCTGTGACCGAGCGCGCGACCTTTTCGGCGGTCAGTGCGCTCAGGTCGATACCCTCCGGGCCCCTGAAGGTGGCCGAGCGGGAAAATTTCTCATCGAGAAAGCCCACCCCGTCGGCGTAGCCGTCGCGAAACAATTGGGTGTAGGTCATTGGTTCGGGGCGCGAGGCAAGAACTAATGTCGGCGGGGCATAGACCCAGACGGTATCCGGGTCGACGTCATTCCCTGGGCGGCCCAGCAGGCCATTCAAGCGTTGTCGGGCCTGGTCATGGAGGTAGGTGTTGAAGCTGTGGAAATTAGCCTCCGAGAGCGGATGTTCGTGGTAGGCCTGCAGCGCCCCTTCGGCGTCCTCGGCGGCGGTCACCAGTTGTTTGCGCACCTCATCGGTGGTCGAGCGGTACCAGTTCGGGGTGCTGAACGCATAGTCGTCGATACGCGCCGACAGCACATGGCGCGACATCGCTTGCAGGCATTCGGCGTGGCTGGCGGTGGTGCTGAAGGTGACCTCTTTGTATTCCTCGGCGTGGTATTTGAGGCTCAGGTTGCTTAATACGTGCTGCATGGCCGCGCGAAAACGCAGCGGCACGCGGGTGATCAGGTAATCGGTCATGCTCCCCGGCGCGGCCTTCAGGCCGTTGTCCAGGGTCCAGCCGAGGATATGTTGCTGGCAGGCCCGTTCCGTGTCGAAGGCCTTGAATTGCTGGTCGCGCGGCGCTTCAGGGGTGCACAGCAGCACGCGGTCCACGACGCCGCTGGCGTTCGTACGGCGCAGCACCCACAGGTCCTGAAGCTGTGCGCCGTGCAGCGACAGGGTATTGGCCCCCACGGTGGCGGCGCTGAGCTGCGGGTCGGTGCCTTCGCGCAGACGCTCAAGCAGTTGCAGGTCGCTCTCCAGCAGATGACCTTGCAGGTGGGCGATATACGCCAATGCGACGATACGTTGATCGAGCATGTGCTCAACCGCGCGCCGCACTTCTGCCCGGCCATGCAGATCGCGTTGCGCATCGGCGAAGTCCAGGCGCGGTTGCAGGGTGGCCATTTGCTGCGCCAGCCAGGCGACGTTCAGATCCTGATAGGCCGCTGGCAGGGGCGCATCCTTGTAAGTGAGGACGGTGTTGGCGAGGAAGTCGGAGCCCGGCTTTTCATCGTCGGTGTGCAGGCCGCGCAAGGCCAGCTCGATCAGCGTGCGGTCGTGATCGTAATGGCCGACATTGGGGACGAAGCGTCGGGTGCTGACCAGCAGGTGCTGGGGTTCCAGGTCGTGGATGTCCAACTCGTCCGCCAGCCGTTCCAGCCATTGATAGCGTGCCAGCGTGCGGGGGGTGGTGGCCGGGTTCAACACCTCCAGCATTGCCCGGCGCGCCTGATCGTAGCCCTTGAGGCGCTCGGCCAGGGTGCTGCGCGCAACCTCGCTGGCGCTGCGGTACCAGTCCGGCGCGCTGTAACGCAGGCAGCGTTCGAGCAGGGTCTGGGCTCGCAGTTCAAGGCGGGCGGTGAGGTCGGGCAGGGCGGCCTCGATGGCATGCTCGACAGCCTCAATGAGTTGCGCGGCGTTCTGGTCCGGGTTGTCCACAAGGCTTAACGCGCGCTCGATGTCCAGGGTGCGCCGGTCGATCAGCACTTGGTTGACGTGCTCGAACAGCGGCTTATCGCTGATGGGCGACAGCGTCAGCGGCCAGATTCCGCTGCTACCCAGCGCTTGGTAGCGCACTGGCAGCAGCGCCCTGAATTCCTCGGTGCTGGCGGGGTGTTCGAACTGCTGGTGCAGGCGTCTGTCCAGCAGCGCCAATGAATTGAATGACTCGACGCCCCGCGCTGGAGTGAACAGCAGCACCTGGCCGACATCCTGCGGGGCGGTGAGGCTGCTCGGCAGGGGATGGTTTTTTTCGGTCACCACAAACGCACCGGCCAGCTCGACGGTCTGCTCCTGATAGCTGAAGCGCAACGCATACAGCCCCGGGCGCAAGGTCGGGTACAGCGACACCTTTTCAAGCATCGCGCCTTCTTGCGGGTGCAACAGCCGATCCTGCACGCCGAGCTTGGCTTCGTGGGTCAGGGCGATGAAGCCGGCGTCGAAGGTCATAAAGGATTTGCGCGGCTTGCCGTCGATCTGGTGGGCCAGATCCAGTTGTCGCAACCGGGTATCGAGGTTGGCCTTGAGGGTGGCGAGCAAGGCTTGTCCTGCTTCACTGCGCAGATCGCTGTCGCGCAGTGTTCCGTAGTGGACACGCGCATGTTCAAGGTATTGCCGGCGGGCACCACGGATCAGCCCGTTCAAGCGTTCGAGATAACGCAGGTCAGGCGAGGGGGCTTTCTCCGGGATCAACAGTGTGGGGGATTCGAGCAGATGCTGGCCGATTTGATTGAGGTAGGCCTTTATCTCATCGAACGTCGGGGCAATAGGGGGGCTGGACGTGCTCACGGGCACATTCTCCATGCTGAGGGAAAGAACCCTTAGCTTGGAGAATGGCGCCGTGAACGGGCTGTAGATAAGTCAGTGGTGCCCCCCGCCGGTCAGGCGTTGAGCGGGCGGGTCAGGCGTTCCAGCGCCTCGCCCAATCCGGCTGCCTTGTCACCGACCAGCAGGTGCCAAACGCCGCTGTCGAGCTGGCTGATGCCCTGGCAGCCCAGCGCCGTCAGTTGCGCTTCGGACAAGGCTGAATCATCGCCCAGCACCACCCGCAGGCGGGTCATGGCCAGCGCTTCCAGTTGGCGCACATTCGCGCGTCCGCCCAAGGCGTTCAGCCATTGCTCGGCGTGCTGCTCATTCACGGCTTTCGGTTTATCCACAGGTGCCGCTGCCACCGGTGCGGTAGCGACGAATGACGGCATGGCCAAGCGAATTTCATCGGCGATGCTATCGGCCATCGGCCCGACCACCACCTGCAGGCTGCCACCGTTGCCGGGGCGCACCACGGCCATGGCGCCCAGCGCCTTGAGGTCGGCATCCAGCGCTTTGTTGCGATCCACCATGTCCAAGCGCAGGCGGGTGGTGCAGGCGCCGACGCTGAGCAGGTTGTCCGCGCCGCCCAGGGCGCGGATGTAGGCGCTGGCGCGTTGGTTGTCGGTCAGGGTTTGCGTCGGCGCGGCTTGGATATCTTCACGCCCCGGCGTTTTCAGGTTGAAGCGGCGGATGCAATAGCTGAACACGCTGTAGTAGATCAGCGCATACGCCAAGCCGACCGGGACCACCAACCACCCATTGGTGGACTTGCCCCAACCCAGCACCATATCGATAAAGCCACCGGAGAAGGTAAAGCCGAGGTGGATGTTCAACATATTGGTGACGGCCATCGACAGACCCGTCAGTACCGCATGGATCAGGTACAAAAATGGCGCGAGGAACATGAAGGCGAATTCGATCGGCTCGGTCACCCCGGTCAGAAACGATGTCAGGGCCATCGACAGGAAGATCCCGCCCATGACCTTGCGCCGCTCCGGCAAAGCGTTGCGGTACATCGCCAGGCACGCGGCGGGCAGGCCGAACAGCATCACCGGGAACATGCCGGTCATGAACTGGCCGCCCTTGGGGTCGCCGGCAAAGTAGCGGGTCAGGTCGCCCGTGACCACCGCACCGGTGGCCGGGTCGGTAAAACTGCCGAACACGAACCAGGCCATGTTGTTGAGGATGTGGTGCAGACCGGTAACGATCAGCAGGCGGTTGAACACGCCGAATACGAATGCGCCGAGGCTGCCGCTTTCCATCAGCAGTACGCCGAAGCTGTTGATGCCATGCTGGATCGGTGGCCAGATCAGGCCGAACACCACGCCCAAGCCCACGGCGGAGAACCCGGTAACAATCGGCACAAACCGCCGGCCGCCGAAAAACGCCAGGTACTCCGGCAGCTTGATGTCCTTGAAGCGGTTGTACAGCGCCCCGGCCATCAAGCCGCTGGCGATACCGGCGAGCATGCCCATGTTGATCGTGGTGTCCATCACCTTGAGGGTGGAGATCATCACCAAATAGCCGATGGCCCCGGCCAAGCCGGCGGTGCCGTTATTGTCGCGGGCAAAACCCACGGCGATACCGATGGCGAAGATCAGCGCCAGGTTGGCGAAAATCGCCTGACCGGCATCGTGCATCACCGCAATGTTCAGAAGGTCGGTGTCGCCCAGGCGCAGCAGCAGGCCGGCGATCGGCAGGATCGCAATCGGCAGCATCAGTGCACGGCCCAAGCGTTGCAGGCCTTCGATAAAGTGCTGGTACATGGCATGTCTCCCTTTTTCTTGTTGTTGTCAGCTCAGCGGCCAGTGGCGTTGACAGGCTTGGCGAACGGCCGCGGCACTGCTCAGGTCGAGCAGCCCTTGGCTCAGTTGCCGGCAGTGCGCCGCCTCCAGATGGCGGACGCGGTCTTTGATCTCGGCTATTTGAAGCGGGCTGACGGACAGCTCGCTGACCCCCAGCCCCACCAGTACCGGGGTGGCGAGTGGATCGGAGGCCAGGGCGCCGCACACGCCAACCCAACGCCCGTGCTTGGCCGCGCCGGCGCAGGTTTGGGCGATCAGGCGCAACAGCGCCGGGTGCAGGGCATCAACGCGGGCCGCGAGCCCCGCGTGGTCGCGGTCCATGGCCAGGGTGTACTGGGACAGGTCGTTGGTGCCGATGGAGAGAAAATCCGCATGCCGGGCCAGTTGCTCGGCCAATAGCGCGGCGGCAGGCACTTCGATCATCACGCCCAGTTCCGGACGCACGCTCAGTTCCAGCTCCATACACAGTTGGTCGAGACGCTGGCGGATGTGCAGCAGTTCGTCGACTTCGCTGACCATCGGCAGCAGGATGCGGCACCGCCCCAGCGGCGTGACTTGCAACAGCGCGCGCAGTTGTTGATCGAGCAATTGGGGCCGTACCTGGGCCAGGCGAATACCACGCAAGCCCAGCACCGGGTTGGCTTCCGCCGGCAGCGGCAGATAGTCGAGCTGTTTGTCACCGCCCACATCGATGGTGCGGATGATCACCGATTTGTCGCCCATGGCATCCAGCACCGCTTGATAGGCCTGGCGTTGCTCCTGCTCATCCGGCGCGGTGCGACGGTCGACGAACAGGAATTCGGTGCGCAGCAGGCCGACGCCATCGGCACCGTTCTCGAACGCTACCTGTGCCTCGGCGCTGGAGGCGACATTGGCCGCCACTTCAATGCTCACCCCGTCGCGGGTCTGCGCCGGCTGGTGTGCCTGGGTTTGTTGCTGCTGGCGCCGCCGTTTTTGCGCGTCGCGAATCCGATGCACTTCGGCGTGACGTGCCTCGCTGGGCGCCAATTCGAGGCGCCCATTGGCCGCGTCGAGCACCACCCGTTGGCCTTGGGGCACGTCGAGCACTTCAGCGCCGAGGGCGACCACACACGGCAGCCCTTTGCCTCGGGCGAGGATCGCCACATGGGAGGTGGCCCCGCCTTCGGCCATGCATAGGCCCACCGCGTGTTGTGCACTCAATTGCAGCAGGTCCGATGGGGTCAGTTCATGGGCGCTGACGATGGCCCCGGCGGGCAGTTCGAACTGCCAGGCTTCGCCAAGCAATGCACGTAGCACCCGTTGCTGCAGGTCGCGCAGGTCATTGGCGCGTTCGGCGAACAGCGGCTTGCCCAAGCCCAGCAACACCTGGCACTGGGCCTGGATCGCATCGCGCCAGGCGTGGGTGGCCGCGCTGCCGCGTTCGATGGCGGCGTTGGCGGCGTCCAGCAACGCGGGGTCTTCCAGCAAGGCCAAATGGGCGGAGAAGATCTCTTCTTCCTCCACGGCTTTACGGTGGCGGGCCTGTGCCAGGGTGGTGCGGATTTCGCCGCGCACTTGTTCCAGCGCCGCGTCCAGACGCTGCAATTGTTCATCGGCTTGATGATCGCCGGGATCGGGCGCCAGCTCCACACCGGCCATGCGCAACAGCGGCCCGCACACCAGCCCGGGCGCCGCGCACACGCCTTGCAGCACGCCGGCCTCGGCAGTGACCCGCACGGGCGCGGCGGCGGCCGGCGCGTGAGGGGCATCGCCTATAGGCTGGGACAGCGCCGTCACCAACGCTTGCAGTGCGGCTTCGCAATCCTTGCCGCGGCATGTCACACGCACCTGGTCGCCTTCTCCCACGCCCAGCCCCATCACGCCCATCAAGCTGTCGCACGCCGCCGAGTGCCCGGCAAAATGCAGGCGTGACTGGCTGCTGAACCCCTGCGCCGCCTTGCGGATCAGCGCCGCCGGACGCGCATGCAAACCGCCCCGATGCGTGACGCGCACCTGGGCGCTGGCTTCAGCGTCGCTGTTGTCCACAGCCGTGCGCACCGAAGCGGCCGCGCGCGCCGTAATCTGCATCAACGGCTCGCCGACCTTGACCGAATCAATCCCCAGCGGATGCAATTGGAAGTGCTCGCCATTGGTGAGGATGATCAGGCTGATCAGGCTTTTGCAGTGGCGTGCGACGCGGTCCAGGTCGAACTGCAGCAACACCTGGCCCCGGCTGACCCGCGCGCCCTGTTCTACGCGCAGGGCAAAGCCCTGGCCGTTGAGCGCCACCGTGTCGATGCCCACGTGCATCAGCAGTTCGGCGCCGTTGTCGGCGCGGATCGTCAGCGCATGGCCGGTGCGGGCTACTTGGATGATCTCGCCGTCGCACGGCGCGTGCAGGCAATCGTTCAGCGGATCGATGGCCAGGCCGTCGCCCATGGCACCGCTGGCGAATACCTCGTCGGGCACGTTGCCCAGGGCCAGCACCGGCCCGCTTAAAGGGGCGCTGAGGGTCAGGTCATTGTTGTTATTGGACATGGGCACGGTACTCATCAGGAAAACACGGCAAGTGACTCAGTGGGTGCGGGTGACTTTGCTCAGGTGGCGCGGCTGGTCCGGGTCCATGCCTCGCGCCACCGCCAGGCCGGCCGCCATCACGTAGAAACTCTGGATCGCCAGGATCGGGTCCAGGCTCGGGTGTTCGGCGCGGCTCAGGGTCAGGTCGCGTTCGGCGATATCGTCCGGCGCGGCCAGCAGCACGCGGGCGCCGCGTTGGCGCATGTCGGTGACCAAGCTCAGCAGACCAGCCTGCTCGGCGCCGCGCGGGGCGAACACCAACAGCGGGTAGTTGTCATCGATCAAGGCCATCGGGCCGTGACGTACTTCGGCGCTGCTGAAGGCTTCGGCCTGGATCGCCGAGGTTTCCTTGAGCTTGAGCGCGGCCTCCTGGGCAATGGCGAAACCGGCGCCACGACCGATCACCATCAGGCGTTGGCTGTCGCGCAGGGCGTTGATGGCGGGGGTCCAATCCTGCTTGGCGGCGGCGCGCAATTCATCGGGCAATGCGCGGCAGGCGCGCAGCAGCTCGGCTTCCTGGTTCCAGTGGCCGATCAACTGCGCCGTGGCGCTGAGGGTGGCGATAAAACTCTTGGTGGCGGCGACACTCAGTTCCGGCCCGGCGCACAGCGGTACGTGGAATTCGCACGCGGCTTCCAGGGGCGAATCTTCGGCATTGACCAACGAGATGCTCAAGGCGCCACGCTTGCGCAGCAGGCGCAGGCTGTTGACCAGATCCGGGCTCTGGCCCGATTGGGAAAACCCGAACGCCACCTGGCCACTGACCTTCAACGGCGCTTGCAGCAACGTGACCACCGACATCGGCAACGACGCCACCGGCACACCCACATGCTGCATGGCCAAGTAGGCGAAGTAACTGGCGGCATGGTCGGAGCTGCCGCGGGCGATGGTCATCGCCACTTGCGGCGGCTGGCGACGCAGGCGACCGGCAATCTCTTCCAGCAACGGATCCAAACGTTGCAACTGCGCGGCAACCGCGTCAGCGGAGGCCAGGGCCTCTTCAAGCATTTTTGAAGTCAATGGTGTCTCCTTCGACCATTACGTCAGTGAGGTGCAGGGAACGGTCCAGGCGCACGCAGTCGGCAAAGCTGCCGG
This sequence comes from Pseudomonas sp. ARP3, assembly GCF_001029595.1. Lineage (NCBI taxonomy): Bacteria > Pseudomonadati > Pseudomonadota > Gammaproteobacteria > Pseudomonadales > Pseudomonadaceae > Pseudomonas > Pseudomonas sp. ARP3. The sequence continues at coordinate 109,684 of NZ_LEKF01000017.1, forward strand.
GTTGCAGGCGGCCGCGTTCTTCCAGGCCCAGGTAATCCGCGGGGAATTGCGACAGGCGCTGCGAGGCTTCGTGAAGCGGCAGGCCGATCTTCACCAGGTTGCGCAGCGCCTGATCCATGGTCAGGGTGCTGCCGGCCAGGGTGCCGTCGGCCAGACGCACGCCGCCCAGGCATTTGGTCACGGTGTGGCTGCCCAGCTTGTACTCACCGTCGGGCATGCCGGCGGCGGCGGTGGAGTCGGTGACGCAGTACAGGCACGGGATCGACCGCAACGCCACGCGGATGGCGCCGGGGTGTACGTGCAGCAAATCCGGGATCAATTCGGCGTAGGTGGCATGGGCCAGCGCGGCGCCGACAATGCCGGGTTCGCGGTGATGCAGGGGGCTCATGGCGTTGTACAAATGGGTGAAGCTGGTAGCGCCGGCGGCCAGGGCCGCAACGCCCTCTTCATAGCTGCCCAGGGTGTGACCGATCTGCATGCGCACGCCGCGTTGGCTGAGGGCGCGGATCAGGCCGTCATGGCCGGCGATTTCCGGAGCAATAGTGATCACCCGGATCGGCGCCAGTCGCAGATAGGCTTCCACTTCGGCCATCAGCGCGGTGTGGGCGAAGTTGGGTTGGGCGCCGAGTTTTCCTGGATTGATGTAGGGCCCTTCCAGATGCACTCCAAGTACCCGGGCGCAGCCAACGGGGCGTTGCTCGCAGAACGCGCCGAGTTGGCCGAGGACACTGGAGATTTCATCCACCGGTGCGGTCATGGTAGTGGCCAGCAGCGAGGTGGTGCCGAAGCGCACATGGGTGCGGGTGATGGTCTCGAAGGCCGTAACGCCTTCCATGATGTCCTTGCCGCCACCGCCGTGTACATGCAGGTCGATAAAACCGGGCAGCAGGTAGGGCAGGTCGTTGTCGGCCGGGTCGCACGGCTGGCCGTGGACGGCGATGACCTTGCCGTGCTCGTGCACCAGGCGGCCGCGCACCCAGCCTTGGGGCGTAAGGATATTGTCTTCGGACATGGGCAGTTCTCTGTGTCTCGCAAGGGGTCGCAACGTCGGTGCCGCGCGGCGTTTTAACGTCGAAGTTCGGCGACGAAGTCGTAGTAGTCGTTGCGACAGTAGGTGTCGGTGATTTCGATCGGTGTGTTGTCGGCGGTGTAGCCGACCCGGGTCATCAGCAGCATGGCGGTGCCGGGGGCGATGCCCACCAGGTTGGCGAACTCGTCCGAGGCGTTGATCGCCTGAATATGCTGCAGCGCGCGCATGATGGGTTTGTTGACGCCGTCCAGATATTCGTACAGCGAGTTGCCGACGGACTGCGGCTGCGGCAGTACGCTGGCGGGCAGGGTGGTCATCTCGATCGCCATCACCGTGTCATCGGCCTTACGCAGGCGCTTGAGCCGCGCGACTTTGTCGGTGGGCGACAGGCCCAGGCGGATCAGTTCTTCATGGGTCGGCGGGGTGATCTCGCGCTCCAGCCACTGTGAGCTGGGCACGAACCCCTTGAGGCGCAACATCTCGCTGAACCCCGACAGGCGCGACAACGGCTGCTCCAGGCGCGGCGTGATAAACGTCCCGGAGCCCTGGCTGCGGCGGATCAGGCCCTGGCTGAGCAACACTTCCAGCGCCTTGCGCGCGGTAACCCGCGAAATGCTCAACTGCTCGCTGAGTGTTCGCTCCGACGGCAGAGCTTGTTCGGACGTCCATCGACCGGCATGAATGGCGGCCTCCAGATTGCGCGCCAATTGCAGGTACAGCGGCGTGGATTGTTTGTCGTCGGGGCGCAGGGTGAGGATGTGGTTCATTTGTGAGGTGTCCGATGCGGTTATTGGTGTTCTGGCACTCGGTATGGGGCGCAAGCTAATACCACTTAAATACCATGTCAATGCTGCCAAAACGGTGCGAATCCATGATTTAGGGCGCGATATTGGTGCTGTTTGGTAAGTGGTATTAGAGAGGTCTTTGTGGCGCGCAGAAATGCACAGGCCCGCGCGGTGAACTGGTATTCACCGGTAGGCCTCGCCAGGGGCGATAGAAGTTTTTGAATTATTTTACGAGCGGTCGACGGTTACGGCCGGATCTCGATCAGGGTGCCGTCTTTGACCAGGTTCCAGACTTCGCGCATGTCGACGTTGCGCATGCCGATGCAGCCGTCGGTCCAGTCCAGGGTATGAAACCACTGCTCCGGGTAGTCCTCGGTGTCGGGGGTGCCGTGGATCATGATCATGCTGCCGGGCTTCACGCCTTCACGGCGCGCGCGTGCGGCATCGCTGATATTGGGGTAGGAAATGTGCATGGCCAGGTTGAAGCGCTCGCTGGTCTTGCGCCAGTCGATCCAGTACAGCCCTTCGGGGGTACGGCGGTCGCCTTCGATCAGTTTGTGGCCTTTGGGGTTTTTGCCCAGGGAAATGCGATAAGTCTTGAAAGGCTTGCCGTCATTGATCAACTGCAATTGATGAGCGGACTTGAGCACCAGCACCTTCTCGACCGTTTTACCGCTCGCGGTTTGCAGGGTGGAGGCTGACGACAACATGGCGAACGACAGGCAGAACAGAGCAAGCAACCAACGCATTGAAACGATTTCCCTTTGAAGGCCGTCTGCCGTTGTTATTGGGCGGGTTTGGCAAGTGGCGGCACCGACTCGCTGCGCACTGGGTAGGCGTGCTGGCGGCGGTCAGCGAAGAAGCATTCTAAGGTACGCCCGACGGTGCGGAAAGCCAGCTCGGACCAAGGGATGTCAGCCTCGGCGAACAGCTTCACTTCCAGGCTTTCGGCGCCGGCGGCGAAGTCCAGGTCGATCAGCTCGGCACGGTAGAAAATATGCACCTGGCTGATATGCGGCACATTGATCAAGGTATAGAGGCTCAAGTCCCGTACGCGGGCGCAGGCTTCCTCCAGGGTTTCGCGCATAGCGGCCTGTTCCACGGTTTCGCCGTTCTCCATGAAACCGGCGGGCAGGGTCCAGTACCCCTGGCGCGGCTCGATGGCGCGGCGGCACAACAGCACTTGATCGCCCCACACCGGCACGGTGCCGGCGACGATGTTGGGGTTCTGATAATGAATGGTCGAACAGTGATCGCACACATAGCGCAGGCGCGCGTCGCCGTCGGGAATGCGTTGGGTCACCGGTTTACCGCACTGGCTGCAGAATTTCATGCTGGGGTTCCTGGAAAGTCCATCCATCTTGGCTTGGGGTCAGGCGTTCCTGCAAGTTGTCGTTTCGCGACACGGTCATGGTTTTGGGGTTGGGCGCCTGCACGCTTTGGTGCATGATGCCAGGTAGCCAACAGATCGAGATGACTCATGCTGGACGAGCTACTTCGCCGGGTAAGCAACCACACGCCGCACACGTTGGAGACCGACGGACGTTTCCCCGAGGCCGCCGTGCTGGTGCCGATTACCCGCAGTGACGAACCTGAGCTGATCCTGACCCTGCGCGCCAGCGGCCTGTCGACCCATGGTGGCGAAGTGGCCTTTCCCGGCGGGCGTCGCGACCCGGAAGACCCGGACCTGGTCTTTACCGCCCTGCGTGAAGCCGAAGAAGAAATCGGCTTGGCGCCGGGCCTGGTGGAGGTCATCGGGCCACTCAGTCCGCTGATCTCCTTGCACGGTATCCGCGTCACCCCCTACGTAGGTGTGATTCCGGATTACGTGGAGTACCTGGCCAACGATGCCGAGATTGCCGCGGTCTTCAGCGTCCCGTTGGATTTTTTCCGACAGGACCCGCGGGAGCATACCCACCGAATCGATTACCAGGGCCGCAGTTGGTACGTGCCCAGCTACCGTTTCGGTGAATACAAGATTTGGGGGCTGACGGCGATCATGATCGTCGAGCTGATCAACCTGCTCTATGACGACGCGCAGATCAGCCTGCACCAGCCGCCCAAGAGCTTTATCCATAAATAAGCCATCCATTCAATGGCAACGCCGTGAGGGAACACCATGAAATACCGCCTGGGCGATGCCCGCGTCGAGACCCATCCACACAGCTGGGTGGCGCCCAACGCCACGCTGGTGGGCAAGGTCAAACTGGAGGAGGGCGCCAACGTCTGGTTCAACGCGGTATTGCGCGGCGACAACGAACTGATCCTGATCGGCAAGAACAGCAACGTGCAGGATGGCAGCGTGATGCACACCGACATGGGCTACCCGCTGACCCTCGGCACCGGCGTGACCATCGGCCATAACGCCATGTTGCACGGCTGCACCGTCGGCGATTACAGCCTGATCGGCATCAATGCGGTGGTGCTCAACGGCGCGAAGATTGGCAAGCATTGCATCATCGGCGCCAACTCGCTGATCGGCGAAGGCAAGGAGATTCCCGATGGCTCGCTGGTGATGGGGTCGCCGGGCAAAGTGGTGCGTGAGCTGACCGAGGCGCAGAAGAGGATGCTAGAGGCCAGTGCCGCGCACTATGTACACAATTCGCAGCGTTATGCCCGTGACCTGGTTGAGCAGGAAGAATGAGTGCAGTTGAACGACCTGTTGCATCGCCCTGCGTGAGCATTTGCGCGCTGGATGATGACGACATCTGTACCGGCTGCCAGCGCACCGTGGATGAAATCACGCGTTGGAGTCGCATGGATAATGCCGAGCGCCGGGTAGTGTTGGGCTTGTGCCATGAGCGGGCCTTTGCGAATGGGTTGGTGTTTATGGCTTCTGGTAAATCTGGCGCCTGAACCATTGCTATCGGGGGTAAGCCCCCTCCCACATTTAAAAGCGTGTGGGAGGGGCTTGCCCCCGATAAGGCCCCCCAGACGACATCTGTCTTAATGTGAAGTACCCTGTGCCCCTTATACACAGGGCCCATCCCGCCATGCTCTTCCTGATCGCCTATATCAGCAGCGTCGTGCTGATCAACTTCGCCTTCTCCACCGCCCCTCACCTGGATGTGATCTGGTCCGCCTGGGGTGGCCTGGTGTTTATCCTGCGCGACATGGTGCAAACCCGCTTCGGCCACGGTGCGATCATCGCCATGCTGGCCGCGCTGGTGCTGTCCTATATCACCTCCGACCCGTCCATCGCCCTGGCCAGTGCCACGGCATTCGCGGTGTCCGAGTGCATCGACTGGCTGGTATTCACCATCACCAAGCGCCCGCTCCACGATCGCCTGTGGATAAGTTCGGCGCTGAGCATCCCCCTCGATACGTTCATCTTCTTCGGCCTGATCGGCGCGTTGACGCCGATGGTGGTGGGCACCGCGCTGGTGTCGAAATTCGCCGGGGTCACTGCGGTGTGGCTGATCATGGCCTGGCGCGTGCGCAAACGGGCGGTCGCCAACTGAGGCCAATTTTTACAGTTCATGTAAAATGCCGGCCTTTCTCCCCATGATCCGCTCCCCTGAGGACCTGAGATGACCCGAATCGGAACTCCATTGTCGCCAACCGCGACCCGCGTTTTGCTGTGTGGCTGCGGTGAACTGGGCAAGGAAGTGGTAATCGAACTGCAACGCCTGGGCGTTGAAGTGATTGCCGTGGATCGTTACGCCAATGCGCCGGCCATGCAGGTGGCCCATCGTAGTCATGTGATCAACATGCTTGACGGCGCCGCCTTGCGTGCGGTGATCGAAGCGGAAAAACCGCACTTCATCGTGCCGGAAATCGAAGCCATCGCCACCGCTACGTTGGTGGAGCTGGAGGCCGAAGGCTTCACCGTGATCCCGACCGCGCGCGCCACGTCGCTGACCATGAACCGTGAAGGCATCCGTCGCCTGGCCGCCGAGGAACTGGACCTGCCGACCTCGCCGTACCACTTCGCCGACACCTTCGAGGACTACAGCAAGGCCGTTCAGGACCTGGGCTTCCCGTGTGTGGTCAAGCCGGTGATGAGTTCGTCGGGCAAGGGCCAGAGCCTGTTGCGCAGCGCCGATGACGTGCAGAAAGCCTGGGACTATGCCCAGGAAGGCGGACGTGCCGGTAAAGGCCGGGTGATCATCGAAGGCTTTATCGATTTCGACTACGAAATCACCTTGCTGACCGTGCGCCATATCGGCGGCACCACGTTCTGCGCGCCGGTTGGTCATCGTCAGGAAAAAGGCGACTACCAGGAATCCTGGCAGCCACAGGCCATGAGCCCGATTGCCCTGGCCGAATCCGAGCGCGTGGCCAAGGCCGTGACCGAGGCTCTGGGCGGACGTGGTTTGTTCGGCGTGGAATTGTTCATCAAGGGCGATCAAGTGTGGTTCAGCGAAGTATCGCCGCGCCCTCATGACACCGGCCTGGTGACCCTGATTTCCCAGGACCTGTCGCAATTCGCCTTGCACGCACGCGCCATTCTCGGCCTGCCGATCCCGTTGATCCGACAGTTCGGGCCATCGGCGTCGGCGGTGATCCTGGTGGAAGGGCAGTCGACCCAGACCGCTTTCGCCAATCTCGGCGCGGCATTGAGCGAGCCGGATACGGCATTGCGTCTGTTCGGTAAGCCAGAAGTGAATGGCCAGCGCCGCATGGGTGTGGCGTTGGCGCGGGATGAGTCGATTGAAGCGGCTCGGGCCAAGGCTACCCGTGCTTCTAAAGCCGTTGTTGTAGAACTCTAAAAGCATCGGGGGCAAGCCCCCTCCCACATTTGACTGTATTCACAAATCAAAGTGGGAGGGGGCTTGCCCCCGATAGCGGCCTATCAGCCCACCCTGTTCAAATCGTTATCCCGCGTCTCTTTCAGGCACAGCACCGCAATCAAACTGAGCAGTGCCGCCGCCGACACATATCCACCCACATAACTCAGCCCGCCCATCGCCACCAGCTTGGTCGCGAAAAACGGCGCGGCCGATGCGCCAACGATGCCACCCAGGTTATACGCCGCCGAAGCCCCGGTATAACGCACGCGGGTCGGGAACAGCTCCGGCAGCAAGGCGCCCATCGGTGCGAACGTCACGCCCATCAGAAACAGCTCCAATGCCAGGAACAAGGCCACGGCCCAGGTGGAACCATGGGTCAGCAGTGGTTCCATGGTGAAACCGGACAGAATCGCCAGAATCGCACCGACGATCAGCACGGGTTTGCGGCCATAGCGGTCGCTGGCCAAGGCGGCAATCGGCGTGGCCAGGCCCATGAACAACACGGCGAAGCACAGCAGGCCGAGGAACGTCTCGCGGCTGTAACCCAGGGTGGAAACACCATAGCTCAGAGAAAATGCGGTGGTGATGTAGAACAGCGCATAGCACACCACCATCGACGCGGCGCCCAGCAGCACTGGCAACCAATGCTGGCTGAACAGCTCCACCAGCGGCACTTTCACTGGTGCTTGCTTGGCTACGGCCTTGGCGAACACCGGCGTTTCATGCAGCTTCAGACGCGCATACAAACCGACCATCACCAGCGCGGCGCTGAGGATGAACGGGATGCGCCAGCCCCAACTGCGGAACTGTTCGTCGCTCAGGCTCATGGCCAGGATAAGAAACAGGCCGTTGGCCGCCAGGAAGCCAATCGAGGGGCCTAGTTGCGGGAACATACCGAACCAGGCGCGCTTACCCTTGGGCGCGTTCTCGGTGGCCAGCAGCGCCGCGCCACCCCATTCGCCGCCAAGGCCCAGGCCTTGCCCGAAACGCAGCACACACAACAGGATCGGCGCCCAGGCTCCAATGCTGTCATAGCCGGGTAGCAAGCCGATCAGCGTCGTACACACGCCCATCAGCAGCAACGAAGCCACCAGTGTGGACTTGCGGCCGATGCGATCGCCGAAATGGCCGAACAGTGCCGAGCCCAGCGGGCGGGCAATAAAGGCGATACCGAAAGTGAGGAAAGACGCCAGCATCTGCGCGGTGCCCGAACTCTGCGGGAAGAACACCGGGCCGATCACCAGTGCCGCAGCGGTGGCGTAGATATAGAAATCATAGAACTCGATGGCAGTGCCGACGATGCTCGCGGTAGCGACCCGTGCGGTGGAGTTGCTCGGGGCGGCGGTCGCGGCCTCGTTATAGGTGGTGCTCATGGCGGTATCCCTGACGGTCGTTGCGCGTTTGGACGCGGATTATTATTGGTCGAACACCCATGGATCAGGGTTGCACGCGGGGCTGCTCGGGATGGGAGCGAACACCGGTCGGACATGGTGAATCGATGCCTGGACGCGCTGAGTGCGGGTAGCACGCGGTCTGGCAGAGCTTGGATAAGCCGCAGGGATTATAGGAAGGGGCGTGGAATTGTAACAAGGCCTGACACGGTGCAAATCAACCTGTGGAGAAGGGGCCCACGTTTAATTTTGGTTGATCAGAAGTTATGCGGCGACAGGCATTCTGCTGGTATGCCAGATCAACACCTTGCTCACGCGGTTATCTTCGGTCTCGAGGATTTCCAGGCGGTAACGCCCGATCTTCAGGCACACCGCGCAATCCGGGATGGTTTCCAGCGCTTCGGTCACCAGGCCGTTGAGGGTTTTGGGGCCGTCGCTGGGTAAGTGCCAGCCCAGGCTTTTGTTCAGCTCACGGATCGAGGCGGCGCCGTCGATGATGTAACGACCATCCGGCTGGGCCTGGATGTGCGGGTTATCCGCGCCTTGCTCGCTTTCGAATTCGCCGACGATTTCTTCGAGGATGTCTTCCAGGGTGACAATCCCCAGCACTTCACCGTACTCGTCCACCACCATGCCCAGACGACGCTGCTGCTTGTGGAAGTTCAGCAGTTGCAACTGCAGCGGCGTGCTTTCCGGAACGAAGTAGGGGTCGTGGCAGGCGGCGAGCAACGCCTCTTTGGTCAGGCTGGCGTCGGGCAGCAAATGCTGGATCTGCCGCGTATTCAACACCGCCTGCACCTGGTTGATATCGCTGTGGAACACCGGCAAGCGCGTACGCTCGGAGGTGCGCAGTTGTTCGATGATCGTTTCGATCGGCTCGTCCAGGTTGATGCCGTCGACTTCACTGCGCGGCACCAGGATGTCATTGACCGTGATGTTGTCCAGGGCGTGGATGCCGGGCATGCCGTGGGCTTGGCTTTTATCGGTTGCCTGCTCCGGTTCGTCATCGTGATCGGGCAGCGGCTCGTCGCTTTTTTTGACTGCGCCGGTCTTGCGGGCGAAGGGGCGCAATAGCATCAGGCTGATGCCATTGAGCAGCCAGGCCAGGGGATAGAGGAGCTTCAGTGGCACGCCCAGCAACGTATTGCCAAAGCCGAGCACCGCTTGCGGATGACGGGTAGCCAGGGCGCGGGGCAGGTAGTCGGCCAGCACCAGGAGGACCGCGCAAGAAATCAGCCAGCCCAGCCACGGACCGTTTGCCGCCCAGGCGTAAATTGCCAGCAGCGTACACAGGATGACCACCACCCCACGGCACAGCGTATTGCACAAGATCAGGCTGTCACGCGGGAAATTCAGGCGGGCGGCGGCCTTGTCGCCCTGGCGCGTGCCGGGGCGCAGGGCCAGCAGGTGTTGCTGGGCGGCTTCTATGGCGGTAAACAGCCCGGCCCATAACACCAGCAGGGCGATTACCGCGAGCATCGGCCCCAGGGGCAAATTGTCCATGATCGCTGCCCGTCAGATATGCAGGATGTATTCGCGAACCAGCTTGCTGCCGAAATAGGCCAGCATGAGCAAGCAGAAACCGGCCAGGGTCCAGCGGATTGCCTTATGCCCGCGCCAACCGAGACGGTTGCGGCCCCACAACAACACGCTGAACACCACCCACGCCAGGCAGGCCAGCAGGGTTTTGTGCACCAGGTGCTGGGCGAACAGGTTCTCGACGAACAGCCAGCCGGAAATCAGCGACAGCGACAGCAGCGTCCAACCGGCCCACAGGAAGCCGAACAGCAGGCTCTCCATGGTTTGCAGCGGTGGGAAGTTCTTGATCAGGCCCAATGGGTGTTTGTGCTTGAGCTGGTGGTCCTGCAACAGCAGGAGCAGGGACTGGAACACGGCAATGGTGAACATGCCGTAGGCCAGGATCGACAGCAGGATGTGGGCGAGAATGCCCGGTTCTTCGTCGATCACCTGCACGGTGCCGGTGGGTGCGAACTGCGCCAGCAGCACCGTCAACATGCCCAGCGGGAAGAGCAGCACCAGCAGGTTTTCTACGGGAATGCGGGAGCAGGCGAGCAGCGTCAGGGCAATCACCGCGGCGGCGATCAGGCTGGCGGCGCTGAAGAAGTCCAGGCCCAGGCCGACCGGCGTCATCAAATGGGTGAACAGGCTCGCGGCATGTGCCAGCAGGGCGAGGACGCCCAGGCCGACCAGCAGGCGTTTGTCGGCCTTGGCGCATTGGGCCAGGCGGGTGCCCTGGTAGAGAGTCGCAGCGGCATACAAAAGGGCGGCGGCGAGGCTGGGTAGCAAACTGGGTGGCAAAGGGAGCATAAATCCTGTTAGGCAAGCCCGAAAGGCGCTGAGTTTGGCATACACCTGCGTTCCACGAAAGACTCCCGCGCCAGACAGCGGGTGTGCATGGGCGCAGTCTTCGCTATAATCCGCGACCTGCCCCCGCCGCAGGCTCGCCGGCCGCTGTTTCTAATAGCGATTTACCACAGCCTGGGCCGCCATTACCTCGGTCTACCATAGGGCCTGAAAGGATCGCGCATGTTTGAAAACTTGACTGACCGTCTCTCGCAGACGCTGCGCCACGTTACCGGCAAGGCCAAGCTGACCGAGGACAATATTAAAGACACCCTGCGCGAAGTGCGCATGGCACTGCTGGAAGCCGACGTCGCCTTGCCTGTGGTCAAGGACTTCGTCAACTCGGTCAAGGAGCGCGCAGTCGGCACCGAAGTGTCCCGCAGCCTGACTCCGGGCCAGGCGTTTGTGAAAATCGTCCAGGCCGAACTCGAAAGCCTGATGGGCGCTGCCAACGAAGACCTCAACCTCAGCGCCGTGCCACCGGCCGTCGTGCTGATGGCCGGTCTGCAAGGCGCGGGTAAGACCACTACCGCCGGCAAGCTGGCGCGCTTCCTTAAAGAGCGCAAGAAGAAGTCGGTGATGGTGGTGTCGGCCGACGTGTACCGTCCGGCGGCCATCAAACAGTTGGAAATGCTTGCCGGCGAAGTGGGCGTGACCTTCTTCCCGTCCGACCTGAGCCAGAAGCCGGTCGACATCGCCAACGCTGCTATTAAAGAAGCCCGGCTGAAGTTCATCGACGTGGTTATCGTCGATACTGCCGGTCGTCTGCATATCGACGAAGAGATGATGGGCGAGATCAAGGCGCTGCATGCCGCGATCAACCCGGTCGAAACGCTGTTCGTGGTTGACGCCATGACCGGCCAGGATGCGGCGAACACCGCCAAGGCATTCGGCGATGCGCTGCCACTGACGGGCGTGATCCTCACCAAGGTCGACGGCGATGCCCGTGGCGGTGCTGCTTTGTCGGTGCGCTCGATTACCGGCAAGCCGATCAAGTTCATCGGTATGGGCGAGAAGAGCGAAGCGCTCGAACCGTTCCACCCTGAGCGTATCGCCTCGCGCATCCTCGGCATGGGCGACGTGCTCAGCCTGATCGAGCAGGCCGAAGCCACTCTCGACAAGGACAAGGCCGACAAGCTCGCCAAGAAACTGAAGAAGGGCAAGGGCTTCGACCTCGAAGACTTCCGCGACCAGCTGCAACAAATGAAGAACATGGGCGGCCTCGGCGGCCTGATGGACAAGCTGCCAAACATCGGTGGCGTGAACCTGGCGCAGATGGGCAATGCCCAGGGCGCGGCAGAGAAGCAGTTCAAGCAGATGGAAGCCATCATCAACTCCATGACCCCGGCCGAGCGCCGCGACCCTGAGCTGATCAGCGGTTCGCGCAAGCGTCGGATCGCCATGGGTTCCGGCACTCAGGTGCAGGACATCGGCCGCTTGATCAAGCAGCACAAGCAGATGCAGAAGATGATGAAGAAGTTCTCCGCCAAAGGCGGCATGGCCAAGATGATGCGCGGCATGGGCGGTATGTTGCCCGGCGGCGGCATGCCGAAAATGTAAAGAATTCGAGCAAGGGCTCGCTCTTGCTCCGCCCCACAGGGATGTGGGATCTCCAGCAAACCCGCCGTTGGCGGGTGCTGACTCGCTGTTTTAACCGACGGCTCTCCAGCAGATCTGAGTGGTACGCCCATAGGCGCCAGAAAAAGACATTTGCAAAAGTCCGGATATTCCTTAGAATATGCGGCCTTTCGGGCACCTATGCCCGCTGTGCATTTAGATTTGCAGCACCGACTACAGGAACGATGTTCACATGCTAACAATCCGTCTTGCCCTTGGCGGCTCCAAAAAGCGCCCGTTTTACCACTTGACCGTAACTGACAGCCGCAACCCACGTGACGGCTCTCACAAGGAACAAGTTGGCTTCTTCAACCCGATCGCTCGTGGTCAAGAAGTCCGCCTGTCCGTGAACCAAGAGCGCGTAGCCTACTGGCTGAGCGTTGGTGCACAGCCTTCTGAGCGTGTTGCCAAGTTGTTGAAGGACTCGGCTAAGGCCGCAGCCTGAGCAATATGAGCGCGACGCCAGCGGTTGCTGATGATTTGATCGTTATCGGCAAGATTTATTCTGTTCATGGCGTTCGCGGCGAAGTGAAGGTGTATTCCTTTACTGATCCGACTGAAAACCTGTTGCAGTACAAGACCTGGACGCTCAAGCGCGAAGGTAGTGTGAAACAGGTCGAGCTGGTCAGTGGACGCGGGAGCGATAAGTTCCTGGTCGCAAAGCTCAAGGGTCTTGATGATCGTGAAGAAGCGCGTCTTCTGGCCGGTTATGAGATCTGCGTGCCGCGCAACCTGTTCCCTGAATTGACCGACGGCGAGTACTACTGGTACCAGCTGGAAGGTCTGAAGGTTATTGATCAACTGGGGCAAATGCTCGGGAAAATCGATCATCTTCTGGAAACCGGCGCCAATGATGTAATGGTGGTCAAGCCTTGCGCTGGCAGCCTGGATGATCGCGAACGCCTATTGCCCTATACCGAGCAATGCGTGTTGGCCGTCGACCTGGCAGCGGGCGAGATGAAGGTGGAATGGGACGCGGACTTCTAAGCGTGGCTAATTTGCGCATTGAAGTGATCAGTTTGTTTCCCGAGATGTTTTCCGCCATCAGCGAGTACGGCATCACCAGTCGGGCGGTGAAGCAGGGGCTGTTGCAGCTTACCTGTTGGAACCCGCGAGACTACACGACGGATCGACATCACACTGTGGACGATCGCCCATTTGGCGGTGGCCCGGGCATGGTGATGAAGATCAAGCCCCTGGAAGACGCGTTGGTTCAGGCCAAGGCAGCAGCCGGGGAGAAGGCGAAGGTAATTTACCTGTCCCCTCAAGGCCGTCAGCTGAAACAGGCGGCGGTGCGCGAACTGGCGAATGAGGAAGCATTGATCCTGATTGCCGGTCGCTATGAAGGCATTGACGAGCGGTTTATTGAAGCTCATGTCGATGAAGAGTGGTCGATTGGGGACTATGTTCTGTCTGGCGGCGAGCTGCCGGCGATGGTCCTGATAGATGCGGTTACACGACTGCTGCCTGGAGCTTTAGGGCATGCGGACTCCGCGGAGGAAGATTCCTTCACGGATGGTTTGCTGGATTGCCCGCACTACACCCGACCGGAGGTGTATGCGGATCAGCGTGTTCCCGACGTATTGCTAAGTGGCAATCACGCACACATCCGGCGTTGGCGTTTACAGCAGTCCCTTGGTCGGACCTATGAACGACGCGCCGATCTTCTGGAAAGCCGCTCGCTTTCTGGAGAAGAGAAGAAGCTGCTCGAGGAATACATCCTCGCGCGGGACGATAGTTAACAACGTATCGATGGTAGGTCCATTGACTTACCTTAGGAGCACAGCATGACTAACAAAATCATCCTTGCACTCGAAGCAGAGCAGATGACCAAAGAGATCCCTACCTTTGCCCCGGGCGACACCATTGTCGTTCAGGTGAAAGTGAAGGAAGGCGACCGTTCGCGTCTGCAAGCGTTCGAAGGCGTGGTAATCGCCAAGCGTAACCGTGGTGTGAACAGTGCTTTCACTGTTCGTAAAATCTCCAACGGTGTTGGCGTAGAGCGTACTTTCCAGACCTACAGCCCGCAGATCGACAGCATGGCCGTTAAGCGTCGCGGTGACGTACGTAAAGCCAAGCTGTACTACCTGCGTGACCTGTCCGGTAAAGCAGCTCGCATCAAGGAAAAACTGGCTTAAGTCCAGCTTCCGATGCAGAAAAAAGCAGCCTACGGGCTGCTTTTTTGTGCCTGCGATTTAAGGTCCGCGCTAGGATCTCTTTTCTATCTATTTTCCTGTTCGAGCCCCCATGTCTGCCATTGACCACCCTCTGATCGACCGTTTCCTCGACGCCCTTTGGTTGGAAAAAGGCCTGTCGGATAACACTCGTCAGGCTTACCGCAGTGACCTGGCTCTGTTCAATGGCTGGCTGCAGGAAAAGAACCTCGAACTGATCAACGCCGGGCGTGAATTGATCCTTGATCATTTGGCCTGGCGCTTGGAGCAGAACTACAAGCCGCGCTCCACGGCGCGATTTCTCTCGGGCGTGCGAGGTTTCTATCGCTATCTGCTGCGGGAAAAACTCATCGCTCTCGACCCGACCTTGCAAATCGATATGCCGCAGTTGGGTAGGCCGCTGCCTAAATCCCTGTCGGAAGCCGACGTGGAGGCCTTGCTCAATGCTCCTGATCTGAGCGAAGCCATCGGCCAGCGCGACCGCGCGATGCTGGAGGTGCTTTACGCCTGCGGTCTGCGGGTGACCGAGCTGATCAGTCTGACCTTAGAGCAGGTCAACTTGCGCCAGGGCGTGTTGCGGGTGATGGGCAAGGGCAGCAAGGAGCGCTTGGTGCCGATGGGGGAGGAGGCGATTGTGTGGGTCGAGCGCTACATGCGTGACGCGCGCAGTGAACTGCTCGGCGGGCGGCCCAGTGATGTGCTGTTCCCCAGTCAGCGTGGCGAACAGATGACCCGTCAGACGTTCTGGCACCGCATCAAGCACCAGGCCAAGGTTGCCGGGATCGGCAAGGCGTTGTCGCCCCACACGTTGCGCCATGCTTTCGCCACGCATTTGCTCAATCATGGTGCGGATTTGCGCGTGGTGCAGATGCTGCTCGGCCACAGCGATTTATCCACAACCCAGATCTACACCCATGTGGCGCGTGCGCGCTTGCAGGATATGCACGCCAAGCACCATCCGCGCGGCTGAAAACCGCCAATTTATTCCGCCACGGGCTGCCCTGCGGCCCAACTGTGGTAGGCTTTGCCGGTTAGCAAAGGGGACGGTCCCGGCCCGTGTTTCCAGATCGGTGTTCCTTCCCGTCCCTGCATCTGCCTTCAGGAGTTCCCATGCGCTTGACCCAGATTATTGCCGCCGCAGCCATTGCGTTGGTTTCCTCGTTTGCCTTCGCTGATGATGCTGCCGAGCAGACCATTCGCAAGAGCCTGGCCAATCTGCAGCTCGACACACCGATCGAAAGCATCAGCGCCAGCCCCATGGCCGGTCTGTACGAGGTCAAGCTCAAGGGCAGCCGCGTGCTGTACGCCAGCGCCGATGGTCAGTACATCGTCCAGGGCTACCTGTTCCAGCTCAAGGACGGCAAGCCCGTCAACCTGACCGAGAAAGCCGAGCGCCTGGGCGTGTCCAAGCTGATCAATGGCATTCCCGTGGCTGAAACCGTGGTCTACCCGGCCATCGGCGAAACCAAGACCCACATCACCGTGTTTACTGACACCACCTGCCCGTACTGCCACAAATTGCACGCCGAAGTGCCTGAGCTGAACAAGCTGGGTGTAGAAGTGCGCTACGTCGCGTTCCCGCGTCAGGGGCTGGGCTCGCCGGGCGATGAACAATTGCAGGCCGTGTGGTGTTCAGCCGACAAGAAGGCGGCGATGGACAAGATGGTCGACGGTAAGGAAATCAAGGCCGCCAAATGCGCCAACCCGGTATCCAAGCAGTTCGCTCTCGGCCAGTCCATTGGCGTGAACGGTACACCGGCCATCGTATTGGCGGACGGTCAAGTGATTCCGGGCTACCAGCCGGCACCACAAGTTGCCAAACTGGCGCTGAGTGCCAAATAAACCAGCATCGTCGAATCTTTGACGATCGTGGTCCGCCGATGAGTCGACGGACCATTAATTGAAAGCCGCAGTTGTGCGGCTGTTTTCCACGGCCGACCTAGCGTCGGCCGTTTCATGGGGAGTTCTTCAGTGAAACCGGTCAAAGTAGGCATCTGTGGGTTAGGGACCGTCGGTGGCGGCACCTTCAACGTCCTTCAGCGTAACGCTGAAGAAATTTCGCGCCGTGCAGGGCGTGGAATTGAAGTGGCGCAAATTGCCACGCGTTCGCCAAAGCCTCAGTTCCAAACGACCGGTATTGCGATTACCAACGATGTCTTCGCCGTGGCCACCAACCCTGAAATCGATATCGTCATCGAGCTGGTCGGGGGCTACACCGTGGCCCGCGAGCTGGTGCTCAAAGCCATCGAGAACGGCAAGCATGTGGTCACCGCCAACAAGGCGCTGATCGCCGTGCATGGCAACGAAATTTTCGCCAAGGCCCGCGAGAAGGGCGTGATCGTGGCGTTCGAAGCCGCAGTGGCCGGCGGTATCCCGGTGATCAAGGCGATCCGTGAAGGCTTGTCTGCCAACCGTATCAACTGGGTGGCCGGCATCATCAACGGCACCGGTAACTTCATCCTCACCGAAATGCGCGAGAAGGGCCGCACCTTCGAAGACGTGCTGGCCGAAGCCCAGGCTCTGGGCTACGCCGAAGCCGATCCGACCTTCGACGTGGAAGGCATCGACGCGGCGCACAAGCTGACCATCCTGGCGTCCATCGCCTTTGGTATCCCGCTGCAATTCGACAAGGCCTACACCGAAGGCATCACCAAGCTGACCACCGCCGACGTGAATTACGCCGAAGCCTTGGGCTATCGCATCAAGCACCTGGGCGTGGCTCGCAGCACGCCGGCGGGTATCGAGTTGCGTGTGCACCCGACGCTGATCCCGGCCGACCGCCTGATCGCCAACGTCAATGGCGTGATGAACGCGGTGATGGTCAACGGTGACGCCGCAGGTTCGACCCTGTTCTATGGCGCCGGCGCCGGCATGGAGCCTACGGCTTCGTCAGTGATCGCCGACCTGGTGGACGTAGTTCGCGCCATGACCAGCGACCCGGAAAACCGTGTGCCGCACCTGGCCTTCCAGCCGGACTCGCTGTCGGCCCACCCGATTCTGCCGATCGAGGCTTGCGAAAGCGCCTACTACCTGCGCATCCAGGCCCAGGATCACCCGGGCGTGTTGGCTCAGGTGGCCAGCATCCTGTCGGAGCGGGGCATCAACATCGAGTCGATCATGCAGAAGGAAGTCGAGGAGCAAAACGGCCAAGTGCCAATGATCCTGCTGACCCACCGTGTGCTCGAACAACACATTAACGATGCCATCCAGGCACTGGAAGCGCTCCAGGGTGTGGTTGGGCCGGTTGTACGGATTCGCGTCGAACATTTGAATTAATCCAGCTGCAAGCTATTAGCTGCAAGCTGCAA
This sequence comes from Pseudomonas sp. ARP3, assembly GCF_001029595.1. Taxonomy (NCBI): domain Bacteria; kingdom Pseudomonadati; phylum Pseudomonadota; class Gammaproteobacteria; order Pseudomonadales; family Pseudomonadaceae; genus Pseudomonas; species Pseudomonas sp. ARP3. Next base: position 127,086 of record NZ_LEKF01000017.1, read on the forward strand.
GTAAAAGCCGATCAGCTTTAACTTGCCGCTTGTAGCTTGAAGCTTGAAGCTCAAACCAAAGGTTTGCTTTTATGCGCTACATCAGCACCCGCGGCCAGGCACCGGCCCTGAATTTCGAAGACGTTCTGCTGGCAGGTCTTGCCACCGACGGCGGTCTGTACGTGCCGGAAAACCTGCCACGTTTTACCCAGGAAGAAATAGCCTCCTGGGCTGGCCTGCCGTACCACGAGCTGGCGTTTCGGGTGATGCGCCCGTTCGTCACCGGCAGCATTCCGGATGCGGACTTCAAAAAGATTCTAGAAGAAACCTACGGCGTGTTTTCCCACAGCGCCATCGCACCGTTGCGGCAGTTGAACAGCAACGAGTGGGTCTTGGAGCTGTTCCACGGCCCGACCCTGGCGTTCAAGGACTTTGCGCTGCAACTGCTGGGTCGCCTGCTGGATTACGTGCTGGCCAAGCGTGGCGAGCGCGTGGTGATCATCGGTGCCACCTCCGGTGATACCGGTTCGGCGGCGATTGAAGGCTGCAAACACTGCGAAAACGTCGACATTTTCATCCTGCATCCGCACAAGCGGGTGTCGGAAGTGCAGCGCCGTCAGATGACGACTATCTTCGGCGACAATATCCACAACATCGCCATCGAAGGTAACTTCGATGACTGCCAGGAAATGGTCAAGAACAGCTTCGCCGACCAGAGCTTCCTCAAGGGCACGCGTCTGGTGGCGGTGAACTCGATCAACTGGGCGCGGATCATGGCTCAGATCGTCTACTACTTCCACGCAGCCCTACAGTTGGGCGGCCCAGCGCGTTCGGTGTCGTTCTCGGTGCCGACCGGCAACTTCGGCGACATCTTCGCCGGTTACCTGGCGCGCAACATGGGCCTGCCGATCAACCAGTTGATCGTCGCCACCAACCGCAACGACATCCTGCACCGCTTTATGAGCGGCAACCAGTACGTCAAGGAAACCCTGCACGCGACCTTGTCGCCGTCCATGGACATCATGGTGTCGTCGAACTTCGAGCGTCTGCTGTTCGACATGCACGGTCGCAACGGTGCGGCTATTGCCGGTTTGATGGACAACTTCAAGCAAGGCGGCGGTTTCAGCGTCGAGCAAGAGCGCTGGACCGAAACCCGTAAGTTGTTCGATTCCCTGGCCGTGGACGATGCACAGACCTGCGAAACCATCGCTGAAGTCTATGCCCAGACCGGCGAGCTGCTCGACCCGCACACTGCCATCGGCGTGAAGGCCGCACGGGAGTGCCGTCGCAGCCTGGACATCCCGATGGTGATCCTGGGCACCGCCCACCCGGTCAAGTTCCCGGAAGCGGTGGAAAAGGCAGGCGTTGGCAAGGCACTGGAATTGCCGACGCACCTGGCGGACCTCTTCGAGCGTGAAGAACGCTGCACCGTGCTGGCCAATGACCTGAAGACCGTGCAGGCGTTTGTCAGCCAACACGGTAACCGAGGCAAGCCGCTGTAAGGCAGATTTGCCCGCGTAGAAACGCCGCTTTCCCATTCTTGGGGCAGCGGCGTTTTTTTTTCGTTCGCCTCCGATGAACCCGCCAACACCCGCCATCGCTTGATCAGCGATGAGCCGCCGTTTTTTGTCTGTCATGTTCCAAGCGCAAGCTGAACTGAACACCCCGGATGTCCATAGCGACGAAAAAGCGAACTTTCCTACATGGCAATCGGTCATTTAGAAAAGACGCAGCGCTCGTTGAAACGATTGTTCCCGAACTATTGAATGGTGATCGAGATGGAAAGTATCAGCCTATTGCTCGAAGAAGCACTGAGCCCTTACCGGGTTACGCTGACCACCGTTGGCGTGCAAGGCGAATGCCTGGTAACCGTGAAGAATCCTGCCGGCGCTATCGTGGTGGAACGTGAAGTCGACCGCGCTCAGTTGATGGATAAGCGGGTGCTGGTGGATGTGGTCGATTGCCTGCTGCGTGACCTGAAAATCGCTGAAGGCCGCTTGGAACCTTCCGTGATCGCTGCTCTGCGCAATGCCGCCCAAACCCGGGGCGCTGCCTGCGCATGAAGAATTATTCACTCATGGAAACTTCCTACTGCATGCCCGGTCAGATTTCGTAACAGCAAGAGCGAACATTGTGCTCCGGTGTTTGTGGCTTGCTGTACTGGTCTTTAGATAGGCCACGTTTAACCCCGAAGTGTCTCCCCACTCTTCGGGGTTTCTTTTTGCCTGCGATTTGTCAGGGCTCGTTCCAGTCTTGAAAAAATACCGGGTTGTCGCGCAGGTAATCCTGGCGCATCAGTGGGTCCAGCCAGGCGGCGTAGGCTTGTTGTATCTGCTCCTGCGGGATGTCACGCACCGCTTGATTGATGCGGGTGATGGCCTGGCGCCCTTGGGCGGTGTTCGAGCAGCCGATATGGGTGTGCTGATAGGGTGGGGCGCCTTTGATCGGGTAGAAACTCAAATTGTCAGGGGCAATGCCTTGTTGCTGGGCGTGATAGCGGATCTCCGGCCAATAGCCGAGCACCGCTTCCAGTCTGCCCAGACGTTGCATTTGCAGCAGGCTGCCCATGGCATCGTTGCCGTAGTGCAGGGCCAGGTGCTGGGTGTCGGTCTGCTTGAGTGCTTCATCGATATTTGGTCCATAGCTTCGTTCCGCAACAGCGCCTACCCGAGCTTCATGGGCAGCCAGGAACGCCTGCAGGTCCAACTGACCGTGGCTGATAAATCGCGCCAGTTGCTCACCCTGGCTGCTGCGAATGGCCGCGCCATTGCTGGCGACGACAAAGGCCTGTTTGGAAAACGCAACGTATGCCGCACGCTTCGCTGTCCATAGCAACGAGGGATCGCAGATGAGCGTCCCCTCGCGCAGCATTTGCGTTCCGCGTGCGCGATTGACGTGCAGCACTTCGTGGCGATAGTCCGGCAGGCGCTCGATCAGCAGCGGCAGCAGCTGATCCAAGGCGCCCTGGCCTTTGCCGGGGCCGTCGAAAATCGTCAGTGGCGGCAAATCACGCAGCAGCCAGATCAAGGTGTCTTGCGCGTGAGCCGATGCAGGCCACCCACCGGCCACTGTTGTCGCCAGGCAGAGCTGCACCAGCCACTGTTTGCACCGATGGCGCATCAGATTGCGCCTGCCTCACGCAAGCGCACAATCGCTGCGGCGTCATAGCCCAGCTCACCCAGTACAGCGCCGTTATGCTCGCCCAGTTGCGGGCCCACCCACTCGCAACTGCCGGGGGTATCCGACAGTTTGGGCACGATGCCGGGCATCTTGAAATCCTTGCCACCCGGAAGCTGCGCCTTGAGGAACATCTCGCGGGCCAGAAATTGCGGGTCGCCCAGCATGTCCTCAGCGCTGTAGATGCGGCTGGCGGGCACCTCGGCGCCATTCAATTGCTCGATCACCTGCTCCAGTGGCAGCGAATTGACCCAGCGATCGATTACGCCGTACAGCTCGTCACGGCGGCTGTCGCGCCCGTCATTGCTGGCCAGTTGTGGATCGTTAGCCAGGTCTTCGCGGCCGATGGCGGCCATGAAGCGCTTGAAGATCGCATCGCCATTGGCGCCGATCTGCACATGCTTGCCGTCCGCACTGGTATGGATCGAGGAGGGCGTGATACCCGGCATGATGTTGCCGGTGCGTTCGCGGATAAACCCGAACACGTCGAACTCGGGAATCATGCTTTCCATCATGGCGAAAATGGCTTCATACAGCGCGACATCGACCACCTGGCCCAGGCCGCCGTTAACCTCACGATGCCGCAGCGCCATCAGCGCACCGATCACCGCCCATAGCGCTGCAATGGAATCTCCGATGGAGATCCCGGTACGCACCGGCGGGCGGTCCTCGAAACCGGTGATGTAACGCAGCCCGCCCATGGACTCGCCCACGGCGCCAAACCCTGGCTGGTCCTTCATCGGCCCGGTCTGGCCAAAGCCCGAGAGGCGCACCATGACCAGTTTCGGGTTGAGCGCGTGCAGGGTTTCCCAACTCAGGCCCAGTTTTTCCAACACGCCGGGACGGAAGTTTTCGATCAAGATGTCGGCGTCCGCCAGCAGTTGCTTAAGAATGGCCAGGCCATCCGGGTGCTTGAGGTTCAGCGTGAGGGATTTCTTGTTGCGCGCCTGCACGAACCACCACAGCGATGTGCCTTCATACAGCTTGCGCCATTTGCGCAGCGGATCGCCGCCGTCCGGGGATTCGACCTTGATGACCTCGGCGCCGAATTCTGCGCAGATACGTGAGGCGAACGGGCCCGCGATCAGGGTGCCGAGTTCGATGACTTTCAGGCCGGCAAGCGGTTTGGCATTAAACGACATGGGGATCCTTGGCTGCGCAGAACAGGTATGTGATGCCTTTTAACATAGGCGAGGGGCCCAGGGATAAGGGTGATGCAGCGCAGGATTCGTTGATTGGCCTCGCCATCGGTTAGACTGGCCGCCTTTCCTTATCTCTAGAAGCCCGTTCATGGCCCAGCCGTCCACGACCTACAAATTCGAACTCAACCTCACCGACCTCGACCGTTCGGTGTACGAGAGCGTCAAACAGACCATCGCCCGCCACCCGTCGGAGACCGAAGAGCGCATGACCGTGCGTTTGCTGGCTTATGCCCTCTGGTACAACGAACAGTTGTCGTTTGGGCGTGGTCTGTCAGATGTAGACGAACCGGCCCTGTGGGAAAAAAGCCTGGATGACCGGGTTTTACACTGGATTGAAGTCGGCCAACCCGATGCCGATCGCTTGACCTGGTGCTCGCGCCGCACCGAGCGCACCAGCCTGCTGGCCTACGGCAGCCTGCGCGTTTGGGAAGGCAAAGTGGTGCCGGTCGCCGCTAACCTGAAGAACGTGCACATCGCGGCTGTGCCGCAGGAAGTCCTCGAAACCCTGGCCAAGGACATGCCCAGGGTGATCAAGTGGGATGTGATGATCAGCGAAGGCACGATGTTCGTCACCGACGACCGTGGCCAGCATGAAGTGCAGTTGCAGTGGCTGGTCGGCGAGCGTGGTTGAAACGCTCGGAAGGGGCCTGCCCCTCCCACGTTGCCTGTCAGTCGATTTCAGCCTTGCCGTTTAACCGTCGTATTAAAGAGAAGTTTCCTTCACCCCATGCGTATCGATCCTCGTCCGTTGCCCGCCGTCCTGCCGTTTCTCGGTGAATTGCCGCCCCTGTTGACCCGCCTTTACGCCGCGCGCGGGGTGCAGTCCGAGGCCGAGCTGGACAAGAGCCTGGCGCGGTTGATTCCCTACCAGCAGCTCAAGGGTATCGATACCGCGGTGGACTTGCTGGTGACCGCGCTGGAGCAACGCCAGCGCATCCTGATCGTGGGCGACTTCGATGCCGATGGCGCCACGGCCAGCGCCGTCGGCACCCTGGGCCTGCGGTTGCTGGGTGCGGCCCATGTCGATTATCTGGTGCCCAACCGCTTCGAATACGGTTATGGCCTCACGCCGGAAATCGTCGCCGTAGCGCTGCAGCGCGAACCGCAATTGCTGATCACCGTAGACAACGGTATCTCCAGCGTCGAAGGCGTGGCAGCGGCAAAAGCGGCGGGGCTGAAGGTGCTGGTGACCGATCACCACTTGCCGGGGGATGAGCTACCAGCGGCGGACGCCATCGTCAATCCGAACCAGCCTGGCTGCACGTTCCCCAGCAAAGCCCTGGCCGGTGTCGGCGTGATTTTCTACGTATTGATGGCCCTGCGCGCGCGCCTGCGCGAGTTGGGGTGGTACGCGAACACACCACAGCCCAATATCGGCGACCTGCTCGATCTGGTAGCCCTGGGCAGCGTCGCCGACGTGGTGCCCCTGGACGCCAACAATCGCATCCTCGTCCATCAGGGGCTGGAGCGTATTCGCGCCGGGCGCGCGCGACCGGGGATCAAGGCAATCCTGGAAGTGGCCAAGCGCGATGCGGCGCGAATCACCTCCACCGACCTGGGCTTTATCCTCGGGCCACGGCTCAACGCCGCCGGGCGCCTGGACGATATGAGCCTGGGTATCGAGTGCCTGCTGACTCGCGATTTCGCTGCGGCGCGTGAGATGGCCGTGCAACTGGACGGTATGAACCAAGACCGCAAATCCATCGAGCAGGGCATGCAGCGCGAGGCGCTGGCCCAGCTCAAGGACTTGCCGGTGGACTCCATGCCCTATGGCCTGTGCCTGTTCGATCCGGAGTGGCACCAGGGGGTGATCGGCATCCTGGCGTCGCGCATGAAAGAACGCTATTTCCGCCCGACCATCGCCTTTGCCGACGCCGGTGACGGCCTGCTTAAAGGCTCAGGGCGATCTGTGCCGGGTTTCCATATCCGTGACGCGCTGGCCGTAGTCGCTAGCCAGCATCCCACGCTGATCGCGAAATACGGCGGACACGCCATGGCGGCGGGGCTGACGTTGCCTGAGGAAAATTTCCCGCTGTTCGCCGAAGCTTTCGATGCCGAAGTGCGTCGGCAATTGCGTGAAGAAGACCTCACCGGGCGCCTGCTGTCCGATGGCACCTTGGCGGTGGAGGAATTCCACCTGGAACTGGCCCGTGCTCTGCGGCATGCCGGCCCTTGGGGCCAGCACTTTCCCGAGCCGTTGTTTCACGGGGTGTTCCAGTTGGTAGAGCAGCGGGTGGTGGGGGAGCGGCACCTGAAGGTGGTGCTCAAGAGTGAGTGCGGTTCGGTGAAGCTTGACGGCATCGCGTTCGGGGTGGATCGGGAAGTCTGGCCGAACCCGACGGTGCGTTGGGTGGAATTGGCCTACAAGCTGGATGTGAACGAGTTTCGTGGGAATGAAACCGTGCAGCTGATGATTGCCCACATCGAACCGCGCTAGATTTCACTAGGCCGTAAAACAACTGTGGGAGGGGGCTTGCCCCCGATAGCGGTAGGTCAGTCACAGCATTTTTGACTGACACTCAGCTATCGGGGGGGGGGGGGGGGA
>NZ_LEKF01000018.1:0-194655 GCF_001029595.1 Pseudomonas sp. ARP3
CTGGGGGGAATGGGGGGGGGGCGCAGTGGCGGTGTGAGGTTGCAAGGTCTTGGGCGAAAGTGCGGTAGAACCTTTCGGTGTCGCGCGGCTCATAGCGGATACGTGCGGTTTTGCGTATGTAGTGCTAGAACTCTAATCGCTGCATAAAACGACAAAAGGAATAAGTCATGACAGTCGCTTTCTGGTGTGTATTGATCGCCATTTTTCTGCCGTACTTGTGCACGGGGGTGGCCAAGTTCAGTGGGGGCAAATTCGGGTTGCGCCACAACCACGACCCGCGGGCTTTTCTGGAGGGCCTGGACGGTGTGGCCAAGCGTGCCCACAGCGCGCAGCTCAACGGTTTTGAGGTCACCCCGGCATTCGCGGCGGCGGTGATTATCGCCCATCTGGCGGGTACGGCCGAATTGGTGACCATCAACGTGCTGGCGGTGCTGTTTATCACCAGCCGTCTGCTGTACATCATTTGCTACCTGGCGGACTGGGCGATCCTGCGTTCGCTGGTGTGGGCGGTGGGGATGGCGTTGATCGCGAGTTTCTTCTTCGTCTCGATCTGAGGCGCGGCGCCGCTGCCCAATGTGGGAGAGGTGTGTTCCCTCCCTCATTGGGCTTTCAGCTTTGGTCAGGTGCCGGTGGGCGCGTCCGGCACTTGCGGCAACGTTGCGCCCTTGGGCCATAGCATCCAGATCTGGCCCTGCTGTTTCATATTCCCCGCTAACTCACCCGCCGCATCGCCAGTGCCCCAAAACAGGTCCGCACGCACTTCGCCAGTGATGGCGCCACCGGTATCCTGGGCGGCGACCGGGCGGGCAATCGGCGAACCGTCTGGCTTGGTGGTCGACAGCCACAACAGGCTGCCCAACGGAATCACCTTACGATCCACCGCCACGCTGTAGCCGGCGGTCAGCGGCACATTCAGCGAGCCCCGTGGGCCTTCGTTGCTGTCGGGGCGGGCGCTGAAGAACACATAGCTGGGGTTGCTTGCCAACAGTTCCGGAATGCGTTGCGGGTGAGCCTTGGCCCAGGCGCTGATGGCACCCATGCTGACCTCTTCCTTCTTCAGTTCACCCTGTTCCACCAGCCAGCGGCCGATAGGGCGGTAGGGGTAGCCGTTCTGGTCGCCGTAACCCACGCGCAATTGGCGCCCGCCTTTGAGTTGGATGCGCCCCGAACCCTGGATCTGCAGGAATTGCAGGTCCATCGGGTCGGTGAGCCAGGCGATCGGCTTGGCGCTGGAGCCCTGGCCGTTGATCACACTGGCATCGTCATACGGTTTGAGCACGCGGCCTTCCAGGCGACCACGCAGGCGCTTGCCTTTGAGTTCGGGGTAAATGCTCTCCAGATTGACGATGATCAGATCATCCGGCACCCCGTAGACCGGCACGTGAGCAGTGGCGGTCTTGGTCAGGCTGCCGGGGTAGACCGGCTCGTAATAGCCGGTGATCAAGCCGTTGGGAGTGTTGTCCGCCGAGCGCAGGCCGAAAACGTCCAGGTGCTCCTTGAGAAAACCGCGCACTGCTGGCGCATCGGCCGGGACCGTAGCCGCTGCGGCGCAGGTCGCGCCCCAGACCGGGTCGGCCTTGAGGCGTTGGCAGGCGCTACGCCAGGCTTCGAAACCGGCCATTAAGTCGTTGTCGGACACCACCGGCAAGGCTTCCCACGGAGTATTCACGTAGGTGGCGACGGCGTGAGGTTTGACGGTTTCATCTTTGCCGACTTCTTTGCCTGTGTCCTTGCCAGCGTCGCAGCCGGCCAGCAGCGCGATGAGGGGTAGAGCCCACGCCAGACGGCGGCTCCAGGGTTTCAATGTGATAGTCATCCAAGCAATTCCTGAAGCGATCACCCACGCCGAAGCGGCGCTGGGCAACCCTTATTATTAATAGGGCTATTGGTCTTTGCGGACGGGGCGAGGATACTGGCCGCCGTTTCCGTGACCTTGAAGCCATCATGACTTTTAAAAGACTGACCGTTGTATTGCTGGCCTGCCTGACTTTGTCCGCCTGCGGCGGAGTGGATCCGAATTCGCCTCTGGGTCAGCGCAAGGCGATCTTCAAACAGATGCTCAAGACCAGCGAAGACCTGGGCGGCATGTTGCGTGGGCGTATTCCGTTCGACGGCGCGAAGTTCGCCGAAGGCGCGGCCAAACTCGATACGTTGGCCCACGAGCCGTGGCAGCACTTTCCGAGCGTGCGTGAAGAAGATCACACCAGCGCCAAAGACGACGTGTGGCAAAAGCAGGCGCAGTTCCAGCAACTGGCGCGCGACCTGGAAGCGGCCACCGGTGAATTGGTGATCGCCAGCCAGGTTCAGCCTTACAAGGCCAATAACCTCGGGCCTGCGGTGCAGAAAGTCGAAGATGCCTGCAGTGCCTGCCATAAACAGTTCCGGGACCATTGATCGGTGTTACTGGTCGAGTTCTTCCACTGCGTTCTGCAACTCTTTGCGTGACTCGGCCAGCTTGTCTTTGCGCTTGTTGATCTTATCTGGGTCACCCTTTTTCATGGCCTTGTCGAGGTCGGCCTGACGACGGCTGACTTCATGCTTGGCGTCGAGCACCTTGTTCTCCCGCTCTTTTTTCAGGGTGGCGTCGTTGCAATGGGCGGTGACTTCGCTCAGGGCTTTTTCCAGGCCGGCTTGCTGTTCGCTGTTGCCGTGGGCCTTGGCTTGCTCGATTTGGGTGCTGATGGCCTGGCGCTTGGCGGCGCAGCCGGTGAGGGGTTCTGCATCATCGGCCGCCAGCAACGGAGTGGTCATCAGGCTTGCGACAATCGATAAGGCAAGCGGGGCTAAACATTTCATAGGGAACTCCTGGATCGCAAATGGCAGGGTGAATTCTGCCGACTGTTAAAGCGGTGTCTGGCCGGTTCAGAACCCGTCTATCCCGGCCGCATGTAGTGTTTCCGCCAAGACCCGCACCTGCGGGTCGTGAAAAAAAGCGCTCAATTGCGCCGCTCGACCCGGCCCGATGCCATCTTCGGCCATCCAGGCTTGGGTGTCGCGGGCGACCAGCGTGTGCCAGTCACCCTTGAGGTTGTTGCGTGCCACAGGCGGGACGCCCAAGGCTTTGAGCCATTGCGCAAAGGGCCGTTGTCGAGCGCGGTGGAGGCTGTCGAGCACCCGCGTGCGGCTTTGCTCACCAAAGCCCTCAATGTTAGCAAGCTGCGCCGCATCCAGGGTTAACCAATCGAGAAAGCCTGCGATTAGACCGGCCTGGATCAATACGTTCCAGGTCTCGCGGCCCATATGAGGTAGCGCCAGGCCCTGGTTGCCGCTAAGCCAGGTCAGGCGCGCGAGCAATTGCTCTTCGCAGCCGGGGTCCAGTTGCCAGCAACTCAAAGCGTGAAAGTCCTTTGGATCGGGGACGGCCAAGGCGACTCGGTTGGGGTTGCGCAGGATGACCTGGTCCAACCGTGGAATGATCTGGCCCGCGAGGGTGATGGACACTTGGTCGCCGGGGCGAATATCCAAGGTTTGCCAGCGCTTCAAGGAGCCAGCGCTGACCCGTTTGATCTGCCGGTCGTCCAGCCGCACCGGTTCCAGCTCCAGGAGGGGAGTGATCCGCCCGGTGCGACCGATCTTGAACCGCACCTGGCGCACCAGGGCCAGCGCCTTGGTGGCCGGATATTTCCAGGCTACGGCCCAGTATGGCGTGCTGACCTGCCAGCGTTCGGCGGGTGCGCGCGACGCCTGGTGCAACACGACCCCATCACTGGCAAAGGGCAGCGCATGGTTGTACCAATAGGTGCGCCAGTGCGCGGCTTCGTCCAGGCTTTGAACGGGGTGACTGTAGCGCTGGCTGTCCGTGAAGCCCCAGCGCGCCAGGGTCGCCAGACGCTCGCTGAACCCAGAAGGGGTATCGGGCCAGGCCCAGACGAACAGGCCAATACCTGCGGCGTCGGCGTCGCTCAACTGGCGGCGGTTCATCAGCCCGGCCACTTTGCTGCGAGCATTGAGCCCGCCCTGTAGCGATTGCACATGGGCGTCCAGTCGCCAATAGAGTTCGCCTTGCAACACCAGGTCGATGGGGTCTGGCAACTGTTGGACAATTCCGGGAATCTTGCGCGCAGACGCCGACCAGTCCTGGCCAAGCACTCCATCGCCACGGCTGATCACCTGCGCCAGCCGACCTTTGCGATAAACCAGGGTCACCGCGACGCCATCTACCTTGGGTTGAACCCACACGTCCTGCCGCGTCGCCAGCCAGGCCACGACTGCTTGTTCGTCCAAGAGTTTTTCCAGGCCGGTGTGGGCGACCGGGTGGCGCAAGGTGCCTCGTGAACTGGCCAGCGGCCGGTCAGGTGGAGCAGTGGGGGAAGGAAAGCATTGGCGCCAATGAGCCAGACGTTGGCGGGCTTGATCGTAGAGCTCGTCGCTGACGGGAGATTGGCCGAGGCGGTGGTAACGGTCGTCCCACACGCGTACCTGTTCGGCCAGGGCATCGACCTGATGACGGGCTTCGTCAGGGCAGCTCTCGGCCAAGGCCCCAAAGGTTAACGCGCTGAGTAAAAGAGCAATCAAAAAACGCATCGTGAGCATCCTTGCTCGGAAGGGGCGCCCAGCCTAAATGATCCGTTTGCCCACAAAAAAGCCCCGACAGTGCGGGGCTTTTTACCGGGTGTTTCTGTTTACTTGAACAGACCGCCCAGCGCTTTCACCGCGTCGTTCTTATCCGCTTTGGCCGCCTGGTTTTGCTGCTTGGCGTCGGCCTTGGCCTGGGACTCAGCCAATTTGTTGCAACCTTTGTTGACCTGTTCCAGCGCGGCTTCAAACGCACGCACTTTCAACACGTCGTTCTGGGCGTTGGCCGCATCGATCTTGGCCTGCAGGTCGTTGGCTTGCTTCTGGCAGTCGCCGGCATTGCCGCCACCTGTATGTGCGCCCAGGACGCTGCTCAGTGCGCTCAGATCGGCGGTGTGGGCCGGCAAGGCGAACAAGCTGAGCAGAAGGGCGGCGGGGGCGAGCGTGGAGATGCGCATGAAAAACCTCAATGTTCGATTGCCGCGCCGGGTAATCCCGGACTGGCGCAAGGCAATATCCAAATAGGGTGGGTGCCCGAGAGGGCGCGGATTCTAGAGAGCCATTATTTTGCCTGCAAGGTTGGGAGCCAAAAAATGTGAACGCCCGCCCGATTCATCGGGCAATAAAAAGCCCTGCCGGGTGGACCGGGCAGGGCTGTTTGAGTAGCGCGACTGTTACAGGCCGGCGGCGGTACGCAGGTCGTTGGCGCGGTCGGTTTTTTCCCAGGTGAAGGTGGTGAAGGTGTCGTCGCCGACAGTCTTCTGCTCAGGCGTACGACCGAAGTGGCCGTAGGCTGCGGTCTCCTGGTACATCGGGTGCAGCAGGTCGAGCATGGTGGTGATTGCGTAGGGGCGCAGGTCGAAGACTTCACGCACCAGTTTGACGATCTTGTCATCGCTGATCTTGCCGGTGCCGAAGGTGTTCAGCGAGATCGACGTAGGCTGAGCCACGCCGATAGCGTAGGAAACCTGAATTTCGCAACGTTCGGCGAGGCCGGCGGCCACGATATTCTTGGCCACGTAACGACCGGCGTAGGCGGCCGAACGGTCCACCTTGGACGGGTCTTTGCCGGAGAACGCACCACCGCCGTGGCGGGCCATGCCGCCGTAGCTGTCGACGATGATCTTGCGACCGGTCAGGCCGCAGTCGCCCACTGGGCCGCCGATGATGAACTGGCCAGTCGGATTGATGTGGAACTGGGTGTCCTTGCTCAGCAGTTCTGCCGGCAGTACATGCTTGACGATCAGTTCCATCACGCCTTCGCGCAGGTCGGCGTAGGACACGTCCGGGTTGTGCTGAGTCGACAGCACCACCGCGTCGATGCCGACGACTTTGCCGCCTTCGTAACGGCAGGTTACCTGGGACTTGGCGTCCGGACGCAGCCACGGCAGCAGGCCGGATTTACGGGCTTCGGCCTGGCGCTTGACCAACTGGTGGGAGAAGGTGATCGGGGCCGGCATCAGCACGTCGGTTTCGTTGCTGGCGTAGCCGAACATCAGGCCCTGGTCGCCTGCGCCCTGGTCTTCCGGTTTGGCGCGGTCGACACCCTGGTTGATGTCGGGCGACTGCTTGCCAATGATGTTCATCACGCCGCAGGTGGCGCCGTCGAAGCCGACGTCGGAGCTGTTGTAGCCGATGTCGGTGATCACGTCGCGGACCAGTTGCTCCAGGTCGACCCAGGCGGAGGTGGTCACTTCGCCGGCGATGATCGCTACACCGGTTTTCACCAGGGTCTCGCACGCCACGCGGGCGAACTTGTCTTCAGCGATGATGGCGTCCAGCACCGCATCAGAAATCTGGTCGGCGATTTTGTCCGGATGCCCTTCAGACACGGACTCGGAGGTGAAAAGGGAGTATTCGCTCATCTCGATGTTTTCCTGATATTTACCGATGGTGAGTGTCGCCAGCCGGTCGCTGAAAGTGGCGGACCTGGATCTGGAAACCATTACGTAAACCTACATAGAGGCTTTCCCCGGGAACGAGTCCCGCAGCGGTGGCCCAACGGGCCAGATCGTCCTGTTCAAAACCCAACCAGAGATCACCGCAGGCCTCCCTGGCCCAACTCTGGTTGTGGCTGCATAAATCCGTCACCAGCAGGCTGCCGCCGGGGTGCAGTAATCCGGCCATTTGCTTGAGGGCGTCGGCGGGGGCGGCGAAATGGTGCAAGACCATGTTCAGCACCACGCAGTCGGCCCGCAGGCTGCTGTCTTTCAAGGCGTCGGCCAACTGCAGGTTGACGTTGCCCAAGGCTTCTCGCTCGCAGAGCTGGCGCGCCAGCTCCAGCATCGCCGGGCTGTTGTCCAGCGCCGTGACTTGCTGAAAGCGGCGTGCCAGCTCCGGCAGAAAACCGCCGTCGCCGGGGCCGACTTCCAGCGCCGTGGCCTCTTCACTGAAGCTCAGCTTGTCCAACAACGCCAGTACGCTGTCGCGGTACTGCGGTAAACCGGCGATCAAATCCTGCTGGGCGCGAAACTTCTCGGCGACCCGTGCGAAAAAGTCCTGACTGGCCGCGGCACGTTGCCCGTGGACCTGGCCGATACGTGCCTGGACATCGTTCGGCAGGCTCAGGTTGTCCACTTCCTCCAGTAGGGCGGCGTGCAGTTTGCCGCCGAGCAGTTCGGTGTGGGGCAGGGCGCGGCGGTAAAAAATCGCATTGCCTTCGCGGCGGGTGGCGACCAATTCGGCTTGGGACAGCACCTTTAAGTGATGGCTCATGCCCGATTGGCCGATGGCGAAAATCTGCGCCAGCTCCAGCACCCCGAAAGAATCGTTGGTCAGGGCCCGTAAAACATTCAGGCGCAAGGGGTCGCCGGCGGCTTTGCACAAAGCGGCCAGCTCTTCACCATCGTCGGGACGCAGGGAGGGCACAGATAGGTTCATAAGGCCAGCAGTCTAGTGGTGGGGCAGGGCGCTCGCAAGGTCAATATCAAAAAGTTTTGATATTGATCGATAAGTGGCGGTTATAAGCAGTCGCTATAACCTTTAGACGAACACGTGAAAGGTTTCCGCAGACGATTGCCGCGCAAACCACAGGAAAAACCGCCTCAAGTGACTATCTGTCATTGCCCGCAGGCGGTGGCTGAGGGAAAATGCCGGTCCTTTTTTCCGTTTCTTTCTATATCCGCAGGAGAACAGCGATGCCCAGCCGTCGTGAGCGTGCCAACGCCATTCGTGCCCTCAGCATGGATGCCGTGCAAAAAGCCAACAGCGGCCATCCCGGTGCCCCGATGGGCATGGCGGATATCGCCGAAGTGCTTTGGCGTGACTACCTGAAACACAACCCGAGTAACCCATCGTTCGCCGACCGTGACCGCTTCGTGCTGTCCAACGGCCATGGCTCGATGCTGATCTATTCGCTGCTGCACCTGACCGGCTACGACGTCACCATCGACGACCTCAAGAGCTTCCGCCAGCTGCACAGCCGCACGCCGGGCCACCCGGAATTCGGCTACACCCCAGGCGTCGAGACCACCACCGGGCCGCTGGGCCAAGGCCTGGCCAACGCCGTGGGTTTCGCCCTGGCTGAAAAAGTGCTGGGCGCGCAGTTCAACCGCCCTGGACACGACATCGTCGATCACCACACCTATGTGTTCCTGGGTGATGGCTGCATGATGGAAGGCATTTCCCACGAAGTCGCATCCCTGGCCGGCACCCTGGGCCTGGGCAAGCTGATCGCCTTCTACGATGACAACGGCATCTCCATCGACGGCGAAGTCGAAGGCTGGTTCACCGATGACACCCCGAAGCGTTTCGAAGCCTACAACTGGCAGGTGATCCGCAACGTCGACGGTCACGATCCGGAAGAGATCAAAACCGCGATCGACACCGCCCGCAAGAGCGCGCAGCCGACCCTGATCTGCTGCAAGACCACCATCGGTTTCGGCTCGCCGAACAAGCAAGGCAAGGAAGACTGCCACGGCGCTCCATTGGGTGACGCGGAAATCGCCCTGACCCGCGAAGCGCTGAAGTGGAACCACGGCCCGTTCGAAATCCCGGCTGACATCTACGCCGAATGGGATGCCAAGGAAAAAGGCCTGGCCACCGAAGCCGAGTGGGACCAGCGTTTCGCTGCCTACTCCGCCGAATTCCCGGAACTGGCCAACGAGCTGGTCCGCCGCCTGGCCGGTGATCTGCCTGCCGATTTCTCGGAGAAAGCCTCGGCCTACATCGCCGAAGTTGCGGCCAAGGGCGAGACCATCGCCAGCCGTAAAGCCAGCCAGAACACCCTGAACGCCTTTGGCCCGCTGCTGCCTGAGTTCCTCGGCGGCTCGGCCGACCTGGCCGGCTCCAACCTGACCCTGTGGAAAGGCTGCAAAGGTGTCACGGCCGAAGATGCCAGCGGCAACTACATGTACTACGGCGTGCGCGAGTTCGGCATGAGCGCCATCATGAACGGCGTGTCCTTGCACGGTGGTCTGGTGCCTTACGGCGCAACCTTCCTGATGTTCATGGAATACGCCCGCAACGCCGTGCGCATGGCCGCGCTGATGAAGAAGCGCGTGATCCATGTATACACCCACGACTCCATCGGTCTGGGCGAAGACGGCCCGACGCACCAGCCGGTCGAACAACTGACCAGCCTGCGTACCACGCCGAACCTGGATTGCTGGCGCCCAGCCGACGCGGTGGAATCCGCCGTGGCCTGGAAGCACGCCATCGAGCGCAAGGACGGCCCTACGGCGCTGATCTTCTCCCGTCAGAACCTGCAGCATCAGGCGCGCACCGACGCGCAGATCGCCGACATCAGCCGTGGCGGTTACGTGCTCAAGGACTGCGTGGGCGAGCCGGAGCTGATCCTGATCTCCACCGGTTCCGAAGTGGGCCTGGCGGTTCAGGCCTACGACAAGCTGACCGAGCAGGGCCGCAACGTGCGCGTTGTATCCATGCCGTGCACCAGCGTGTTCGAAGCACAAGACGCCGGCTACAAGCAATCGGTGCTGCCGTTGCAGGTCAGCGCGCGTATCGCCATCGAGGCGGCACACGCCGACTACTGGTACAAGTACGTGGGCCTGGAAGGCCGCGTGATCGGCATGACCACCTACGGTGAGTCGGCGCCGGCGCCAGCCTTGTTCGAAGAGTTTGGCTTCACCCTGGAAAACATCCTGGGTCAGGCTGAAGAGCTGCTGGAAGACTAAGTCAGTCTGCGTTGTCTGTACTGGCGCTATCGCGGGCAAGCCCGCTCCTACATTGGATCGCGATCTGAAGGTGGGAGCGGGCTTGCCCGCGATGGCGTCGGAACATTCAACACTGAGCGAACTATTGATCGAGAGCCCCATGCCCCAAACGCGTCCCTACAAAGTTGCACTCAACGGCTACGGCCGCATTGGTCGTTGCGTCTTGCGTGCTCTGTTCGAGCGAGGGGCGGCAGCCGGGTTCGAGATTGTTGCCATCAACGATTTGGCCGACATGGCCAGCATCGAATACCTGACACGCTTTGACTCCACCCATGGCCGATTCCCCGGCGAAGTGCGGGTCGACGGCGATTGTCTGCATATCAATGGCAACTGCGTGAAAGTCCTGCGCAGTGCCACCCCCGAGGGCATCGACTGGGCGGCGCTGGACGTCGACCTGGTGTTGGAATGTTCCGGTGCCTATAACACCCGCGCCGATGGCCAGCGGTTTCTCGACGCCGGCGCGCCGCGTGTGCTGTTTTCCCAGCCGATGGCCAGCGAGGCGGATGTCGACGCCACCATCGTCTATGGCATCAACCAGGATTGCCTGACTGGCGATGAGCGGTTGGTGTCCAATGCGTCCTGTACCACCAACTGCAGCGTGCCGTTGTTGCGCCTGCTGGATCAGGCGATCGGCCTGGATTATGTGTCGATCACCACGATCCACTCGGCCATGAACGACCAGCCGGTGATCGACGCTTACCACCACGAAGACCTGCGCCGCACGCGGTCGGCGTTCCAGTCAGTGATTCCGGTGTCTACCGGCCTGGCGCGCGGCATCGAACGCTTGCTGCCGGAACTTGCCGGGCGAATCCAGGCCAAAGCCGTACGTGTGCCGACGGTGAACGTGTCCTGCCTGGATATCACCATGCAAACCGTCAGCGACACCGATGCCGTGGAGGTCAACCGGATCCTGCGCGAGGCCGCCACCGGCGGTCCGCTCAAAGGTTTACTGGCCTACACCGAGTTGCCCCACGCCAGTTGCGATTTCAACCATGACCCGCATTCGGCGATTGTCGATGCCAGCCAGACCCGCGTTTCCGGCCCCAGGCTGGTGAACATCCTGGCCTGGTTCGATAACGAATGGGGTTTTGCCAACCGAATGCTGGATGTTGCGGAACATTATCTGCACATCGCCTCTAAACAACCTCAACAGTAATTCAGGAACTGCGACCCATGACCGTGTTGAAGATGACCGACCTCGATCTGCAAGGTAAGCGCGTACTGATTCGCGAAGACCTCAACGTCCCAGTCAAGGACGGTGTTGTCACCAGCGATGCGCGAATCCTGGCCTCGCTGCCGACCATCAAGCTGGCCCTGGAAAAAGGCGCGGCCGTGATGGTCTGCTCCCACCTGGGTCGTCCGACCGAAGGTGAGTTCTCCGCCGAAAACAGCCTCAAGCCGGTAGCCGATTACCTGAGCAAGGCCCTGGGCCGTGAAGTGCCGCTGGTGGCTGACTACCTGGGCGGCGTTGACGTGAAGGCCGGCGATATCGTGCTGTTCGAAAACGTGCGCTTCAACAAAGGCGAGAAAAAGAACAGCGACGAACTGGCCCAGCAATATGCTGCGCTGTGCGATGTGTTCGTCATGGACGCCTTCGGCACCGCTCACCGTGCCGAAGGTTCGACCCACGGCGTGGCCAAGTTCGCCAAGGTTGCGGCTGCCGGCCCTCTGTTGGCCGCTGAGCTGGAAGCCCTGGGCAAGGCCCTGGGAGCGCCGGCACAGCCGATGGCCGCCATCGTGGCGGGCTCCAAGGTGTCCACCAAGTTGGACGTACTTAACAGCCTCAGCCAGATCTGCAATCAGTTGATCGTCGGCGGCGGCATTGCCAACACTTTCCTGGCCGCAGCTGGCCACCCGGTGGGCAAGTCCCTGTACGAGCCGGATCTGCTCGACACCGCCCGCGCCATCGCCGCCAAAGTCAGCGTGCCGTTGCCGGTGGATGTGGTCGTGGCCAAGGAATTCGCCGAAAGCGCCGAAGCTACCGTCAAGCTGATCGCTGACGTAGCCGCCGATGACATGATTCTGGATATCGGCCCGCAAACCGCGGCTAACTTCGCTGAGTTGTTGAAGGCTTCCAAGACCATTCTGTGGAACGGTCCGGTCGGCGTGTTCGAGTTCGACCAGTTCGGCAACGGCACCAAGGTGCTGGCCAAGGCCATCGCCGACAGCTCGGCATTCTCCATTGCCGGTGGCGGCGACACCCTGGCGGCCATCGATAAATATGGCGTGGCTGACCAAATCTCCTACATTTCTACCGGTGGTGGCGCATTCCTCGAATTCGTCGAAGGCAAAGTGCTGCCGGCCGTTGAAGTGCTGGAAACCCGAGCCAAGGGTTAAGGCTCGTGATCCGGAAAAGGAGCATTCCTATGATCAAGTCATTGGCGCTGGTATTCGCGGCGGGCCTGCTGGCCGGCTGCGGCAGCGCGCCCACTGCGGCGTCGACGCCCGAACAGCCTGTGGCGCAGCAGAAACAGAGCTGCTACCAGGCTGACTGGCAGGCCGAAACCATGCCGGTGATCAACAAGCGCATCGGCAATGAACGGCTGGAGAAATACGACTCCGCGCCCAACGGTCAGGAACAGGGTTGCCCTTGACGGGTCTGATCAACTAACCGACAGCAGTGGCGGCCTTTGGGCCGCCGTTCGAGGATTGGCAATGAAAGGCGTTTTCGCCCTGGCGGTACTGGCTCTGTTGGCCGGTTGCAGCAGCATCAACATGTTCAATAAGGCAGACCCTGCCGATAAGTGGACCACCTGGACCTGCGACAGCAAGGCCGAGGTCAACTGGCGCTTTGCCAATGCGGCCCGCAGCGAGGTGGATGTGCGCCTCGGCGGTTCCGACCAGGTCTACCGCCTTAAACAGGAGGTTGCCGCCTCGGGCGTGCTGTACAGCAACGACCAACTGGCGTTTCACACCAAAGGTGAGGAAGGCCTGGTTTACTGGGTCGCCACCGACGATTTGATCGGGCGTGGCTGCAAGGCCCAATAAGATTTCAAATTTGATGAAATCAAAATGTGGGAGGGGGCTTGCCACCGATAGCGGTGGATCAGTCAACAAATTCATCACTGACAGGCTGTCATCGGGGGCAAGCCCCCTCCCACACTTGCAATAACGATTCAGCAGGCCAGGCCCATAACACCTGGCCTGCAATAACTTGAATAGCAGCCGCCGCTACGGCAGGCTTGCACGATTAACGACCCTCGACCGGGAGAGACAACACAATGGCACTTATCAGCATGCGTCAAATGCTGGACCACGCAGCCGAGTTCGGCTATGGCGTCCCAGCCTTTAACGTCAACAACCTTGAGCAGATGCGCGCCATCATGGAAGCCGCTGACAAGACCGACTCCCCAGTGATCGTCCAGGCTTCGGCCGGTGCCCGCAAATACGCCGGCGCGCCGTTCCTGCGTCACCTGATCCTGGCCGCGATCGAAGAATTCCCGCACATCCCGGTGTGCATGCACCAGGACCACGGCACCAGCCCTGACGTGTGCCAGCGCTCCATCCAACTGGGCTTCAGCTCGGTCATGATGGACGGCTCCCTCGGCGAAGACGGCAAGACCCCAACCGACTACGAATACAACGTCCGCGTTACCCAGCAAACCGTGGCCATGGCCCACGCTTGCGGTGTTTCGGTGGAAGGCGAGCTGGGCTGCCTGGGTTCCCTGGAAACCGGCATGGCTGGTGAAGAAGACGGCATCGGCGCCGAAGGCGTGCTGGATCACAGCCAAATGCTGACCGACCCGGAAGAAGCCGCTGACTTCGTGAAAAAGACTCAGGTCGACGCCCTGGCCATCGCCATCGGCACCAGCCACGGCGCCTACAAGTTCACCAAGCCGCCGACCGGCGACGTACTGGCCATCGACCGTATCAAGGAAATCCACAAGCGCATCCCTAACACCCATCTGGTGATGCACGGTTCTTCCTCGGTACCGCAGGAGTGGCTGGCGATCATCAACCAGTACGGCGGCGACATCAAAGAAACCTACGGCGTACCGGTTGAAGAAATCGTCGAAGGCATCAAGTACGGCGTGCGCAAAGTCAACATCGACACCGACCTGCGCCTGGCCTCCACCGGCGCAATGCGTCGCCTGATGGCCACCAACCCGAGCGAATTCGACCCGCGCAAATTCTTCGGCGCCACCGTCACCGCGATGCGTGATGTGTGTATCGCTCGTTACGAAGCATTTGGTACTGCGGGCAATGCGTCGAAGATCAAGCCGATCTCGTTGGAAGCCATGTACCAGCGTTACTTGAAAGGTGAGTTGAACGCTAAGGTGAACTAAGCCTCAGGCGTTTAAAAAGAAGCCCGCAGCGATGCGGGCTTTTTCTTGTTGAGATTTGGCTAGGTGGGTTCGCAAGACAGGAGATTCACGGAATGAACTTTTTGATTCTGCACTAGCTGACAGGTGTGTGCGCTTGTTTTTTTTGCAAGTATAAATAGACCATAACGGACGCCGACGCAGTTAGAAATGCCATGCCTGCTGCCACAATAAAAGGTGCTGGGCGACCACCCGCGATTATTAGCATTGTTCCTAAAGAGGGGCCCGTTATCACGCAAAGTATTTGAATGCTTCTAAATGATAGGGATATTCTTCCAATATTTTCTGTAGGACATAATTGCTGAAGAATTATATTTGAAGATATTATGAGTGTCTCATAGCCGAAGCCATTCAAAAACCAAACCATTGGATAGAAGTAGGCTCTCCCCGGTGTTTGGAAAAATACTAAAATTGCGGTCAGGGTTAATGCTGTAGAGAAAATAAGTAATGCGCCTGACCGAAGAAGAATTTCATCGAAGTTTCTCAATTTAAATTTCATCATCAATGCGGCACTTATTGCACCTCCGGCCGTCGCTGATACGATTATTGAAAAATTGACTGGATGTAAACCTTCATAGGCCAGAAAAGACGCCAAATGTGGGTCATAAATACCTAAAGCCAGCGATGTAAGCAGGGAGTACAAAAAGCCTATGCGTAGTTGAAAAGGTAAGGCGTTGAATATAGATAGTCCTCTTATTATATCGAGATAAAGTGGTAAGGCTTTGATGGAGCTTGCCTTCATTTGCGTTCGGAGTGATAGGCAAATAGACCTCAGGAGTGGACAGGTTAATAAAACTGCGGTAGCTGAGAAAAAGAATAAATCTTTAGGCGACAATACTGCCGTTAACACGCCTGCAAGTAACGGTGCAAGAATTTTTGACGATTGATCAAATAAACTGACGTGACTGAAAAAAGATTTGTGCTCATCAGCATGTATCAATTGCCGAACAAGAATGGTTATTGACGGAAGGTAAAATAAGGTTGACATGCCTTTGAATATGACGAAAAGTAAAAAGCTTTTAAGGTCTGGAGACACTGCCAGCCCTAAAGTAGACAGTATGCGGATTGAAGCGCCGGATACTAGTGTTTTCCTTACATCATATCGATCTATCAGCGATCCTATAATCGGACCTAGAAACAACATAGGCGCACCCAGGCAAAAAGCCAGGAACGCTATCGAAGAAGGAGAGGCATGCCATAGATAAACGGGAACCGTGAAGATTAAAAAAATATCGAGCCACAGTGAGAAACTGGATAGCGCTTGCACGCAAATAAGTTTACTTGACGTTTTCATTATGACGGTCTGGATGCAGAAAAAGCTTATCTTCAAATACGAAGCCATCCAGTTCATTTTCACTGGCGAATCGATACAAGTCGCTTAGTCTATTTATAAAGCCGCATCCGTTGAAATTTAAAGAGGTGTTGCAAAGTACGCCGACTCCTGATACGGCATGATAGGTGCTGAGTAATTGGTGCATACGAATATTCTGTAATTTATTGACTGATTGCGGACGCGCTGAGTTATCGACGTGTGTCACCGCCGGTATGCTAGCTGAGATAACTTTGCGAAATTCCAGCATGAAGGGTGAGGGGTCAGGGGGATAGAAGTATTCAGCCATACATTCTTCTAAACATATCGGTGCTATAGGGCGAAACCCTTCGCGTTTCTTGATTTTGTTTAATCTAACGAGATTTTCTCTGTCTTAATTGAGAAGTGAGGGTCTGGTATGCATCGTTTGACTGATTGATGAGCGTAGGTTCTATAATTACACGATTCATATATAGTTCCTCAGTGTTATTGCATTCGCAGATTGGCGATGCACTCAAACCGTATGAAGGTTTATTTTGATTGTCAATGTGTATTTTTTCTGCTGTATTATTTTTAGCTAAGCCCTTGTTTATTTTTTGTATGAGCTTGTCGGGTTATTCTGATAGATATTTCCTACATTTCGCGCTACCGCTGATTTTTGAAAATATTAAGTAAAACACAGCTATGTAATATTTGGTTGCATATGTGCGAAAGATCTGATTGTCGTTGTGATTCAAATATTTTTCTTTGCGGCTTAATTTCGAGAGTTTGATCGGAGAAACCGAGTACGACGCAGGGAATATCTACGTTAATATTGATCAGTATTGGGGGGCGCCCTAGCGGCCATGAACGTAATATGGGGTGTGTATCACGTGTTATAACGCGTTTGTACTGGGGTAATAAATCCTCAGGGATTCAGCCGATTTTTTAGGGTACGCTGTGCAGCACTTAGCAGAATCCAGATCGCGCTTAAATCCCAAGCAATAGGCATAAAAAACCGAGCCCCTATCAGGCTCATTAATGGGGGCGGTGTGCTGACCTATTATTCGGTTATCTATGGGTTTGTGGTTATTTGGAATTCATCTATAAGACTGTCAAAGTTTACAGTGTCATCGATTGCGGTTTGTCCTAATTATTGGGCTATCAATTCAGTAAAGGAGTACGCGGTCATGACACTTTCAAAGTGCTTGAAAATGGGTGCAGCAATCGGTGCTTTTATGCTTATAGGGCAGGTATACGGAGTGGAGTTGAATTGCCCTGAGGTCTCGACCATCAAGGCTGTCAGTCGCCAATTTGCGGATCAGAGCGGTGTTTGGAAGGGTGAGCAATACATGGAAGACAGTTCTATTACAGCCGCATTTAAGTTCCAAAGTGCAGCCATCAAACAAGGTACAGATAGTGAGACCAGCCACGCTTATTACTATGTGGCTTGTAATTACGTCGGAGCAGGAAGTGACGACTATTTGAGAATGGCCCAGAGATTCGTTTCGTCTCCCGTGGCACAGGGCTCTAATTGGAATGAGAACAACGAATGTATCCAGAGCAGTGTTTCTAAATGCGCCTTTAACGTAATGAATTCAAAAGGACCTGCTCCGATTAAATTGCCTGTGCAATAAGCAGGTGAAAAGCCCCTCGCAAATGTGGGGGCCGAGCAAAGCCGGCTCCCACAGAATCCTTTACTCGTGATCAATATCCAACTTGTCGAACGTCACCTTCGCTCCTTCTTTGCTATCCCCGCTGTTGTCCTGCACATAAGCGCCGGCCTTGAAGTACAGCGGCTTGGCGCCCCAGGCGGCGCCGATGCGTTCGTTCCATTCGCCATCGGCGGCATAGACGCTCAGCAGTCCGGCTTTGTTGAGGTTGATCACGTAGGTGAAGCTCTTTTCCAGCGGTACGTTGGAGGCCACGGTGATCACGCGGCTCTCCTCTTCGTCCGGACGCATGCGCACTTTGGCGACGATGTTGCCGGTCTGGGTTTTTTCCTTGAATTGATACTCAAGTTTGATCAGCGGTTTCTGGCTCTCATACGCGTGGATTTGGCCAATCACGATTTTGCCAGTGGAAGGCACCTGGTTGACGGTGAGGGTGGCGCGTAGGAAGTTGTCGGCGTCGGGGTAGGTCCAGTTGCGCAGGCGGCCATCGGCGTAGGTTTCGCGCAGTTCGCTGCGGGGGTAGATGGCGTTTTCGGTGCGGGTACCGGTGACGGGTGTCCAGAATTGCACATTGCTGCCTTCGGCCTGGAAATATTGGTCGTTGAAGCCGCTGAGCAGTTTCGGGGTTTCGATGGTCGCGGGGGGCGAGCCGACCGGAATGCTCAGGTTCCAAGTAGAGAGGTCGATCATGGCATTGGCCTTTTACGGGGGTGAAAGCTCTGGCACGGGGCCTTAAACGTTCTTTATAGGCGGTGGCCGTCCAATTGTTAAACAATCGATGGCAGTTTATTGGCGTCAACGGAATGTCAAAATGCCATGTTTCCCATGAATCGGGGGCTGTAGAGGTTGACCGTTAGTCGGCTGCCCGAACTTTGGCGCAATGATGGCATCCACTTCCCTTCTGATTTTTCAGAACCAGAGCTAGAGTGAAGCCTCAGTGTTTATCCGGGTTTTATCTCAGAAGTGACCGGAGCGGCAATCTAAGGATGAGACGTAGCATGGAATGCGCTCCACACCACGGCGATGGCAGTTCGGTTCTTCTGGTGGTCGACGACTACCCCGAAAACCTGATCAGCATGCGCGCCCTTCTGCAACGTGAGGATTGGCACGTGGTGACCGCTGCGTCCGGCGTGGAAGCCTTGGAGTTGCTGCTGCAGCATGACGTCGATTTGGTATTGCTGGACGTGATGATGCCGGGCATGGACGGTTTTGAAGTCGCCCGCCTGATGCGCGGCAGTCAACGTACGCGCATGACCCCGATCATTTTTCTGAGTGCCAATGCGCAATCGCCTGCTTCCGTCTTGGAAGGCTATGCCAGCGGCGCCATCGATTACCTGTTCAAGCCTTTCGACCCACATATTCTCAAACCCAAGGTCCAGGCGTTGTTGGAGCACCAGCGCAATCGCCGGGCTTTGCAGCGCTTGAGCCACGACCTGGAGTCGGCCCGCGCCTTCAATGCCTCGGTGCTCGACAACGCTGCCGAAGGCATCCTGGTGGTCAGCGAGGAGGGCGTGATTCAGTACGCCAACCCGGCGATCTCGCGCTTGCTCAACGCCACGCACAATGAGCTGCAGGGCCAGCCGTTTCTGAGTTTTCTGCAAAAGCCTCATTTGCCTAGTTGGCAGGATTCGCAGATGTATGCCGGTTACCAAACGGGCCAGACCTGGCGCCTGCATGACGCCCTGCTGCGCACCGGTCGCGGTCAGCAGGTGCCTGTGGCGTTATCCTGCGCGCCGCTGCCGTCCGAGCAGAAGGCGATGGTGGTGACGGTGCTGGACATGTCCGAGGTGCGCCACCTGCATCAGCAACTGGAGTTTCAAGCGGTCACCGACCCACTCACCGGTTTGCTCAATCGCCGTGGGTTCTATCAAGCCGTGGAAAACAGCCTGTTGCGTGGCGAGCGGGGGGAGCAGTCGCTGGTGCTGCTGTATCTGGACCTCGATGGATTCAAGAGGGTCAACGATTCCCTGGGCCATGATGCAGGGGATCGGGTGCTGCGCTGGGTCTCGGAACAACTGCAAGGTTGCCTGCGTTCCTACGACATCATCGGACGCATGGGCGGCGATGAATTTACCGCGTTGGTGGAGCTGGAGTTTCCGGAGCAGGCGGCAAAAATTTCGGAAAAACTGATCGAACGGGTGTCTGTCTGTCAGCAAGTTGACGGTTTGGATGTGATGCTCGGCGTGAGTATCGGCATCGCCACGTTTCCAGACTGCGGCGCGGATTTGAATGGTCTGCTGCGGGCGGCCGATATCGCTATGTACGAAGCCAAACGCGCAGGGCGTCAGCAATATCGCTATTTCGACCAGGAAATGAACGGGCGTGCCCGCTCACGCTTGATGCTCGAAGACAGCGTGCGCACGGCAATCGAAAATAAAGAGTTCACCCTCGTCTACCAGCCGCAAGTGTCGTTGGAGGATGGGCGCCTGCGCGGCGTGGAAGCGTTGTTGCGCTGGCAGCATCCCAGTGTGGGTGACGTGCCGCCGGGGTTGTTCCTGCCGTTGCTGGAGGAAGCGCGGCTGATCAGCCAATTGAGCGCGTGGATTTACCAGCAGGTCGCCGCCCAGCGTCATGCCTGGCACAGCACTTTCGATGAAGAGCTGGTGCTGAGCATGAGCCTGAGCAGCAGCCAGTTCAATATGCCCAACCTGGCCAACCAGCTGCAGCAGATGCTGGAGTGCTACGGTTTGAACGGGCGTCAGTTGGAGGTGGAAATCGGCGAGGATTGCCTGATGAGTAACCGCGAGGAGGCCATCAAGCAACTCAAGTTGTTGCGTCGCATTGGTGTGCGTATCGCCTTAGATGACTTTGGTTCCGGGCAGTGTTCCCTGGCCCATCTGCGCGATCTGGAGTTCGACACCCTCAAGCTCGATCCGAAATTAGTGGCGCGCCTGCCGGGCTCGGCGCGCGATGCGGCCATGGCCCGCAGCATCATTGAGTTGTGTGCGCATTTTGAAGTGCTGGTGGTGGCCGAGGGCGTGGAAACCCAAGAGCAGGCCCACTGGCTCAGGGCACACGGCTGTCCGTTCGTTCAAGGGGCATGGGCGGCATTGCCGTTGATGGCCGAGGAAATGGTCGACTGGTCCCGCACCCGCGTGAGTTGAATTGGTTACACTGACGCCCTTCGAATCCCGCCGCGCACGCCATGACTACGCTGAAATACCTCCAGGCCTACCCTGTCACTCTTCAGGAGCAAGTGCGCCAGATGATCGCCAAGGACCAATTGGGCGCCTATCTGGAGCAGCGTTATCCCGAGCGCCATGGGGTGCAGAGCGACAAGGCCTTGTACGCCTACGCGCTGGCTTTGAAGCAGGAACACCTGCGCAACGCGCCGGCTATCGACAAAGTGCTGTTCGATAACCGCCTGGACCTGACGCACCGAGCCCTGGGCCTGCACACGACCATTTCCAGGGTGCAGGGCGGCAACCTCAAAGCCAAGAAAGAGATCCGCATCGCCGCCTTGTTCAAAGAGGCCGCGCCGGAATTTCTGCGCATGATCGTGGTGCATGAGCTGGCGCACTTCAAGGAATCGGACCACAACAAGGCGTTCTACAAACTCTGCCAATACATGATGCCGGAATACCATCAGGTGGAATTCGACCTGCGGGTATACCTCACGTATCGCGACCTGCTGGGCAAACCCTGACCGCACAAGGCCAATGACCATGGATGTGAGCAAAACCAAAAGCAGCTTCTACCGCCGCCTCTATGTGGCCTACCTGATCGACAGCGGCCAGGCCAGCAACGTACCGGCGCTGACGGAGATGACCGGCATGCCTCGGCGCACGGCCCAGGACACCATTGCCGCGCTGGCCGACCTGGATATCGTGTGTGAGTTCGAACAAGAAGACGGCGCCCGCAACCATGCCGGGTGTTATCGAATTCGCGACTGGGGCGCGATCGATCGGCGCTGGATCGAAGCCAATCTGACCTCGATCAAGCGCGTGCTGGGTTATCCCTGAGTTCTTGGTTGATTCCCTGGCATCATCGGGGGCAAGCCCCTTCCCACAGTTGGCCGCAGTGCTCTGGATGGCTTTCTCAGGCGCGCCGCATGCCGATATGAGGAATGTCGTCCTCCAGGTATTCCTCTCCCGCTACCACGAAGCCATAACGGCCGTAATAGCCCTGCAAATGCGCTTGGGCTGAGAGAAATATCGGCGTATCAGGCCAGATATCGTCAATCTGCTTGAGAGTCTCTTCCATCATCCGGTGCGCCAACCCGGTGCCCCGTGCCGCTGGGGCAATAATCACTCGGCCGACCGCCACGTCACCGCCTTGGGTATCGGGGTCCAGCAGCCGAAGGTAGGCCACCAGCTCGTCATTCTGCCAGCCCATCAGGTGATGGGTGTCGCCGATCAAGTCCTGCCCGTCGACGTCCTGATAGATGCATTTCTGCTCCACTACGAAGACTTCGTTGCGTAACCGCAGGATGGCGTAGAGCTGATCTTTGCCCAGGTCATTGTGGTGTTTGCAGACCCAATCAACTGTCATGGTGTGTTCTCGCATAAATGTCTGTTCTTGATAGTAAGCGCGACGGGCAGCTCTGTCTAAATGGTCTATTGTGGTGAATGAAATCAATTAGCCATCACTGAGTGCCCTGTTGCCCCGTTTCTTTGTGTAATCTGGGCTACTGTTAACACCTCAGGTATGGCCTGAGCTAAGCTCGCCAAGGATTTTGAGCATGCCGCGATTTTCTCGTGCCTTTGCTTTAATTGGAGTGTTGTTGCTGGCTCAGCCGGCGTTTGCACAGCGTCTGCGCCTGGTCGCGGATGCCTGGCCACCGTTTACCGATGCGACTTTGATCAATGGTGGGCTGGCCACTGACATTGTCACCACGGCCCTAGCGCGCGCAGGTTATGCCAGTGACTTTGAACAAGTGCCCTGGGCCCGGGCGTTGATGGGCGTGGGCGATGGGCGCTATGACGTGCTGATCAACGCCTGGTACGACGACGCCCGCACGCAACTGGGCGAATTCTCCAACGAATACCTGCTCAACCGCGTGCGTTTTATCAAGCGCCGCGACGACCCTATCGACTATCAGACCCTGGAACAACTGCACGACTACCCGATTGCCGTGGTGCGCGGTTATGCCTATTCGGCGGCCTTCGACGGGGACACCCAACTGCAGAAAGTGCCGGTGCATAACTTCGCCATGGCCGTACGCATGCTGGCGGCGCAGCGGGTGCGGCTGACGGTGGAGGATGAGTATGTGGCGCGCTATTACCTGTCCCGCGAATCGCCCCGGGTGCGCAACGCCATAGAGTTTCTGCCCAAACCGCTGAGCGAAAACAGCCTGCACATCCTGGTTAGCCTGAAAAATCCTCAGCATGCGCAGATTGTGGCGAGCTTTGACCGGGAGATTGCCAGTATGAAGGTGGATGGCAGTTATGCGCGGTTGATGAAGGCCCATGGTATGTAGTGCCTGTGCGGGCCTTATCGGGGGCAAGCCTTTTCCACAGGTGGACCGTGTGAATCCGATCAGGGGTGGAGGGGGCTTGCCCCCCGATAGCGACCTAAACCGCTTCGGTGTCCTTGATCAAATGCGCCGCCAGTGTGCGCAACGGCCCCAGCTGTCGGCAGATCAGCGCCAGCTGCGTTTGCACCAAGCGCTGCCCCTCGTCGATCTCATCCGGCATCTGCTCCAGCTCGGCGGCCAGGGCTTCTTCGGCATCGCTCTGGATCGCAATCGGTTGTTTGTTGGCCAGCCCCGTGGCGATTTCGTCAATGCTGGCCGCCAGGCTATGGCCGGCGCCGTTGATCAGGTGTTCGCGCACGTCGGCCGGCAGTGCGGTGTCGCGGTGTGCGCCCAACCCCGACAAATAGCTGAGCAAAGTGTGTGATAGCACCAGGAAGCGAAAGCCCACGTCGGCTTCTTTGCGAAAGTGCCCCGGCTCCATCAGCATGTTGGCCAAGGTGGTGGACAGCGCCGCATCGGCGTTGTGCGCATTGCGCCTGGCCAGGCGATAGGCCAGGTCGTCGCTCTTGCCGGCGGCGTACTGCTGCATGATTTGCCGCAGGTAGATACTGTTGCAGGTCAAAGTGTTGGCCAGCACTTTGTTCAGGCGCCGGCCCTGCCAGTCCGGCAGAAACAGGAACACCGCCAGCCCCGCGATCAGGCTGCCGATCAACGTATCGAACAGCCGAGGCAGGAACAGCCCGTAGCCATCGCCCACTTGGTTGAAGCAGAACAGCACCATCAGCGTGATCGCCGCCGTGGCCAGGGTGTAGCGGGTGGTGCGATTGATAAAGAACACCAGGCCGGCAGCGATGGCGAACATCGATTGCACCAGCGGGCTGGGGAACAGATCGAACAGCGCCCAGGCCACGGTCAGGCCAATGGCGGTGCCGACGATCCGTTGGCCCAGTTTGCGCCGGGTGGCGCCGTAGTTGGGTTGGCACACGAACAGCGTCGTGAGGATGATCCAATAACCCTGGGATGCGTGAATCGCATGCAAGGTGCCGTAGCCGATGGTCAGCGCCAACGACAGGCGCAACGCATGGCGGAACAGCAATGACGTCGGCGTCAGCTGCGTGCGCAGCCGTGTCCACATTTCCTTGAGGTTACGCGGCGCGCGATCGAGCAGATTGCTGTCGGTGGCGTCGGCCAGGGCGTCGGGGTTGCTGGCGTCGCCGAGCAGGCGGTCGAGGGTCGACAGGTTGGCCGCCAGAGCGCGCAACGAGCGCAGCAAGCCGCGCCAGGCCGGGTTGCTCTGGATGCGCAGGTGTTCCAGGGAGGCGTTCAGGTCACCGAGGGCTTCGGCAAAACTGTCGTCGTAGACAAACGGCTGGCGCAACTGGATCGACTCAGCGAGGGCCTGGCAGGCCTTGCCTTGCTGGCGCAACAGGCGCTGGCAGCGGAACAGCACGTCGCTGTGGAAAAACGCCTCGGCCAGGGCGTTGTAGGGATAGTGCGAAGAACTGGCGCGTTCGTGGATGTCCTGGGCCAGAAAGTACAGCTTCAGGTAGCGGCTGACCTTCGAACCCGGGCGACCGTTACCCACGCGGTGCAGGATGATTTCCTTCGCCGCATTCAGCGCTGCGACTACGCGACCGTTCTGCTGAGCCAGTTCCAGACGACGGGCTTCTACATCCAGTTGGCGGATCGGTTCAAACAGCGACGACTTGAGCTTGAGGTAACGCCCCAACTCGCGAAACAAACGCGCCAGGCTCTGTTGCACCGGCTGGTTGGAAAACAGCACCTGCCACAACACTGACAACGCGCCATACCAGGCAGCGCCGGCCACCAACAGCAGGGGTTCGTGCCAGAAGTCCGACACCGCCCCTCCGCGCTGATCCACACCGATCATGGTGTAGACCGACAGAATCAGCGTCGCCGAGGCAATCGCACCGTAGCGCTCGCCAAGGGCGCCGAGCATGGTCAGGCAGAAACTCGCCAGCGCCAGGGCAATCGCAAACAGCCAGGGGTAGGGGAACAACAGTTCCACCGACAGCGCGGCGATGCTGAAACACACCAGCGTCACCGCAAGGGCATTGAGGCGGCCTTGCCAGCTGTCATCGGTCTCGGCCAGAGCGCTGGCGATAATCCCCAGGAACAGCGGGATCAGCAGGGTCATTTCATCCTGATACCAGCACAGCGCCATGCTGCCGGTGAGGGCGATGAACACCCGAACGCTGTAGCTGAATTTATCCAGCGCCCATAGGCGCCGCATGGACTGCTTGAACGAGGTCGATGACATGAAGGCTGGAGTCTTCCGGGACGATGCCGCTAAATTGAGGCAGTAAGGACGCCACGGCAAGCGTGGTGATCACATCTCACCGCAAATTATTTCACAGGCACACTGCAAATCGGAACGTGGGAGGGGGCTTCGTCAGACGTATTGCGCGGCGGCGTAGCCCGATGCCCAGGCCCATTGGAAGTTAAACCCGCCCAAGTGGCCGGTCACGTCCAGCACTTCCCCAATAAAGTACAGTCCTGGGCTTTTCAGTGATTCCATGGTCTTGGACGAGACTTCCCGCGTGTCCACGCCGCCCAGCGTCACTTCGGCGGTGCGATAGCCCTCGGTGCCGGCGGGCACGAACTGCCAGCTCGACAACTTCTGCGCGATGTCGGCGACTTCGGCATGGGTGTATTGCTTCATCGGCTTGGACGCGAACCAAGTGTCTGCCAGCAGGTTGGCCATCTTTTTGGTGAAGATCTCACCGAGCAGGGTCTTCAACTCGCTGTTCGGTCGCTCGACCTGTTGCTGTTGCAGCCAGGTGTGGGCGTCGTGCTCGGGCAGCAGGTTGATTTCGACCGTGTCGCCCGGCTCCCAGTACGAGGAAATCTGCAGGATCGCCGGCCCGCTCAGGCCGCGATGGGTAAACAGCAGATTCTCGCGAAAACTCTGGCCGTTGCAGCTGGCCACGCAATCCACGGAGGTGCCGGACAACTCGGTGCACAGCGCCTTGAGCTGATCGGTGATGGTGAAAGGAACCAATCCTGCGCGGGTTGGCAGCAGTTCATGGCCGAACTGCTTAGCCACCTGATAGCCAAAACCTGTGGCACCCAGGGTCGGGATCGACAGGCCGCCGGTGGCGATCACCAGGGATTCACAGCGCAGCTCACCGAGGGTGGTTTGCAGCTGATAGCCGCTGTCGAGCTTAGCGATTTCCTGGATGGAGGTGTCCAGGTGCAGGCTTACACCGGTCTGGATGCACTCATCGAGCAACATGCCGAGGATGTCGCTGGATTTGTTATCACAGAACAGTTGGCCGAGTTTCTTCTCGTGGTACGGCACGCCGTGCTTGGCCACCAGCCCGATGAAGTCCCATTGGGTGTAACGGGCCAAGGCCGACTTGCAGAAGTGCGCGTTGTGGGACAGGAAGTTGGCCGGCTCGGTGTACATATTGGTGAAGTTGCAGCGGCCACCGCCGGACATCAGGATCTTTTTGCCGGCTTTGTTTGCATGGTCGATCAACATCACCTTGCGCCCACGACCAGCGGCGGTCAGTGCGCACATCAAGCCTGCGGCGCCGGCGCCAATGATCACAACTTCGGTCGAGCGCACAGCAATGTCCTCATAAAAATACGGGTCTGAATGCAATCAAAACTGTGGGAGGGGGCAAAACCCTTCCCACATTGGATCTTCATATAGGTCGCAGATCGGGTTACAGGATGCGCACGCGCAACGAGCGGCCCTTGATCTTGCCGTCGTTCAAGCGCTGCAGTGCTTGCTTAGCGATGCCCCGTTCCACGGCCACGAACGCCTGGAAGTCGAAGATCGCGATCTTGCCAACCTGGGCGCCGGGGATGCCGGCTTCGCCGGTCAATGCACCGAGGATGTCACCTGGGCGCACTTTGTCTTTACGGCCAGCGGCAATGCACAGGGTGCTCATCTGCGGCAACAACGGACCGCCGCTTTGCGGCTTGAGGTTGTCCAGTTGGTCCCAGTTCAGCGGCGACTTTTGCAGCTGCTCGATGGCCTGGGCACGGTGGGCCTCGGACGGCGCCACCAGGCTGATGGCGATGCCGGTCTCACCGGCGCGGCCGGTGCGGCCGACGCGGTGGATGTGGATTTCCGAGTCGCGGGCCAGTTCGACGTTGATCACCATGTCCAGCGAGTCGATGTCCAGGCCACGGGCGGCCACGTCGGTGGCCACCAGCACCGAGGTGCTGCGGTTGGCGAACATCGCCAGTACCTGATCGCGGTCGCGCTGTTCCAGGTCGCCGTGCAGGCCGACGGCGGAGATGCCCTTGGCCGTCAGGTGGTCGACGGTTTCCTGCACTTGCTGCTTGGTAAAGCAGAACGCCACGCACGAGGCCGGACGGAAATGCGCCAGCACCTTGGTCACCGCGTCCATGCGTTCTTCCGGGGAGATCTCATAGAAACGCTGCTCGATCTGCTCGTCGGAATGGAACGCTTCGGCCTTCACCTGCTGTGGCGCGCGCATGAACTTGGAGGCCAACTGCTTGATGCTCACCGGGTAGGTGGCCGAGAACAGCAGGGTCTGACGGCGTGGCGGGGTCTTGCTGATGATGTCTTCGATGGCGTCATAGAAACCCATGTCGAGCATGCGGTCGGCTTCATCGAGGATCAGCGTGTTCAAGCCGTCCAGCACCAGCGAACCCTTGCGCAGGTGTTGCTGGATACGGCCCGGGGTGCCGACGATCACGTGGGCGCCATGTTCCAGCGAAGCGATCTGCGGGCCGAGGGACACACCGCCGCACAGGGTCAGCACCTTGATGTTGTCTTCGGCGCGGGCCAGGCGGCGGATTTCCTTGGCCACCTGGTCGGCCAGCTCGCGGGTCGGGCACATCACCAGGGCCTGGCAACCGAAGTAGCGCGGGTTGATCGGGTTCAGCAGGCCGATGCCGAAGGCGGCGGTCTTGCCGCTGCCGGTCTTGGCCTGGGCAATCAGGTCCAGCCCCTTGAGGATCACCGGCAAGCTTTGTGCCTGGATCTGCGTCATCTCGACGTAACCCAGCGAGTCGAGGTTAGCCAGCATGGCGGCGGACAGCGGCAAGGTATTAAAAGCGGTGGCGATGGTGGTCACGGGGCGGGCTCTGCAAAAACAAAATGTCGCGCAGTGTACCAGTCTCGTGGGATTTTCCCCGCAAGTTCTAGACGAGCCGCCCGTCAGTGCTCGATGTCGTGCTCGCGGCTGCCCAGCCGTTTGCCGTCTTTTGGCGACAGTTGCAGGAAAATCGCCGCCGCCAACATCGCCATGACGCCCACGGTGAGGAAGGTCAACTGGAACGCGCCGAGCACGGTATTGACCCCGTCATTGCCGGCTTCGGCGGTGAACCCGCCCAGCAATGCGCCGGCGCAGGCCACGCCGAGGCTCAGGGACAATTGCGCCACCACCGACAGCAGGCTGTTGCCGCTGCTGGCCTGGGCGTCGTCGAGGTCGATCAAGGTCACGGTGTTCATCGCGGTAAATTGCAGGGAGTTGATCGCCCCCAGCACCGCCAGCATGCCCAGCAGCAGCGGGTAGGGCGTCTGCTCGCTGACCAGGCCCATGCTCGCCAGCATGATGCCCAGCGCCAGGGTGTTGCCGGTCAGCACCACGCGGTAGCCCAGGCGTTCGATCAGCGGCCGCGCCACGGACTTGGCGAACATCGCCGCCGCCGCCAACGGCAGCATGCTCATGCCCGCCTCCGACGGCGAATACCCCAGCGCCACCTGCAACAGCAGCGGCACCAGAAACGGCAACGCGCCGCTGCCCAGGCGGGCGAACAGGTTACCCAGGATGCCCACGGCAAAGGTGCGGGTCTTGAACAGCACCGGCGAAAACAGCGGGTTATCGATATGCCCGGCGCGCAGCCAGTACGCCGCCAGGCACGCCAGCCCGCCGAACAGCAGCAACATCACCCGCAGGTGCGGCAGGTGCAGTTCGCCCAGGCCCTCCATGGCGATGGTGATCAGCACCATCGCCGCGCCGAACAGCACAAAGCCCATTCCGTCAAAGCGCGTGCGTTCACTGCCGCGCAGGTCCGGGATGAACTTCCACACGGCGTAGCACCCGATCATGCCCACCGGCAGGTTGATCAGAAAGATCCAGTGCCAGGTCAGGTATTGCACCATCCAGCCGCCCATGGTCGGGCCAAGCAGCGGGCCGAGCAGGCCAGGGATGGTGATGAAGCCCATGATCCGCACCAGCTCGGAGCGCGGGTAGGCGCGCAATACCACCAGGCGTCCCACCGGCAGCATCAGCGCGCCGCCCAGACCCTGCACGACCCGAGCCCCCACCAGCATGGTCAGGCTGCTGGACAGCGCGCACAGCAGCGAGCCGATGCTGAACAGCATGATTGCGCCAAAGAAGATCTTCTTGGTGCCGAAACGGTCGGCGATCCAGCCCGATGCTGGGATCAGCAAGGCGACCGTAAGCATGTAGGCGATCACCACCCCCTGCATGCGCAACGGGTTTTCCGCCAGGTCCCTGGCCATGGCCGGCAGAGCGGTGTTGAGAATCGTCCCATCGAGCGACTGCATAAAGAAGGCAATCGCCACCACCCAGGGGAGCCAGCGGGCGGTCTTGGCATCGAGAGGGGCGCGATCGGGCATGGGGGACCTTTTTGTTAGCCGGCTATGTGTCGGCGATTATGCGCCATCCATCGCGCCTTTTCCCACTGGCGGTTGGTCTAAATCCGACAACACCGCGTGCTCGCCCACTAGGAAATCCAACAGCGCGCGATGCACCGCCAGGGCGGCCTCGCGGGATTCCAGATCCAACAGGTGACCGGTGTGTTGCGCCACCGCAAAACTGCTGCGCCCCACGTATTGCTTGAACAATTGAGCGTCGGCGGCGGGGGTGTATTCGTCCAGCGCGCCGTTGAGGAAATGCACCGGCGTTTCGATTTGCCGCAGCGCCGGCAGGTAATTGCCGTCGCCCAATGCCAGCACCTGGTGGATATGAAAGCGCGCTTGCCGGTATTCGGTGGTGGCCATGTTCGACAGGTGCCGGTGGTTATTGCGCTTGAGGCGCGGCGACAGGTATTTGCCTACGGTTTCGTTGAGCAAATGGCCGACGGCGGATTTGTCATCGGCCTCGATCAGCACGCGCACGCGGTCCACGTAGTCGAGCATGGCTTGGTTGAGGTTGGGTGCCAGGGCCATCACCACCGAGCTTTTGATGGAGGGTGGGTTGTGCGCCAGGGTGAGCAGGGTGGAAATGCCGCCCCAGGAAGCCGACACCAGATGGTTGACCTCGAAACGCTCCACCAGCGCCCGCAGGATCTGCACCTCGTCGTCCTTGGTGACCAGGTCAAGGTCGCCGTTGTGTTCGCGTGAATAGCCGGAGAACGGCAGGTCGAACAGCAGCACATTGAAGTGTTCGGCCAGGCATTTGCTGGTACGCGCGAAAGACCGCGTGGTGGAGAGCGCCCCATTGACCAGCAGGACGGTGTTCTTGTGTGGATCGTTTCCCAGTCGCTCTACGTGGACGTTGTAGTGCTTGTACAGCCGTTCAATGACAAAACTTCCATGGTTCATGTCAACGCTCCAGCTTGTCCTTCCCCGGACAAGGTCATGCTTTGCGTGCGGGCACGCGGGTAGGGTGGCGGGATGCCACTAACCCTTATAACGAGGTTTTTTGCAGGCGACAACAGGCTGCCCGCGCGCACGGTGCGCAAGAGAAATGACCGTAGGAACGGGTAAAGCCGAGCTGTCTGAAACCAGCACAAGACAATGTGCGAGGGTGCTTGCCCCCGATAGCGATGTGTCAGTCAATGAGCACTTGGTTGAACACCGCTATCGGGAGCAAGCTCCTTCCCACAGGGAGAGTATTTACAACGTCAGGGTCAGGCGTTTTATCAGCGCCCCCGGTAACAGATTGGAGGCTGTGTTGCGCTGACCGTAGGTACTGGGTGACAGCAGTAACTCCCGCTCGGCGGTCAGTGCTTCCAGCTGCGAACCGAGCAAGCTGTACACACTGTCATCAAAACGCATGGTGCTGACCGGCGCCTTGATCTCGCCGTCCTCCACCCAGAACGTGGCGAAGCGCGTCATGCCGGTCAGGCGCGCGGCCGGCAGGTCGGAGTAGTTCAGGTACCACAGGTTGCTGATATACAGCCCTGTGCCCAGCTGCTTGAGGATGTCGGCTTGGGCCAGGTCGCCGGCCGCCATTTGCAGGGCGCTGGGGGATTCGTCGCCACTGGCGCCATTGGCGCTCAGGCCGTATTCGGCGGCGCTGCGCGAATTGACCAGTTGACCGCTCGCCTGGCCGGCGTCGATCAGCGTTACATCGCTGCGCGGGTAGCCTTCGCTGGAGAACGCCTGGCTCAGGGAGCCGCTGATCCGTTCCTGCACCGTCACCTGCTTATTGAGGTGTTGCTCGCCGGCATACAGACGTTGCAGCGAACTGCCTTTGCTGGCGATGGCCTGGGCGGAAAAACCGCCCCAGGTGATGATGCCGATGATTTCTTCAAGCGCTGCCGGTGCCAGGTAAGCGCGGTATTGACCCGGTGCCAGGGTGTGCAGCGGCCGGCCGAGGAAGTCGAGCTGGTCGCGAGCCTGCTGCAAGCGCCGTGCGAACTCGGCGCTGTCCCAGGTGTGCCCGGCGTAGCTGGCTTTGACCGCTTCGCCATTGGCATGGAACAGGCTGAAATCGAAATTGAAGCTATTGGCCTGGTGCCAGCCGAATGCGCCGTCGGAACTGGCAAAGCCACGGCTGATTGGGCCGGCGGCATAGAAGCCCACCAGGTCCAGCGCGTCTGCGGCCTGGCTGACTTCGGCCAACACCTGGGCCAGTTCCGGCAAGGGTTGGGCCTGTTCGTTGTGGCTGTGCCAGGCATCGTGGTTGAGCAACAGGTAGGGATCCGGTGGCAGCAGCGGCAAGGTTTCGCGCAACTGCTGCAGGCCTTCGGCCAAACGCTGGCGATCCAGTTCCGAATCGCCGGCCAGGGTGATGCTCAGGTCGGCGTGACGCCCGTCACTGATCAACTTGAGGTTCACGCTGGCCTGCTGCACCTGCCCGGCCTGGCGCACTTTGGCGTGGTTGAAACGCACGAACTCCGACGCTTCGGCGGCATAGCCCAGGTGAAACTGTTCCTTGTCGGTGATGGCTTGGGTGAGCCACTGCACCAATGCCTTGAAATCATTCATCAGGCATCTCCTCCGAAAACGTCGACGTTGCTGAACACGCAGGCCGGCGAGGCATGGCCGACACGGATCACCTGGTTGGGCTCGCCCTTACCGCAGTTGGGCGTGCCCAGCACCTGGAAGGTACTGGCGTCGCCCACCGCGCTGAGGTTGCGCCAGAACTGCGCGGAAATCGCGCGGTAGTTGGGGTTCTTCACCACGCCTTTGAGTTCGCCGTTTTCGATCAACTGGCCCCATTCGCAGCCGAACTGGAACTTGTTGCGCGCGTCATCAATAGACCACGAGCGGTTGGTCGACATCAGGATGCCGCTTTCGATACCGCCGATCATTTGCGCCAGGCTCTGGTCGCCGGCCTCGATATTCAGGTTGGCCATGCGGTCGATCGGCGGGCGGTTCCAACTGCTGGCCCGGCTGTTGGCCACACCGTCCATGCCGGCGCGAAATTGCGACAACGCACCGCCCAACGGCTTGAGCAGCAAGCCTTCGCGGATCAGGAACTGCTTGCTGGCGGCGCTGCCATCGTCGTCATGGCTGTAGCTGGCGAGCTGTTCGGGGATGTTCGGGTCGAACGTTACGTTGAGCAGGCGGGAGCCGTAATGCAGGTGGCCGAAGTCGCTGGCCTTGACGAAACTGGTGCCGGCGTAATTGCGTTCATCGCCGAGGATGCGGTCCAGCTCCAGCGGATGGCCGATGGATTCGTGGATCTGCAGGATCATCTGGTCGGGCATCAGCAGCAGGTCGCGCGGACCCTGGGGCGTGTTGGGCGCCAGCAACAGTTGCAGGGCTTCGTCGGCCACCCGTGGTGCGGCGCCTACCAGGCCGAAGCGGCGGATCACTTCATAGCCGCCTTGCTGGCCGAAGTTGGTACCGCCCAGGGTGCGGGTCTGGCTGTCGGTGCTGTCGTAGGCGGTGACACTCACGCCGGGGAACACAAAACGTTGGGCCTGACGCAACTCGGCGCCAGCGCTGTTGAGGTAGATTTGCTCGACCTGGGTCAGGCAAAGGCTGACGTCCCAGCTGACCAGGCGCTCGTCTTTCGGCACGGCGGCAGACTCGTCGCCCAGCAATTGATAGCAGTCGCTCAAGGCAGGAAAGGGCTGGTTGAGTTCGGGCGACAGATAGTCGGCCACGTCGCTGGACACCTGCTGATCGCGCAGGTCGAGCAGCGCATGGGGCTTGATCCGCAGCGCCTGCTGTTCGGCGCGTTCGAGGGCGGCTTGCATGCCGGCCAGGGAAATATCATGGGTCGCGGCGTAAGCCTCCACACCGTTGAGACGCACGGTGAGCATGACGCCCTCGTCATGGTTCAGGTGCGGCGGTTCGGCGACATTCTTGCGCACCGACAGGTATTGGCCGGACTCGCGTACGTAGCGCAGGGAGAAGAAGTCGGCGGTGGTGCGCAGGGCACTGAAATGTTTTTTGAGTGTGGCGTGGTGGTCGAACATGGGGCCTTCCTTGTGGGCGGCTCGGTGCGGGCAGGCAACAGAGTAGCTTATCAAGGAGGCGTTTTGCATTGGCGGGTCGGGCGCTATCGGGGGCAAGCCCCCTCCCACACAAGGTCAAAATGTGGGAGGGGGCTTGCCCCCGATGAAGGCACCGCGGTGTATCAGTTACTGCGCAGTCGGCCCCACTTCACGCAACGGCTTACCACGTACCGGCGCGTCGCCCGCTACGTAGTAGTCGGCGGTGCTGCGTGGCAGCGGCTGGCGGCCACGGATCTTGTCGGCGATTTTCTCGGCGATCATGATCGTCGGCGCATTCAGGTTGCCGGTGGTAATGATCGGCATAATCGACGCATCCACCACTCGCAGACCCTGCATGCCATGCACGCGGCCTTCGCCGTCCACCACCGCCATCTCGTCGGTGCCCATCTTGCACGAGCAGGACGGGTGGAACGCGGTCTCGGCGTGTTCGCGGATGAACTTGTCGAGCTGCTCGTCGGTTTGCACGTCGATGCCCGGGCTGATTTCGCGGCCACGGAAAGGGTCCAGCGCCGGCTGTTGCATGATTTCCCGGGTCAGGCGGATGCCGTCGCGGAATTCCTGCCAGTCCTGTTCGGTGGCCATGTAGTTGAAGAGGATGCTCGGGTAGTCCCGTGGGTTCTTCGATTTCAGCTGCACACGGCCACGGCTCGGCGAACGCATGGAACCCATGTGCGCCTGGAAACCGTGCTCTTTCACACCGTTGCTGCCGTTGTAGTTAATCGCCACCGGCAGGAAGTGATACTGGATGTTCGGCCATTCGAACTCTTCACGGGTACGGATAAAACCGCCCGCTTCGAACTGGTTGCTGGCGCCGATGCCGGTGCCGTTGAACAGCCACTCGGCACCGATGGCCGGCTGGTTGTACCAGAGCAGCGACGGGTACAGCGACACTGGCTGAGTGCAGGCGTATTGCAGGTACAGCTCAAGGTGGTCCTGCAGGTTTTCACCGACGCCGGGCAGGTCGTGGACCACCGGGATATCCAGGCTTTCCAGCAATTTGGCCGGGCCAACACCGGAGCGTTGCAGCAGTTGCGGCGAAGCGATTGCGCCACTGCACACCAGCACTTCTTTGCGCGCGCGGGCTTCAACGCGTTCTTCGGCGGCGCCGATCAGGTAACGCACGCCCACGGCGCGCTTGCCTTCGAACAAGACTTTGTCGGTCAGCGCGTGGGTGACGATGGTCAGCGTGGAGCGCTTCTTGGCGGTGTCCAGGTAACCGCGCGCGGTGCTGGCGCGCCGGCCGTTCGGCGTGACGGTGCGGTCCATCGGGCCGAAACCTTCCTGCTGATAGCCGTTGAGGTCTTCGGTGCGCGGGTAACCGGCCTGCACGCCGGCTTCGACCATGGCGTGGAACAGCGGGTTATTGCCGGCCTTGGGCGTGGTTACGCTGACCGGACCGTCGCCACCGTGGTAGTCGTTGGGGCCGATGTCGCGGGTTTCGGCCTTGCGGAAGTACGGCAGGCAATCGAGGTAGGTCCAGTTTTCCAGACCCGGCAGCTTCGCCCAGTTGTCGTAGTCCATGGCGTTGCCACGGATGTAGCACATGCCGTTGATCAGCGACGAACCACCCAGGCCCTTGCCGCGACCGCATTCCATGCGGCGGCCGTCCATGTGCGGCTCTGGATCGGTCTCGTAGGCCCAGTTGTAGCGACGGCCTTGCAGCGGGAACGCCAGGGCGGCTGGCATCTGGGTACGGAAATCCAGACGATAGTCGGGGCCGCCGGCTTCCAGCAGCAGGACGGTGACGCCTTCGTCTTCGGTCAGGCGGGTCGCCAGGGTGTTACCGGCGGAGCCGGCACCCACAATGATGTAGTCGTATTCTTGGGACATTGAATGCACCCTCTTTGAAGTGTGGTCAGCAGGTCGGGCCTCATCGGGGGCAAACCCCCTCCCACAGGGGAATGCATTCCAAAAGTGGGAGGGGGCTTGCCTCCGATGGCGGCCTCAAAGGCAACGCAAGGCTCGGGTGTTAGAACACCGAGGCGTAATCGCCCAGCTCAACCTGTACCGATTTGATGCGGGTGAAGTTGTTCAGCGAGCTGATGCCGTTCTCACGGCCCACACCCGATTGCTTGTAGCCGCCCACCGGCATCTTCGCGTCGGACTCGCCCCAGGCGTTGATCCAGCAGATGCCCGCTTCCAGTTGATGAATCACGCGGTGGGCGCGGTTCAGGTCCTTGGTCACCAGGCCCGCGGCCAGGCCGAAGTCGGTGTCGTTGGCGCGGCGGATCACTTCTTCTTCGGTCTCGTAGGTGAGGATGCTCATCACTGGGCCGAAGATTTCTTCACGCACGATGGTCATGTCGTCGGTGCAGTCGGTGAACACGGTCGGTGCCACGAATGCGCCTTTGGCGAAGTCGCCATCGGTCAGGCGATCGCCGCCGCACAGCAGGCGTGCGCCTTGCTCTTTGCCCTTGGCGATGTAGCCCAACACGCTTTCCATATGGGCGAAGCTGACCAGCGGGCCGAAGTTGGTGTTCTCGTCTTCCGGGTTGCCGATGCGGATGCGCGCCACGCGCTCGACGATCTTGGCTTCGAACGCCGCTTGCAGGTGCTTGGGCACGAACACGCGCGTGCCGTTGGTGCAGACCTGACCAGAGCTGTAGAAGTTGGCCATCATGGCGGTGTCGGCGGCGCGATCCAGGTCGGCGTCGTCGAAGATGATCAGCGGGGACTTGCCGCCCAGTTCCATGGTGACGTCTTTGAGCGAGGAGCTCGACGCGCTGGCCATGACTTTCTTGCCGGTGTCGGTGCCGCCGGTGAACGAGACTTTTTCGATGCGCGGGTGCTCGGTCAACCAGGTGCCGACTTCGCGGCCACTGCCGGTCAGGACGTTGAACACACCGGCGGGAACACCGGCTTCGGTGTAGATTTCGGCCAGTTTCAGGGTGGTCAGCGAGGTGACTTCGCTCGGCTTGAAGATCATCGCGTTGCCGGCGGCCAGGGCCGGGGCGGATTTCCACAGGGCGATCTGGATCGGGTAGTTCCACGCACCGATACCGGCGACTACGCCCAGCGGTTCGCGGCGGGTGTAGACGAATGAAGTGTCGCGCAGCGGGATCTGCTCGCCTTCGATGGCCGGCACCAGGCCTGCGTAGTATTCCAGCACGTCGGCGCCGGTAACGATGTCGACGTACTTGGTTTCGGAGAAGGCTTTACCGGTGTCCAGGGTTTCCAGGGCGGCCAGCTCATCGTTGCGCTCGCGCAGGATGTCGACGGCACGGCGCAGGATGCGCGAACGCTCCATGGCAGTCATGGCGGCCCAGATTTTCTGGCCTTTTTCAGCGCTGACCACGGCACGTTCAACGTCTTCTTTCGTTGCACGTTGCACTTGGGCGAGAACTTCACCGTTAGCCGGGTTGATGGCTTCGAAAGTGGCATCGCTGCCAGCGTCGCTGTAGCCGCCGTCAATGTAGAGTTTTTGCAGGTCGAAACGGGCCATAAAGTCCTCGCAAGTGCATAAGTGGTTGGCGTTACCCGCCGACAGTGGGCCATGAGGGTGTGGCATCACTGCGCGGCGGACGTTCAGGGGTTGAGCATTTATAAGGGCTCTAACTCACCTGCTTGGCCAATTGGAAATCCATGTATTCGTAAGCGATGCGTTGCGCCTGCTCCGTGTCGAAAGCGTCTCCCGACAGAGCGCCGCGCAACCACAAACCGTCGATCAACGCCGCCAGGCCGCGAGCCGCGCTGCGGGCTTCGGGCAGCGGCAGCGCTCGGCGGAACTGGCAGCACAGGTTGGAATACAGACGTTGATCGTTGATCCGCTGCAACCTGTGCAAAGACGGGTGATGCATGCTGGCGGCCCAGAAGGCCAGCCAGGTTTTCATTGCCGGGCCATTGACCTGGCTGGCGTCGAAGTTGCCTCCGATGATCACCTGAATGTGTGCCCGTGGGCTGTCATCCTTCAGCGCAAGCCTGCGCTCGTAGACGTTCTCGATCAGCACATTCATCAAGTACCGCATCGTTGCGGCGATCAGGCCGTTCTTGTCCTGAAAGTAGTGACTGATGATGCCGTTCGATACACCGGCCAGACGGGCGATCAGCGCAATGCTGGCGTCTGCCATCCCCACTTGATCGATGGCCGTCAACGTGGCTTCGATCAACTGTTGGCGGCGTATGGGTTGCATACCGACCTTGGGCATGTAGCACGTCTCCTTAGGCCTGCCGGCGGGCGATCACGTCCATCGGCTTGAAGGCCAGTCTATTTTGTTTTGATTGAACGTTCAATCAACAAAGAATAAGCTCTGCGACAAATCGTCGCTGCTGGCAGGTTTTCAGCCCGTTCTGACAGCGACATCTGACACCTGGAACATCCCTGGAAGGGCCCGCTCAAGGGCCTGCCGCCGCTTTCGCGGGGGCGGGGATTTTCGGGGTGTCTTTATAACACCCGTCCGTCGACTGCCGAAAAATCGATGTCCCGGGATAACCGTTGCCTTGTGTTTCTCTCTCGCACTGCCCGGAGCATCTGCGCCATGAGTTCTGCCTCTCTTATAAAGACCCCGCCGGAAAAGGTCCGGGTCAACGGTTGGGTGTTTTACACCTCCACCGCGCTGATTCTGTTGTTGACCGCTGTCCTGATCGCCGCCCCGCAGGAGGCCGGGCGCATGCTTGGGGTCGCCCAGGCGTGGCTGTCCAAAAGCTTTGGCTGGTACTACATGGTAGTCATCGCTGCTTACCTGGTGTTTGTGGTGGGGCTGGCGTTTTCGTCCTACGGCAAATTGAAACTGGGCAGCAAGGACGACACCCCGGACTTCAGCTACGGCGCCTGGGCCGGCATGTTGTTCTCCTCGGGGATCGGCATTTCGCTGCTGTACTTCGGCGCCTCGGAGCCGCTGGACCATTACTTCAACCCGCCCGAAGGCGTGGCCGGCAGCAACCTGGCCGCGCGCCAGGCGCTGCAACTGACCTTTCTGCACTGGGGCCTGCACGGCTGGGCGATCTACGCCCTCGTCGGTCTGGCCGTGGCGTACTTCGCCTACCGGCATAACCAGCCGCTGGCCTTGCGCTCGGCGTTGTACCCGCTGGTGGGCGAGCGCTGGGTGAAGGGCGCGGCCGGCCATGCGGTGGACGGTTTCGGCATGTTCGTGAC
The DNA here is from genome assembly GCF_001029595.1 of Pseudomonas sp. ARP3. Taxonomy (NCBI): domain Bacteria; kingdom Pseudomonadati; phylum Pseudomonadota; class Gammaproteobacteria; order Pseudomonadales; family Pseudomonadaceae; genus Pseudomonas; species Pseudomonas sp. ARP3. The sequence continues at coordinate 38,089 of NZ_LEKF01000018.1, forward strand.
CCTGCTGGGCCTGGTGACCAACCTGGGGATCGGCGCGATGCAGGTGTCGTCCGGCCTGGAAAACCTGTTCGGCATGCAGCACAGCAACACCAACCTGCTGATCGTGATCATCGTGATGAGCACCGTGGCGACCATCGCCGCCGTGTCGGGGGTGGAGAACGGTATCCGTCGTTTGTCCAACCTCAACATCGTGCTGTTCAGCGGTTTGCTGATCTTTGTGTTGTTGTTCGGCCCGACCCTGCACCTGCTCAACGGCTTCGTGCAGAACATCGGCGATTACATGAACGGCCTGGTGTTGAAAACCTTCGACCTGTACGTCTACGAAGGCGACGGTGCCAAGACCGAACGCTGGATGGGCCTGTGGACTCTGTTCTACTGGGCCTGGTGGATTTCCTGGGCGCCATTCGTAGGCATGTTCATCGCGCGGATTTCCCGTGGCCGTACGGTGCGTGAATTGGTGGCGGGCGTGCTGCTGATTCCGCTGGGCTTTACCCTGGCGTGGCTGTCGATCTTCGGCAACTCGGCCCTGGACCTGGTGCTGAACCATGGCGCGGTGGAGTTGGGCAAGACGGCGTTGGAACAGCCGTCCATGGCGATCTACCAATTGCTGGAGCATTACCCAGCGTCGAAAGTCGTGATTGGTGTGTCGATCTTCGTCGGCTTTGTGCTGTTCCTGACCCCGGCGGATTCCGGCGCGGTGATGATGGCCAACCTGTCGTGCAAAGGCGGCAATGTGGATGAAGATGCGCCGCACTGGCTGCGGATCTTCTGGTCGGCGGTGATCACCCTGGTGACCATCGGCCTGCTGTTCGCCGGTAACTTCGAAGCCATGCAAACCATGGTGGTGCTGGCGGGGCTGCCGTTCTCGGTGGTGTTGATTTTCTTTATGTTCGGCTTGCACAAGGCCATGCGTCAGGACGTGGCGATCGAACAGGAGCAGGCGCAACTGGCCGAACGCGGGCGTCGTGGCTTCAGCGAGCGTTTGACCGCACTGGATTTGCAACCGAGCCAGGCCACGGTGCAGCGCTTTATGGACAAGCACGTCACGCCGGCGTTGGAAGAAGCGGCGACTGCGTTGCGTGAACAAGGTTTGCAAGTGCAGACACTGTTGGGCAAGTCCAAGCGCTGCATCGGTGTGCGCATCGAGATGGAAGAGGGCAATCCGTTCGTTTATGAAGTGAGCCTGGATGCTTACTCGTCGGCGCCCAACGATGTGCCCGAAGAAGAGCGCACGCGCTATTACCGTGCCGAGGTCTACCTGCACAACGGGCCTCAGGAATACGACCTGATGGGCTTCACCCCGGAGCAAATCACCCGGGATGTGCTCGATCAGTTTGAAAGCCATCGGCAGCTCCTTGGCCGTGTCTATAGCTGATGCGTTGAAAGCCCGGTGGTGTCACTGACCCCACTGGGGCAAAAAATGTGGGAGGGGGCTTGCCCCCGATTGCAGTGTGTCAGTCAGTCCATCTGTTACTGATCCACCGCTATCGGGGGCAAGCCCCCTCCCACCGTTGTTTTGCAGTGTGTGCTAGCCCAGGTTTTTGCCCAGCAGGGCATGGTAGAGCTCACTATCACCGAGGATCCCCACCACCTGGTTGTTGTCATGCAACACCAGCTTGTTACCCGTCTGATAACGAATCTGCAGCGCATCACGCATGCCGATATTCGAATCCACCAGGGTCGGTACGCGGCCCAGACCTTCCACCGGTTGCCCCGGTGCCCAGTTCTGCAGGTTCATCACCGCACCGTTCTGGCGGGCGCCCTGGATAGTGTTGCCTTCGGCCAGGTCCAGCCACGAGTCGCCGCTCGGGTCCAGGCACACCGAACCGTTGACGCGCTTGCAGTTGTCCAGGGTGCGCATCAGGCTGCGGCCGCACAGCACGTTCAGCGGGTTGGTGTGAGCGACGAAGGTGCGCACATAGTCGTCCGCCGGGTTCAGCACGATCTCTTCCGGCACGCTGTACTGGATGATCTTGCCGTCCTTCATGATCGCAATACGGCTGCCCAGTTTGAGCGCCTCGTCCAGGTCATGGCTGACGAATACGATGGTCTTGCTCAGCTTGCGTTGCAGTTCCAGCAGCTCGTCCTGCAGGCCTTGGCGGATCAGCGGGTCGAGGGCGGAGAAAGGTTCGTCCATCAGCAGGATGTCGGCGTCCATCGCCAGGGCGCGGGCCAGGCCGACGCGTTGCTGCATGCCGCCGGACAACTCGTCGGGCTTCTTGTTACGCCACTGGGCCAGGCCCACCAGTTCGAGCTTTTCGTCCACCAGCTTGCGCCGCTCTTTTTCCGGACGGCCCTGCATTTCCAGGCCGAAGCTGATGTTCTCGCGCACTGTCAGCCAGGGCATCAGGGCGAACTTCTGAAACACCATGGCGATGCGTTTGGTACGCATCATTTTCAGCTCTGCGTCGGTGCAGGAAGCAATGTCGATCTGCCGACCTTCATGCTCCACGAACAGCTGCCCGCGGCTAACGGTATTGAGGCCGTTGATGCAGCGCAGCAGGCTGGATTTGCCGGAGCCCGACAGGCCCATCAGCACGCAGATCTCGCCTTTTTCGATATCCAGGCTGGCCTTTTCAACGCCGACAATCTGCCCGGTCTTTTTCAGAATCTCGTTACGGCTCATGCCCTGGTCCAGCAGCTTGAGCGCTTCGCGTGGGTCTTTGGAGAAGATCACGTCGACTTTGTCGAATCGGATAATGCTCATGCATCACCCCCTACTTTGGCATCGGGTTGTTTGCAGATGCGGTCGAGCATGATGGCCAGCAATACGATCGCCAGGCCCGCTTCAAAGCCCAGGGCGATGTCGGCGGTGTTGAGTGCGTTGACCACCGGCTTACCGAGGCCGTCGGCACCCACCAGGGCCGCGATCACCACCATCGACAACGACAGCATGATGCATTGGGTAATGCCGGCGGCAATGCTCGGCATGGCGTGTGGCAGTTCAATGCGCGAGAGCAATTGACGGCGCGAGCAGCCGAAGGCTTTGCCGGCGTCCATCAACTCTTGCGGTACATCACGGATGCCCAGGTAAGTCAGACGGATCGGCGCGGCAATCGCGAACACCACCGTGGAAATCAGCCCAGGCACCACACCCAGCCCGAAGAGGGTCAGGGTAGGGATGAGGTAGACGAAGGTCGGTACGGTCTGCATCAGATCGAGCACCGGCCGCATCATGGTGTAGAACAACGGTTTGTGCGCGGCAACAATGCCCAACGGCACACCGATGACCACGCAGACCAGGGTGGCGAACAGCACCTGCGCGAGGGTTTCCATGGTTTCCTGCCAGTACCCCAGGTTGAGGATCAGCAGGAAGGAGGCGATGACAAAAACCGTCAGGCCCCATTTACGTTGAATAAAGTGAGCCAGCAGCGCAATCAGACCGATCAATGCCAGCGGATTGAACCAGGTCAGCGCAAACGTCACGCCGTGGATCATCGTTTCCAGTGTCGATGCGATTGCGTCGAAGTAGTTGGCGCCGTGTTGGGTCAACCATTCGACGAAGGCAGCGATGTACTGGCCTAGTGGGATTTTCTGTTCAGTCAGCATGGTAGTGAATGTCCACATGCGAAGGGGAAAACATCCCGGGGCAGCGCACCGCCCCGGGGTCAGCGGGTGTTATTTGGCGAGGTAGGCTTTGACGGCCTCAAGGCCGGGTTTGCCGTCGACGGTGGTAACGCCGGCGAGCCAGGTGTCGAGCACTTGCGGGTTTTTCTGCAGCCAGGCTTTGGCGGCGGCGTCGGGCTTCATCTTGTCGTCCAGGACATTGCCCATCAGCGTGCTTTCCATGTTCAGGGTGAACACCAGGTTTTTCAGCAACTGGCCCACGTTGCTGCATTCCTGGGTGTAACCCTTGCGCACGTTGGTGTAGATGGTGGCTTGGCCGTAGTTGGGGCCGAACGAATCGTCACCGCCGGTCAGGTACTTCATCTTGAAGCGGGTGTTCATCGGGTGCGGTTCCCAGCCGAGGAACACGATGGCCTGGTCGCGCTTGGCGGCACGGTCCACTTGGGACAGCATGCCGGCTTCGCTGGACTCGACCACTTTGAAGCCTGCGTCTTTCAGGCCGAACGCGTTTTTGTCGATCAGGGTCTGGATGGTGCGGTTGCCGTCGTTACCCGGTTCGATCCCGTAGATCTTGCCACCCAGCTCTTCCTTGAATTTGGCGATATCGGCGAAGTCTTTCAGGCCCTTGTTGTACAGCGCCTCGGGCACCGCCAGGGTGTACTTGGCGTTTTCCAGGTTGGCGCGCACGGTTTCCACGGTGCCGGCATCACGGTATGGCTTGATGTCGTTTTCCATGGTCGGCATCCAGTTGCCGAGGAACACGTCCATGTTCTTGCCGTCGGCCAGGGACTTGTAGGTCACGGGTACCGAAATCATCGTGGTTTTGGTCTTGTAGCCCAGGGCCTTGAGGATTTCGCTGGTGGTCGCGGTGGTGACGGTGATGTCGGTCCAGCCGACATCGGAGAAGTTGACGGTCTTGCACTGTTCCGGTTCTGCCGCGTGCGCCAGGACTGGCAGACTCAGCATGGCGGCCAACAACAACGAGGGTGAAGCTTTCATGGGGCTAGACTCCTGTGTTTTTTCTGACGGCATCTGCCGCGCTTTATTCAGTGTTGCGGTTGGAGCGTGCGATGACAGCTCTGGCACGGTGCCTTGCAAACGAGTCGGAACTGATCATGTACCAGTGAAAATCTGACGCCTACAGGGGGCGTCGTATCCAGTACAGGCAGGGTCGTATCCAGTGTTGGTGACGTCGTTTACAGGTTTTTCCCAGGGCAAAACTGCTGTTTTTGCCCGTCTGCACCGTTAAAAACGGCCAAAACAGGCGATCACGCGCAAGCGACGCTGGTGAGCATGGTTACGTCGGTGTGAGACGCCGTGGCAGCGAATAAAACCTTGATGATGCCGCCATCTGGGCGATCTGAGCGTAGCACCTCGTTCAAGCCCGGCCCGTGCTTATCGAGGAGTTTCACGTCAATGGCTATCAGCGTTTTCGACCTGTTCAAGATCGGCATCGGGCCTTCGAGTTCGCACACCGTCGGCCCCATGCGCGCCGCAGCGTTGTTCGTTCAAGCACTGCGTGAACGTGAGTGGTTGGAACGGGTGCGGCGTGTTGAAGTTCAGCTGTACGGTTCGTTGTCGGCCACCGGCATCGGCCATGGCAGCGACACGGCCACCATCATGGGCTTGATGGGCGAATGGCCCGACGCGATCGACCCCTCGCAGATCGCCGGTCGCATCAGCACCCTGCGCGAAACCGACACCCTGCTGCTCGACGGGCGCTTGCCGGTGCCCTTCGTATGGGCCCGGGACATGCGCCTGCTGGACGAAAACCTGCCGTTCCACCCCAACGCCATGACCCTGGTGGCGTACGGCGATGACGGTGAGTTGCACCGCGACACTTACTACTCGGTAGGCGGCGGTTTTGTGGTGGATGAAGCTCAGGCGCAAAGCGGTGTGGCGGACATGGACCGCACTGAGTTGCCTTACGATTTTTCCAGCGCCGTTGAGCTGTTGCAGCTGTGCAACACTCACCAGTTGCGCGTCGCTGAGTTGATGATGGCTAATGAAAAGGTGTGGCGTTCCGAAGAAGAAATCCGCAGCGGCCTGATGAAGCTTTGGCACGCCATGCAAGATTGCGTGGAGCAGGGCCTCAAACATGAAGGCATCTTGCCCGGCGGCCTCAACGTACGCCGCCGCGCCGCCAAGTTGCACCGTAGCCTGCAGGAATTGAATAAGCCCAATGTGATCGGCTCAACCTTGAGCGCCATGGAATGGGTCAACCTGTTTGCCCTGGCCGTCAATGAAGAAAACGCCGCCGGTGGGCGCATGGTCACTGCCCCCACCAACGGTGCGGCAGGGATCATCCCGGCGGTGCTGCACTACTTTATGAAGTTCAGCGAAGAGGTCACCGAAGCCAACGTGGTCGACTACCTGCTCGGTGCGGCGGCGGTGGGGATTCTGTGCAAGAAGAACGCCTCCATCTCCGGTGCCGAAGTGGGCTGTCAGGGCGAGGTGGGTTCTGCCTGCGCAATGGCGGCGGCCGGCCTGGCGGAAATCCTCGGCGCCACGCCAGAGCAATTGTGCAACGCCGCCGAAATCGGCCTGGAACACAACCTCGGCCTGACCTGCGACCCAGTGGGCGGGTTGGTGCAGGTGCCGTGCATCGAGCGCAACGCGATTGCAGCGGTCAAGGCGATCAACGCGGCGCAAATGGCCCTGCGCGGCGACGGCCAGCACTTTATTTCCCTGGACCGGGTGATCCGCACCATGCGCGATACCGGTGCGGATATGCATGACAAGTACAAAGAAACGTCGCGGGGTGGGTTGGCGGTAAGCGCGGTCGAGTGTTAAGACCCAGCCGCCTGCATCGGGGGCAAGCCCCCTCCCACTCTTGACCGTGTTCACAAATCAGAATGTGGGAGAGTGGGCAAGCTCCTACCCACCCTTGACTGTGTTTACAAATCAGAATGTGGGAGAGGGCAAGCTCCTGCCCACCCTTGACTGTGTTTACAAATCAGAATGTGGGAGGGGGCAAGTTCCTTCCCACTCTTGACTGTGTTCACAAATCAGAATGTGGGAGAGGGCAAGCTCCTGCCCACCCTTGCCTATGTTCACAAACTGGAATGTGGGAGGAGGGCAAGTTCCTTCACAGCCTGTGACTGTGTTCACCAATTTAAATGTGGGAGGGGGCTTGCCCCCGATAGCGGCAGTTCAAACAAAACTGCTCATAAAGTGAACACCAGCATCCCAGCGCGCCACCTTTTAGCGCGTCGCAAACAGATAAGTAGCTCACGAACGATTTCCCCTGCGACTACCGACTCCTTGTGCGTGTGGTGACAGACTTTTCTTGCGCGCTGAAAGCGCCTTCCCACAAGTGCTACCGAACTGCTCACCCCCCTTGAGGGTAGCGGCTCCTACGTCCTTTTCCGGGCATATTCCGTACTCCACGCAAGGGCTATATAGACGCGTCAGCAGGTCGTTTTCAGGAGTTATTGAATAGCCATTCAAATTTAGGCACGGCAATTGCTCTATCAATTCAAAGCCTCTCGCCGTGTCAGGACGAAGAGTGCAATAACAAGAGCCTCGCCTGAGGCCATCACCCGCTTTGTGTGAGGAGATACCGCGATGACGTCGTTCAACTCAGGGGCCCAACCCCAGAACCGTGCGCCTCAATCCATCGGCTTTTTGCTGCTGGACAATTTCACGCTGATTTCCCTGGCGTCCGCAGTGGAACCGCTGCGCATGGCCAACCAGCTGTCCGGCCGTGAGCTGTACCGCTGGACCACACTGAGCGTCGACGGCAATCAGGTCTGGGCCAGCGACGGCCTGCAAATCACCCCCGACGCCGCCATGCACAAAGCCCCGGCCCTGGACACCGTGATCGTGTGCGGCGGCGTGGGCATCCAGCGCACCGTTACCCGTGAACATGTTTCATGGCTGCAAAGCCAAGCGCGCCAGTCCCGTCGCCTCGGCGCGGTGTGCACCGGCAGTTGGGCGCTGGCGTGTGCCGGCCTGCTGGACGGTTTCGATTGCAGCGTACACTGGGAATGCCTGGCGTCGATGCAGGAAGCCTTCCCCCGCGTGTCCATGAGCACGCGCCTGTTTACCCTCGACCGCAACCGCTTCACCAGTTCCGGCGGCACCGCGCCGTTGGACATGATGCTGCACCTGATCAGCCGCGATCACGGCCGTGAACTGTCGGCGGCGATCTCCGAGATGTTCGTGTACGAACGCATCCGCAACGAACAAGACCACCAGCGCGTTCCGCTCAAGCACATGCTCGGCACCAACCAGCCGAAGCTGCAGGAAATCGTCGCGCTGATGGAAGCCAACCTGGAAGAACCCATCGACCTGGACGAACTGGCGGTCTACGTCGCCGTATCCCGGCGTCAACTGGAGCGGCTGTTCCAGAAGTACCTGCACTGTTCGCCGTCGCGTTACTACCTCAAGTTGCGTCTGATCCGTGCGCGGCAGTTGCTCAAGCAAACACCGATGTCGATCATCGAAGTAGCCTCGGTGTGCGGGTTCGTTTCCACGCCGCACTTCTCCAAGTGCTACCGCGAATACTTCGGCATCCCGCCACGGGATGAGCGCGTCGGCTCCAACACCACCCAGCAGGTGGCGATGATGCCGATTCCGCAGGCGCTGGTGTTGTCACCGTTGTCGGGGCCGATGTCGGCATTGAGCCAGGCGCGCAGTGAGTCGACGTTTGCCAGTGTTAGGCTCTAGACCGAGGCGTCTGTATCGGGGGCATGCCCCCTCCCACATTTTGATTTGTGAACACAGTCAAAGGTGGGAGGGGGCTTGCCCCCGATAGCCATCTGTCAGGCCCCGGAGTTCTGCTTGAACTGCATCAACGCCGGCAACAACTGCTTGTCGATAGCTTGACGCACCGCCGGCAAAATCGTCGCGCTGCCGCCGTACATCCGCTCGACCATGCCCTTGAGCGCCTTGGCCCGTGCTTCGCTCAAACCGCGTACCGCGCACTCACACGCCTGCTCGGCGCTGGCGCCGCTGGATACTTCGAAACCCAGCGAGCGCAACTGGCTCAGCAGGTCATCCTGGTCAATCAAATCCGCGTGCATCATGACGTTTATCCTGGTTAGGGGAGCGGGGATCTGCCTGGATTCTGGTAGCCCCCGGCGCCATCGGCAAGGGCGTGTGGCCCGGATGGCTTAGATGGCTATGAACAGGTCGTTTTCGGGCCACTTGCCGGCTGCACTAATCGGCACACTGGCCTCAGCAAGCAGCTTGAAGGTTTGGTCACCCTCGAAATGCATCGCTCTCACAAGGCCTCCTCTGCCCCGATCCTGTCACGGCTGGATCGGGGCTTTTTTTGCGCTATTTCTTCGGTGGTAAACCGATCACGCGTCCCAGCAGCGCCGGGGGCGGCAGGTCGGCTTGCTCGGTGCGGATCGCCGCGATTTTCTCCAGCGTCGCCTGGGTAAACGGCGCCGCGTGCGGCCCGGCCAGGTCGACGTGCAGCAGCATCTGTTCGTTGCCGGCCAGTGCCTGCTCATCCCCAACCCGATGCAGGCTGTGATACAGGTGCAGGCGCTTGGCGTCATGGGCGATCAGTTGGGTCTGCACTTGTACCTCGGCGCCGAGTTTCACTTCATGCAGGTAGTTCAGGTGCAACTCCAAAGTGAACAGCGAATGGCCGCTGGCTGCGCGGTTTTCACTGTCCAGGCCGAGGGTGTCCATCAACGCGTCGGTGGCGTAGCTGAAGATCAGCAGGTAGAACGCGTCGCGCAGGTGGCCGTTGTAGTCCACCCAATCGGGCTGGATCTGTGTGGTGTAGGTGGTCAGTGCGGGCATTGTCTGCATTCCATTATTCGGCGAAGGTCATGCCGTGCTTGGCTTTGGTGGTTTTCACCGCTTCGAGCACCGCCAGCAGGCAATCATCACGATAGCGCTCCAGCGCCGAAATGCTGTGGGTGCCCAGTTGAGCGCTGGTGCCATCGACCACGTCGTCGATCAACTTATCCGTCAGCTCCGGCGCCGGCAGGTAGGTCCACGGCAACTGCAACGCCGGGCCGAACTGGGCCATGAAGTGGCGCATGCCAGCATCGCCGCCGGCCAGGGTGTAGGTGAGGAAAGTGCCCATGAACGACCAGCGCAAACCAGCGCCAAAACGAATTGCGTCGTCGATTTCGCCAGTGGTTGCCACGCCGTCGTTCACCAGGTGCAGCGCCTCGCGCCATAAGGCTTCCAGCAAGCGGTCGGCGATAAAACCGGGGACTTCCTTGCGCACATGCAAGGGGCGCATGCCGAGGGATTCATACACTGTGATCGCCGCCTGCACCGCTTCAGGCGCGGTGTGCTTGCCGCCGACCACTTCCACCAGCGGCAGCAGGTAGACCGGGTTGAACGGGTGGCCGACCACGCAGCGTTCCGGGTGGGTCGAGCTCTCGTAGAACTCACTCGGCAACAGCCCTGAGGTGCTCGAACCAATCAGCGCATCGGGCTTGGCCGCCGCACTGATCTGGCTATGCAGTTGCAGTTTCAGCTCCAGGCGTTCCGGGGCGCTTTCCTGGATAAAATCAGCGTCTTTTACGCAGTCTTCGATGGTGGTCACAAAGCGCAAGCGGTCCTGGGACGCGCCGGGAGCCAGGCCATTTTTTTCCAGGGCTCCCCAGGCATTGGCCACGCGTTTGCGCAACGCGGCTTCGGCGCCGGGCGCTGGGTCCCAGGCCACCACATCCAGCCCATGGGCCAGGGCACGGGCCACCCAGCCGCTGCCGATAACGCCGCTGCCGAGGGCGGCGAAGGTTTTGATTTCAGTGATAAAGCGCATGGCGACGTCCTAAAGAGTTCAGTGATCCCTTGTGGAAGGGGAGGTGCGACGATTCGACTTGCCGCCGATGACGCTGAGTCAGCGATATCTTCGGTACTGATCCACCGCTATCGGTGGCAAGCCCTCTCCCACATATTTGATGAGGTTTTGGCGGGGGCTAGCCGCGCTTGGTGAGGCCCATCTTGATGCGACCCTCCGCCGGGGTCATGACCCGCGCACCCAGGCGGCTGAGGATTTCGCTGGCGCGGTCGACCAGTTGGCCATTGGTGGCGAGCACGCCTTTGTCCAGCCACAGGTTGTCTTCCAAACCGACTCGCACGTTGCCGCCCAGCAGCACCGCTTGGGCGGCCATCGGCATTTGCATGCGGCCGATGCCGAAGCCGGCCCACACTGCATTGGCCGGCAGGTTGTCGACCATGGCCTTCATGGTGGTGGTGTCGGCCGGCGCGCCCCAAGGGATGCCCAGGCACAGTTGGAACAGCGGGTCGTCAAGCAGGCCTTCTTTGATCATCTGCTTGGCGAACCACAGGTGGCCGGTGTCGAAAATTTCCAGCTCGGCCTTTACGCCCAGTTCCTGGATACGTTTGGCGCCGGCACGCAGTTGTGCCGGGGTGGACACGTAAATGGTGTCGCCATCGCCGAAGTTGAGGGTGCCGCAGTCCAGGGTGCAGATTTCCGGCAATAACTCTTCGACATGGGCCAGGCGCGTCAGCGGCCCGACCAGGTCGGTATTGGGGCCGAATTCCATCGGGTTTTCGCCGCTGCCGATCTCCAGGTCGCCGCCCATGCCGGCGGTAAGGTTGACGATGATGTCGATGTCAGCCTCGCGGATGCGCTCCATCACTTCGCGGTACAGGGCCACGTCGCGGCTGAATTTGCCGGTGTCGGGGTCGCGCACATGGCAGTGCACGACGGTAGCGCCGGCCTTGGCGGCTTCTACGGCGGCGGCCGCGATCTGTTTGGGGGTGACCGGCACGTGTGGGCTCTTGGCGGTCGTGTCGCCAGCACCGGTGAGTGCGCAGGTGATGATGACGTCGTGGTTCATGGGGCAGGTTCCTTACAGGCGTGGTGATGCCGTTCGCGGTCGGTAATGACCGCGAAACGGTGGTTCGAAAAAGCTTATTTGCTGGTGAGTTGCAGGTTGGCCGCCGCCGGTTTGCCGTCGAAGGTGGTCACACCTTCCAGCCAGCGCGCCTGGTCCTGCGGGTGGTCCTTGAGCCACTGCCGGGCCGATTCCAGGGCGTCTTTGTGGTCAAGCAACGGCTGCATCATGCGGCTCTCATCGGCAGCGGTGAAGGTCAGGTTGGTCAGCAGTTTGTGCACGTTGGGGCACTGTTCGGCGTAGTTTGGCGACGTCACTGTCCATACCGTGGCCATGCCTTCGTTCGGGCCCAGGGCGTCGTCACTGCCGGTGAGGTAGGTCATGGCAATGTTGACGTTCATCGGATGCGGCGCCCAGCCGAAGAACACCACGGCTTCTTTGCGGCGCACCGCGCGGTCGACGGCGGCGAGCATGCCGGCCTCGCTGGACTCCACCAACTGGAACTTGCCGAGGCCGAACTGGTTCTTGGCGATCATCGCCTTGATCTGGGTGTTGGCGCCGGAGCCGGGTTCGATGCCGTAGATCTTTCCGCCCAGTTCCTTCTCGAACTTGGCGATGTCGGCAAAGGTTTTCAGGCCTTTCTCGGCCAGGTAGCTCGGCACCGCGAGGGTGGCACGGGCGTCTTCCAGGCTGGGCTTGTCGAGGACTTTGACCTGCTTGGCGTCAACGAACGGGGTAATGGTCTGGGTCATCAACGGGTTCCAGTAGCCGAGGAACAGGTCCAGGCGCTGGTCGCGGATGCCGGCGAAGATGATTTGCTGGGAAGCGCTAGTTTGCTTGGTGGTGTAGCCGAGGCCATCGAGCAGCACTTGGGTCATGGCGCTGGTGGCGATCACATCGGTCCAGTTCACCACGCCCATGCGCACGTTCTTGCAAGAGGCGGCATCGGCCGCGAGAACGCTGGTGCTCAAGATGGCGCTGGCGCTGAGTGCGAACACGCAGCGGCGGATCAGTCGGTTCATGGTGGAGCCCTCGGCAGGTTGTTGTTGTGGTTGCCGGTGTCTTTGTGCACCGTGACGCCACGTTACGCAGCTTGTAGGGCGACAAAACGCACGGCGGCGACCGACTCTTGCACTGCAGCGACCTGACCCCTTGAATCCACCTCTGAACGGGAGTATCACAGTGCCACGCTGGCCGTCCGATGAGAGCGCCACCATGTCCCAGGATGTCTACTTTTTGCTGATGCCGGGTTTCTCGGCGATGGGCTTTATCTCGGCCCTTGAGCCGCTACGGGTGGCCAACCGTTTTCGCGGCGAGCTGTACCGCTGGCATGTACTGAGCGCCGACGGCGGTGCGGTACTGGCGAGCAACGGCATGTCAGTCAACGCCGACGCCGCGTTGGAACCGCTGAAAAAGGGCACCACCCTGCTGGTGGTCGCCGGTTTCGAGCCTCTGCAGTTCGCCACACCCGCACTGGAACAGTGGCTGCGCCGTCTCGATCACGATGGCGTGACGCTGGGCGGTATCGACACCGGCGCTTGTGTGTTGGCCCAAGCCGGTCTGCTCGACGGCCATCGCGTGACCCTGCACTGGGAAGCCATCGACGCCTTCAAGGAGTCCTATCCGCACCTGGCGGTGACCCAGGAACTGTTCGAAATCGACCGCCGCCGCATCACCTGCGCCGGTGGCACCGCCTCCATCGACCTGATGCTCGACCTGATCGCCCAGGCCCACGGCGCCGACCTGGCGATTCAGGTGTCCGAACAGTTCGTGCTCGGCCGCATTCGCCCACGCAAAGACCACCAGCGCATGCAGATCGCCACGCGCTACGGCATCAACAATCAGAAACTGGTGCAAGTGATCGGCGAGATGGAACAGCACACCGAACCGCCCCTGAGCACCCTCGCCTTGGCTGAGGCGATCAAAGTCACCCGGCGCCAGTTGGAGCGCCTGTTCCGCCTGCATCTGAACGACACACCGAGCAATTTCTACCTGGGCCTGCGCCTGGAAAAAGCCCGGAAACTCCTGCGCCAAAGCGGTTTGAGCGTGCTGGAAGTGAGCATTGCCTGCGGGTTCGAATCGCCGTCGTATTTCACGCGTAGTTACCGCGCGCGGTTTGCCAAATGCCCCAGGGAGGATCGGCGACGGGAGCCGGTTTGACGGGCAATTATAGTTGATTATACTCACGGCTATAATTTATAGCCGTTTCAATAATTTGGTATAAGCCATGTCCAAGCTCAGCGGTTTTGTGTTCCGCCGTCCCGCGCTGGCCAGCAGCATTGCCGATGGCCTGGTTGGCGCCGGCCTTCAGGATTTCACCTCTGGCCTGTTCCTCGCCGCGCCACGTCGCACTGGTAAAAGTACGTTCTTGCGCGAAGACCTGATCCCAGAGTGCCAACTGCGCGGTTGGCTCACCGTGTATGTGGATCTGTGGGCCGACAAAGAAAAAGATCCCGCGGAGTTGATCGCCAGCGCCATTGCCGCCGCGCTTGCGCCCTACGAAAAGGGCATTCGCAAGCTGGCCAAGAACCTTGGCATCGAAAGGTTGAGTTTTCTGCGGACCCTGTCCTGGGACTTCAGCAAGCCGCAATTGCCGGTGGGCGCGACTTTGACCCAGGCATTGGAGTTGCTCCACCACGCGGCGGAAAAACCCGTCGTGCTGGTGATCGATGAAGCCCAGCATGCCTTGACCAGCGATTCAGGGATCAACGCCATGTTCGCGCTCAAGGCCGCCCGGGATCAGCTCAACCAAGGGCGTGACGAGGAGGGCAGCGGCCTGCATTTAGTCTTTACCGGTTCCAACCGCGACAAGCTGGCCTATCTGGTGTTGGGGAAAAGCCAGCCGTTTTTTGGCTCCAGCATCACGCCGTTTCCACTGCTGGGCAAAGCCTTCACCCAGGCCTACACCGCACACCTCAACGCGAACCTGGCCCCGACCAACCAATTCAACCCGGCCGATATCGATGAAGCCTTCGAGTTGGTCGGCCGCCGACCCGAGATGCTGCGTACGATCATCGGTGAAGTAGCGCTGGAGTTGGGTGAGGCCAGCAACTTGGGCCAGTTGCTGCACAGTCGCGCCGAACTGCTGCGCGCAGGTGTGTGGACCGAATTCGAAAGCGCCTGGAACGCCCTGACCATCCCGCAACGCGCCGTCTTGCAGGTGATGGTGGAACGCTCGCTGAACAACGAACCTTTCGCGCCGTTTACCGACAGCACCCTCACCGCAGTCAGCAAGGCGTTGGAGGACATGGGCAGTGACGTAGTGCCGGGCACCCAGACCATCCAGGCCTGCATCGATGCCCTGCGCGACAAGGAACTGGTGTGGAAATCGGGTCGGGGCGGGTATGCCCTGGAGGACAAGTCGTTCGGGGATTGGCTGCTGTACAAGCGCCATACCCCCCACTAAAAACAGCACACATCCAATGTGGGAGGGGGCTTGCCCCCGATGACGGACTGTCAGTTGATACCGCTTTGGCTGACCCACCGCTATCGGGGGCAAGCCCCCTCCCACATTGGATTTTTCGGCGGGGCTTATTTCTTCAGCAGTGCCGAGCACGCCGCCTTGAACGCCTCATGCTGATACTTGTTCAGCGTCGCCGGCAGTTCAAAGTTGTGTTTCTTGTTCTGCGCATTGATGGTCTGGGGCGACAGCAGCGTCACCTCCACACCGTCGAGCAACTGAAACACTCCCTCGATCTTGAACGTCGTCGGCCCACCGGCGAATTCACCTTTTTTGCTGCGTTTCTTGATGGCGATGCGGGTGATGGCATTGTCCTGCACAAACGCCTTCACCTGCGCGGCGAAGGCTTTGACATTCGCCGCCTCGTCGTCATCTTCCAGAGCGATTTTTTTGGTGGCCAGGGCGACATGGGTCAGCGCCTGGTTGTCGATGGAAGCGACTGCGATGATGGCTTCGCTGCCTTTGATTTCGATGCCGCAGAGGGTCATGAATGGCCTTGGTCAGATTAAAAAGTGGTGGCGATTGTCGCTTATTCCTGCCCGATCGACTCCAAAAACTCCGACCGTTCATCACTCATCCGCGCCAGGCAGTCGTTCTGCGCAATCGCGTAGTCCTTGGTGCCGGGCTTGGCGGGGAAAGTGTCCACGGCGCAGTCGGCATCCCGCAGTTTTTCCCACTTCTGCTGGGCGTCCTTCAGACGAGCGGTAATGTCGGCCAGTTGGGTCTTGTTGCTGCCGTAGGTCGAACCCATGCGTTCGAGCAGGCTTTGGTAGTTGTCCTTGAGCAATTGCTCGGCGGTGGTCTTGTTATAGGTGGCGCATTCCAGGGTTTGTTTGTCGTTCTCGATACCGTCGCAGGGCGTGCTGTCGGTGTCTTCGGCTGCGTGGACGCCGGTTGCGATGAGTGCCAAAGCCAGGAAAATCGATTTCATTGCGCCGTCTCATATCAGTGGATGGCCGAATTCTGGCTCAAGCGTAAGACAAAGAACAGCCACCCGTCTGACGCGTCTGCATAGCCTTTGTCGCGGATTGACGCTTTCGGCAATTCCCCTGTCGTTTTTGCACCGGGTCCGTTCAGCCCCTGGGCATATGCTGGCCCCAAAGCGCCGGCAGACGATTCGGCGCATGAATCGCCAATAAGGGGACGCCTGATGAGCCCAGCCGAATTGCACGCCGACAGCATCGTTATCGACGGGCTGATTATTGCCAAGTGGAACCGCGACCTGTTCGAGGACATGCGCAAAGGTGGCCTCACTGCCGCCAACTGCACCGTGTCGGTGTGGGAAGGCTTCCAAGCCACGATCAATAACATCGTGGCCAGCCAGACCCTGATCCGCGAGAACAGCGACCTGGTGATCCCGGTAAAAACCACCGCCGATATCCGCAAAGCCAAAGAACAAGGCAAGACCGGCATCATCTTTGGCTTTCAGAACGCCCATGCGTTCGAAGACCAGCTCGGCTACGTGGAGATCTTCAAGCAGCTCGGCGTGGGCGTGGTGCAGATGTGCTACAACACCCAGAACCTGGTGGGCACCGGGTGCTACGAGCGCGATGGCGGCCTGTCGGGCTTCGGCCGTGAGATCGTCGGCGAGATGAACCGCGTCGGCATCATGTGCGACCTGTCCCACGTCGGCTCCAAGACCAGCGAAGAAGTCATCCTCGAATCGAAAAAGCCGGTGTGCTACTCCCACTGCCTGCCGTCTGGCCTGAAAGAGCACCCGCGCAACAAGTCCGATGAAGAATTGAAGTTCATCGCCGACCATGGCGGTTTCGTCGGCGTGACCATGTTCGCGCCGTTCCTGGCCAAGGGCATCGACTCGACCATCGACGACTACGCCGAAGCCATCGAATACACCATGAACATCGTCGGCGAAGACGCCATCGGCATCGGCACCGATTTCACCCAGGGCCATGGCCAGGATTTCTTTGAAATGCTGACCCACGACAAAGGCTACGCCCGCCGCCTGACCAGCTTCGGCAAGATCATTAACCCGCTGGGCATCCGCACCGTGGGCGAGTTCCCCAACCTCACCGAGACCCTGCTCAAGCGCGGCCACAGCGAGCGCGTGGTGCGCAAGATCATGGGCGAAAACTGGGTCAACGTCCTTAAAGACGTGTGGGGCGAATAAGCCGCCGCTCTCCTCATCCTTAACCCGTCGCCCTCCGCGCGACGGGCATCAACACGAATTTTCTGGAGTTAAGTTTCCATGGCCAAGATCGCCCCGCAATTGCCTATCGAAGTCGACAGCGAAACCGGTGTCTGGACCTCCGACGCCTTGCCGATGCTGTATGTGCCGCGCCATTTCTTCGTCAACAACCACATGGGCATCGAAGAAGTGCTGGGCGCCGAAGCCTATGCCGAGATCCTCTACAAAGCCGGCTACAAATCCGCCTGGCATTGGTGCGAAAAAGAAGCCGAATGCCATGGCCTGGAAGGCGTCGCGGTGTTCGAGCACTACATGAAGCGCCTGTCGCAACGCGGCTGGGGCCTGTTCAAGATCCAAGACATCGACCTCGACAAGGGCACCGCCAGCGTCAAGCTGGAACACTCGGCGTTCGTCTACGTGTACGGCAAGGTCGGGCGCAAGGTCGATTACATGTTCACCGGCTGGTTCGCCGGGGCCATGGATCAGATTCTGCAAGCGCGCGGCAGCAGCCTGCGCACCGTCGCCGAGCAAGTCTACGGCGGCTCCGAAGAAGGCCACGACGACGGCCTGTTCATCGTCAAGCCGTTGTAAGTCGAGGAACCCTGCCATGGCTTTCGAAGCAATGTTCGCGCCGATCCAGATCGGCAAACTGACCATCCGCAACCGCGTGCTCAGCACCGCCCACGCCGAGGTGTACGCCACCGACGGCGGTATGACCACCGACCGCTATGTGAAGTACTACGAAGAGAAAGCCAAGGGCGGCATCGGCCTGGCGATCTGCGGCGGCTCCTCGGTGGTGGCCATCGATAGTCCCCAGGAATGGTGGAGTTCGGTGAACCTGTCCACCGACCGCATCATCCCGCACTTCCAGAACCTGGCCGACGCCATGCACAAGCATGGCGCCAAGATCATGATCCAAATTACCCACATGGGCCGTCGCTCGCGTTGGGACGGCTTTAACTGGCCGACCCTGATGTCGCCGTCCGGTGTGCGCGAGCCGGTGCACCGTGCAACGTGCAAGACCATCGAGCCGGAAGAAATCTGGCGCGTGATCGGCAACTACGCCCAGGCCGCGCGCCGCGCCAAGGCCGGTGGCCTGGACGGTGTGGAACTGTCCGCCGTGCACCAGCACATGATCGACCAGTTCTGGAGCCCACGGGTCAACAAACGTACCGACGAATGGGGCGGCAGCTTCGAAGGCCGCATGAAGTTCGGCCTGGAAGTGTTGAAAGCCGTGCGCGCCGAAGTGGGTGACGACTTCTGTGTGGGCATGCGCCTGTGTGGCGACGAGTTCCACCCGGACGGTTTGTCCCACGAAGACATGAAGCAGATCGCCAAGTATTACGACGACACTGGCATGCTGGATTTCATCGGCGTGGTGGGTTCGGGTTGCGACACCCACAACACCCTGGCCAACGTGATCCCCAACATGAGCTACCCGCCGGAGCCGTTTTTGCATTTGGCCGCCGGGATCAAGGAAGTGGTCAAGGTGCCGGTGCTGCACGCGCAGAACATCAAGGACCCCAACCAGGCCACGCGCATCCTCGAAGGCGGCTATGTGGACATGGTCGGCATGACACGTGCGCACATCGCCGATCCGCACCTGATCGCCAAGATCAAGATGGGCCAGATCGACCAGATCAAGCAGTGCGTCGGCGCCAACTACTGCATCGACCGCCAGTACCAGGGCCTGGATGTGCTGTGCATCCAGAACGCCGCGACCTCCCGTGAATACATGGGCGTGCCGCACATCATCGAGAAATCCACCGGGCCGAAACGCAAGGTGGTGGTGGTCGGTGCCGGCCCGGCCGGGATGGAAGCGGCGCGCGTAGCCGCCGAACGTGGCCACGACGTAACCCTGTTGGAGAAAAAAGAGTTTATCGGTGGGCAGATCACCACGGCTTCCAAAGCCCCGCAGCGCGATCAGATCGCCGGTATCACCCGCTGGTACCAACTGGAGTTGGCGCGCCTGAAAGTCGACCTGCGCCTGGGCGTGGCCGCCGATGCCGACACCATCCTGGACCTGCGTCCAGACGTGGTAGTGCTGGCCGTCGGCGGTCATCCGTACATCGAGCAGAACGAACATTGGGGCGCCGCCGAAGGCTTGGTGGTCAGCAGTTGGGATGTGCTCGACGGCAAAGTCGCGCCGGGTAAGAACGTGCTGGTGTACGACACCATCTGCGAATTCACCGGTATGTCGGTGGCGGATTTCCTCGCGGACAAAGGCAGCCAGGTGGAAATCGTCACCGACGACATCAAGCCTGGCGTGGCCATCGGCGGTACGTCGTTCCCGACTTACTACCGCAGCATGTACCCCAAGGAAGTGATCATGACCGGCGACATGATGCTGGAAAAGGTCTACCGCGAGGGCGACAAGCTGGTGGCGGTGCTGGAGAACGAATACACCGGCGCCAAAGAGGAGCGTGTGGTCGATCAGGTGGTGGTCGAGAACGGCGTGCGTCCGGACGAAGCCATTTACTACGGGCTCAAGGAAGGTTCGCGCAACAAAGGCCAGATCGACGTGGAAGCCTTGTTCGCGATCAAACCGCAACCGTGCCTGAGCGAAGCGGGCGAGGGCTACTTGCTGTTCCGCATCGGTGACTGTGTGGCCCAGCGTAATACCCACGCTGCCATCTACGACGCCCTGCGCTTGTGCAAAGACTTTTGATGAGGTGAACGCGGTCAAATGTGGGAGGGGGCTTGCCCCCGATAGCGGTGGTTCAGCGACAACTGTACCAACTGACAGTCCGCCATCGGGAGCAAGCCCCCTCCCACATTCGGGCCAGTTTCACAGTAGACCTGTGCGGTCTGTGGGAGCTTCACCATGTTGAACACCTTGCTGCCTATTCTCTTGTTTGCCGCCCTCGGCCTCGCCGTCCTCGGCGCCCTGCGCCGGGTAAACATGTGGCGCCGTGGCCGCGCGTCCAAGGTCGACCTGCTGGGCGGCCTGCTGGCCATGCCCAAGCGCTACATGGTCGACCTGCACCATGTGGTCGCCCGCGACAAATACATCGCCAACACCCACGTCGCCACGGCGCTGGGCTTTGTGCTGTCGGCGCTGCTGGCGATCCTGGTGCACGGCTTCGGCCTGCAGAACCGGATCCTCGGCTACGCCTTGCTGCTGGCGTCGGTGCTGATGTTTGTCGGCGCCACCTTCGTGTACCTGCGTCGGCGCAACCCGCCGTCGCGCCTGTCCAAAGGCCCGTGGATGCGCTTGCCGAAAAGCCTGATGGCGTTCTCGGTGAGTTTCTTCCTGGTGACCCTGCCGGTGGCGGGCATCCTGCCCGCGGACTTTGGCGGTTGGCTGCTGGCTGCGCTGCTCAGCGTGGGCGTGCTGTGGGGCGTGAGCGAGATGTTCTTCGGCATGACCTGGGGCGGCCCGATGAAACACGCCTTCGCCGGTGCCCTGCACCTGGCCTGGCACCGCCGCGCCGAGCGCTTCGGCGGCGGCCGTTCCACCGGGTTGAAACCGTTGGACCTGAGCGATAAAGCCGCGCCCCTGGGCGTGGAAAAGCCCAAGGATTTCACCTGGAACCAACTGCTCGGTTTCGACGCCTGCGTGCAGTGCGGCAAGTGTGAGGCCGCGTGCCCGGCGTTCGCCGCCGGCCAGCCGCTGAACCCGAAAAAGCTGATCCAGGACATGGTGGTCGGCCTGGCGGGCGGCACCGATGCCAAGTTCGCCGGCAGCCCATATCCGGGCAAAGCCATTGGCGAGCACGGCGGCAATCCGCATCAGCCGATCGTCAACGGCCTGGTGGACGCCGAGACCCTGTGGTCCTGCACCACCTGCCGCGCCTGCGTGGAAGAGTGCCCGATGATGATCGAGCATGTGGATGCCATCGTCGACATGCGCCGCCACCTCACCCTGGAAAAAGGCGCGACGCCGAACAAAGGCGCCGAAGTCCTGGAAAACCTGATCGCCACTGACAACCCCGGCGGCTTCGCTCCGGGTGGTCGCCTGAACTGGGCGGCGGACCTGAACCTGCCATTGCTCAGCGAAAAAGGCAGCACCGACGTGCTGTTCTGGGTCGGCGACGGCGCTTTCGACATGCGCAACCAACGTACCCTGCGTGCGTTCGTCAAAGTGCTGAAAGCGGCCAAGGTCGACTTCGCCGTGCTGGGCCTCGAAGAACGCGACAGCGGCGACGTGGCGCGGCGCCTGGGCGATGAAGCGACCTTCCAACTGCTGGCCTCGCGCAATATCCAGACCCTGGCCAAGTACAGTTTCAAACGAATCGTCACCTGTGACCCCCACAGCTTCCATGTGCTGAAAAACGAGTACGGCGCCTTCAACGGCAACTACCGCGTGCAACACCACAGCACCTTCATGGCCGAGCTGATCGGCGAAGGCGCGCTGAACCTGGGCCAGCACAAAGGCGACAGCGTGACCTACCACGACCCGTGCTACCTGGGCCGTTACAACGGTGAGTACGAAGCGCCGCGCCAAGTGCTGCGGGCGTTGGGTATCGAGGTCAAGGAGATGCAGCGGTCCGGTTTCCGCTCACGGTGCTGCGGCGGCGGTGGCGGTGCGCCGATCACTGACATTCCCGGCAAGCAACGGATCCCGGATATGCGCATGGAAGACATCCGCGAAACCGGCGCCGAGCTGGTGGCCGTTGGCTGCCCGCAATGCACCGCGATGCTCGAAGGGGTGGTCGAACCGCGCCCATTGATCAAGGACATCGCCGAACTGGTGGCCGACGCCTTGCTTGAGGAGGCTCAACCGGCCAAGTCACCGACCAAGCGTGAACCTGCGGAGGTGCACTGATGAGCGACATAATCCGCCGCGACCCACGGGCCGAATGGATCGCCCGTAACCGCCTGCACCCGCTGCATGCGGCGATGCAGCCGGTGCAGCACAGCTGGATGGGGCCCAATGGCGTCATCCGCAAGAACGTGCATGGCATCGGTTTTATCGGCCCCAACGGCATCAAACGCATTGACCGCAGCGGCGCCCAGCAAGGTGGCGCCAGTAAACGTACCGCAGCCGCCGAAGTGCAATTGCCGCTGCATCAAGTCGCTGCGCCGGCGTTCTACATCAACGTGGTGCCGGACATGGTCGGTGGCCGCCTGAGTAGCCATGACCGCGACCTGCTTGGCCTGGCTCGGCAGCTGGCCGGCGACGACGGCGCGGTGTTGGCGGTGGTGTTTGGCGAACACAAGGAAAGTGCGTTTGCCACGGCCGGCGTTGATCGCCTGCTGGTGCTCGACGGCGCCGAGTTCGACGGCTATTCGCCGGAACAACGGGTGCAAGGTCTGCGGGCTGTGGATAACCAATTCAATCCACGCCACTGGCTGCTGCCTGACAGCCGCAGCGGTGGCGGCGAGCTGGGCCGGCGTTTTGCCGCCAGCCTCAAGGAGCGCCCGGCCACGCGGGTGTGGCAGATCAAAGACAACACCTGCACCGGCCGCGCCGGTGCGGGCCAAGAGGATTTGGCGCGGCCGCTGCCACGCCTGATTCTGGCCGCCGCCGAATGTGCCGACCCGGTCAGCGAAACCCGCCATGAAGTGTTGCCCGTGGAGTTATCCACAACCCTGGCGCGCAGCTTGCCGCGTATCGAGGATCTCGGCGCGGTGGCGGTGGACCCGGCGGCCATTCCCATGGCCGAAGCGGAATTTATTTTCTCCGGCGGCAACGGCGTGAAGGACTGGGCCCTGTTTCACCAGACAGCCGCCGCACTGGGCGCCACCGAAGGCGCCTCGCGGGTGGCGGTGGACGATGGCTTTATGGCGCGTGATCGCCAGGTCGGCGCCAGCGGCACCTGGGTCACCGCGCGGGTATATGTGGCCGTGGGGATTTCCGGGGCGATCCAACACCTGCAAGGCATCGGTGCCTGCGACAAGGTGGTGGCGATCAACCTCGACCCGGGTTGCGACATGATCAAGCGGGCCGACCTGTCGGTGATCGGCGAAAGCGCCGCGATACTGCACGCCTTGATCGATGCGGTCGAGGCCTACCGCAACGGCGCCAAGCGCGACGCGGCTTGAGGATATGAGCATGAGCACGAATGTAATCAGCCTGGTGTCCATCGGCGCCCACCCGACTTCCGGTCGCCCGCGCCGCGCCGAGCAGGACGCCCGCGCGGTCGAGCTGGGTTTGCAGCTGGCTGGGGATAAGTTGCAGGTGCTGCATGCCGGCAACATCGCCGAGCCGACCCTGCGCAGCTATCTGGGCATGGGTTTGCCGCAACTGCATGTGCTGGAGCAACCGGCCACCGCCGACGCACTGCCGGTACTCAGCGAGTACCTGCGTGATGCCGGAGCCCAGGTGGTGCTTACCGGCAGCCAGGCGGAAACCGGCGAAGGCTCGGGAATGCTGCCGTTTTTGCTCGCCGAGCAATTGGGTTGGCCGCTGATTGTGGGGCTGGCACAGGTGGAGTCCATCGACGGCGGCGTGGCCCATGTGCTGCAAGCTTTGCCACGGGGCCAGCGGCGGCGCTTGAAGGTGCGCCTGCCGTTTCTGGCCACGGTGGACAATGCCGCGCCCAAACCACGACAGAGCGCCTATGGCCCGGGCCAGCGCGGGGAACTGGCGGCCCATGAGGTCGAGGTCGAAGACGATGCGCTGTTGATGGGTGCCACCCTGCAACCGGCCAAGCCCCGACCCAAGCGGCTCAAGGTGATCAAGGCCAAGAGCGGCGCCGACCGCATGAAAGCGGCCACGGCCAAGGCCAGTGGCGGCGGTGGGCAGGTACTCAAAGGCGTCAGCGCTGAAGAAGGCGCCCAAGCCATCCTCAAGTTGCTGATCGAGGAAGGCGTCGTACGCTGACCCACCCGTACTGCAAAACCAATGTGGAAGGGGGGCTTGCCCCCGATTGCCGTGTGTCAGCCTGAGTATTTTTAACTGAACCACCGCTATCGGGGGCAAGCCCCCTCCCACAGTTTGATCTTCTTCAAGGTCTGAGATTAAAGGGCGGCTGGCTCGGGCTTCGGCACCAGATCCGGTAACCCGGCCCAAGCGGCTCAAGGTGATCAATGTGGGAGGGGGCAAGCCGCCTACCACAATTTGATCTTCTTCAAGTTCTGAGTTTAAGGGGCGGCTGGCTCAGGCTTCGGCGCCAGATCCGGTAACCCGGCCCAAGCGGCTCAAGGTGATCAATGTGGGAGGGGGAGCCCCCTACCACAATTTGATTTTCTTCAAGTTCTGAGATTAAGGGGCGGCTGGCTCGGGATTCGGCGCCAGATCCGGTAACCCCGGCCCAAGCGGCTCAAGGTGATCAATGTGGGAGGGGGCTTGCCCCCGATTGCCGTGTGTCAGGCTCAGTATTTTTAACTGAACCACCGCTATCGGGGGCAAGCCCCCTCCCACAGTTTGATTTTCTTCAAGTTCTGAGTTTAAGGAGCGGCTGGCTCAGGCTTCGGCGCCAGATCCGGTAACCCCGGCCCAAGCGGCTCAAGGTGATCAATGTGGGAGGGGGCTTGCCCCCGATTGCCGTGTGTCAGCCTGAGTATTTTTAACTGAACCACCGCTATCGGGGGCAAGCTCCGGCCCACAGTTTGATCTTCTTCAAGGTCTGAGATTAAGGGGCGGCTGGCTCGGGCTTCGGCACCAGATCCGGTAACGGCGGCGGCAAGGGCTGCCAGTTGGCGTCCGGTTGCTGCATCGGTGGCGGCAGCGCGGGCGTCGGGTCGCCTCCGGTGGGTTTGAGGATCATCTTTTCCGTGGTGTCGCGCAGGATCATGCCCTGCGTCGAACTGCGCGCTTCGGTGCCGCTGTGAAAGGTGCTGATCTGGGAAATCGGCAAGTCCAGGTTGCGTTCGATCCGGGGCGTCAGCAGCAGGATGATTTCGGTTTTCTGCTGGGTATTCACATTGGTGCCGAACAGTTTTTTGCCGATCCACGGGATTTTGCTCAACCAGGGCAGGCCAGAACCCTCGTCGACGTCGGCGGTACGGATCAGGCCTGAAACCACCTGGGTCTCATTGTTACGGGCGGTGAGCAGGGTTTTGGTGGCGCGCGAGCCCAGTTCAAAGGTGGCCGGTACGTTGTCCGAGCTGGGGATGCGCTTGGTGATATGGCTCATCTCCACGTTCAGTTCCAGGTTCACTTCATCGCTCAGGCTGATGATCGGCTTGACGGTGATCTGCAACCCCACATCCTGGTAAGACACCGACGAGGTGGTGATCTGGTTGGCCGTGGTAGTGGTCACCACCGGGATTTTATCGCCGATGTTCACCTGCGCTTCTTCACGGTTGCGCACGCGCACCCGGGGGTTGGCCAGGGTCACCGTATTGCCGCTGCGTTGCAGCATATTGATCCGCGCCTCGGTGCTGTTGGCATCCAGCAGAATATTGTCGCCGTTGATGCCGCGCAGGGCGCTGATCGGGATGCCCGCCAGCCCGGCCGGCACGTTGCTCAGGTTGCCAACGGACACGCCGATGCTGCCGGGGTACTGGATACCCAGGTTCAGTTCGTCGCTGAGGCTGACTTCCAGCACCTGGATATCGATGGTCACTTCCGACTGCGCGATATCGATGGCCTCCACCAGTTTTTCCACGGCACTCAGGGTGTCCAGACCATCGCGCACCAGCACGGCGTTGAGGCGCTCGTCCACCAGCACTTCCTTGGGCTTGAGCACTTGCTTGATCTCAGCGGCCACGACCTTGGCATCGCCATGGCTGAGGTAGAAGGTGCGCACCGCCAGCTCGCGGTATTCACGTTCTTTGTCCGGGCGCTTTGGGTAAATCAGCACGGTGTTGTTGTTGAGGATTTTCTTGTCCAGGCTCTGGGTGGTCAGCAACAGGTTCAGCGCGTCTTCGGCGGTGGTGCGGCTGGCGGTCATGCTGGCCGACGCGCTGGGGTTGACGTCTTTGTCGATGACGAAATTGACCCCCGATAACCGTGCGATGGTCTCGAAAATCGTGGTCAGGCTCTGGGAACTGAACTCCAGGCTCAAAGGTTTGCGCATGGCCTCGGAGAGGTCGGCGCTGAGGTGGTCGGCACTCACCAGTTCGCGGGTCAAGGCGTTGCGCAGGTCCAGGGCCTCTCGGTAGTTGGGCTTTTGCGCGATGATCTGGCGCACCAGGTTAAGCGCTTCCACCGGGTTGGAGCGTTTCATCTCATAGGCCCGCGCCAGTTGCGGGCGCAGTTGTTTCATCGCCTGGATGCTCTGGATTTGCTGGCGTGCGCCCAGGTTGCTGGGGTCGTACTTGAGGATGGTCTCCAGGGCGCGGATAGCGGCGGTGTCATCGCCACGCACCATGGCGGCGTTGGCTTCACGGCTGTACTGGGCCACCAGCAACTCCAGCTTGCTGAACTGCGCGGTGCGCAGCTGTATATCGTCGGGGTCTTCCTTGGCCTCGGCTTGCAGCACCTCGACCGAACGCACGATATCGCCCTGTTGGCGCAACTCATCGCTTTGCTTGATCGCCCGCTGGGTTTCACACGCACTCACTGCGCACAGCGCCAGGCCCAAGGGAATCCATCTAAGCCGCATGATCGTGCCCCTCCCGGGTCAGTGCTTGTCCAGGCGCAGGGTGCTGACATGCTTCAACGGCATGTAGGTCAGCACCACGGCGTTGTCAGTGAGTTTGTCCAAGCGGTAATGGGCGTCCAGCATCTTGCCGGGCACGATGCGCCCCGGCACCGAGCAGCGGTTGCATAAGGTGTATTGGGCGCCGTTGCCGCTGAGCACGACGATTTTCGCCTGGTTCTCGTAGCGCCATTGCGCGCTGACCTTGAAGGGCAGCGCTGGCGGCCTGCGCGGTGCGTTGTCCACTGGTGGGGGCGGCGGCGGCGGGGTCCAGGTCTGTATGGGAAACAGGTCGACGATCGTCTCCGCGGGTTCGGCGGTGGGTGTGGGCGCGGCCGGCTCGCTCGGCGCTGGCTTGGTGGTAACGGGGGCCGATGCGCTGTCGAGGGGCTCGGGCTGGTCTTGCCAGAACAGCCAGCCGCAACCGATCAACGTCAGCACCAGCAGGATGCGCAGGTACAACGGAAGTTTCATTCCACCACCCCCAGCACGCTGATTTTGAGGTCGATGGTGAGCAGGCCGCTGGTGATTTCCTTGCGCTCCAGGGTGAGGTTTTCGATGCGTACCGCTGGCTCTTTGGCGATGTCGGTCAAGGCCTCGCGCAGCAGGAAGTAAGGGCCGGAGAGGGGGATCTGCGCATCCAGACGTTGCAGCCCGGTCTCCCCCGGCGTGGAGTAGGCCAGAGTGGTTTGCTCAATGATGAAACCGCGTTGGCTCAGCAGGCCCAGCAGTTTTTCCAGGCGCGGGGCAAAGTCTTGTGCCGTGGGCAGGGCTTCCACTACTGCCGGTTCCGTCACTTGAACGTCTTGGGGCTGCTCGTCGATACCCGCTTGCAGCGCCTGGCGTCGCTGGCTGTCGGCGCTGCTGGCCGGTTGAATCAGCACGACTTCGATCAACAGCACCGCCGCCATTACGCCCACGGCCAACAGGCCCCAGAAGCCCAGGCGCTGGCGCCACTGCATCAGGTGCCAGCGCAGGCGCGGCAGGTGGCGAACGAGGGTGTCCATGGCCGGCTACCCTGCGCCAACGGTGAGTTTGACCTGCACTGGATGCTGCGGGTCGTTGCTCTTCAGTGCGCTTTGTTGCAGGTTCACTTGCACCCCAGGCTGGGCCTGGAGCCGGTCCACGAAGCGAAAGGCATCGCCCAGTTGTTTCACCTCCAGATCCAGGTGCAGCACTTGAGCTTGGGTGTTGACCTCTACGCGGGTCAGGGCGATCTCCTTGGACCAGGCCTGGGCCACGCCATCCATCAAGGCAAACGGTGTGGCCTTTTGCTGGGCGAAGCTCGCCAGTTGTTGTCTTTGCTGGGGCGACAAGCGGATGGCCGCCTGAATCAACTGCTCCTGACGGCGGGTCAGTTGGATAAATTGCTGCTCCAGCACATCGGTCTGTTGCTGCTGGTGCACCATGCGTTGCCAGTGATGCCAAGTGCTCACCAGTAACAGGCTCGTCATCAACCACAGCGCGGCCACCAGGGCGCGGTGGGTGGGGGCGGGGCGCTGGAAATCGACACGCGGTGCGCTGGGCGCGCGCAACTGTTGCCAGACACCGGCGAGCCTGGCTTTCATGATGGCGCCTCCTCCAGCCACGGGTGCACGGGCCCCAAGCGATGCTCCGCCGGCGCGTTGCTGACCACGAGCGTGGCCGGGGCATGCCGCTCGACCAGCAGGTCGGCGGTAAACAAGTTGTCGCTCAAGGTGCTGCCGGGTTGGGTGGGGATCACGCATACCTGATCGATGATGCCCAAGTGTCGATACAGGCAACTGAGGCTGCCGGCCTCGGGCACGGCCACCACGCAATCGTCAGGCAGGTGCCGCCAGTACTGTTGGGCGACCGCCGTCAGCACGGGGGTGCAGGTCACCAGCGGCAAGCGGTTGAGCTTGAACAGTTCGCGCAGGTCCAGCAGTAATTCTCGTGGTGTGGCGACCGCCAGGCGCGGTTGACCGAACGGGCTATCGGCGACCTGCACTTGCCAGTGCTCGGCATCGATATTGGCCTGCTGGCTGAACATCCCCTCGGCGAAACCTTGCCAGTCCTGGGCGCTGTACACCTCGGGTTGCCACGGCAGTAGCAGGTAATGCACATGGGGATAACCCAGCAGCACCGTGGCCCGGTCAAGGAACTTCACGCGTCCGCGCGGCGCCTGCTCCAACAGTTCGGCGCAGGCGGCCAGCGGCGTACCTTGGCATTGCGCGTGCCAGACAGGTGCGCCACGCCAGCGCGCGCGTGCGGCCCACTCGGCAGCGTCGCGATGCAGCCACACCACGTGCTCAATAAAGGGAAATGACACGGTGGATCTCCTTGAGCGTGGTGTCGCCCTGGGCGGCGTGGGCCAGGGCAATGTCGCGAATAAACACATGGCCGGCTCCACGGGCCAGCTCCCGCAGAATGGACGCTGAGCTGCGCGCCAGCAGACCCTCCTTGATGGTGTCGTTCATGCTCAGAACCTCCGCCAGGGCCAGCCGGCCGCGATAACCCGTGTGGCGGCAAGCGTCGCAGCCCTTGCCCACGCGGTAGTGACCTTGTTTCAACTGGGCCTCGGGCAACTGGGCGAGGCGGGCAATGTCCGGGTCGGGTTCGGCCTCCACCGCGCAATCTGCGCAGATGCGCCGCACCAGGCGTTGGGCGACCACGCCGTTGAGGGCTTCGACGAAACTCGCCGGGTCCACATCCATATAGGTGAAACGTTCGAGTACGCTGAATGCGCTATTGGCGTGTACCGACGACATCACCAAGTGCCCGGTCAGCGCCGCCTGCACTGCGATGCCCGCGGTTTCGCCATCGCGGATTTCGCCCACCAGGATCGTGTCCGGGTCGTGGCGCAGGATCGAGCGCAGGCCACGGGCAAAGGTCAGGCCCTTCTTGTCGTTGACCGGAATTTGCAGCACGCCGGGCAGTTCGTATTCCACCGGGTCCTCGATGGTGATGATTTTTTTCTCGCCGGTGTTGGTCTCCGACAACGCGGCATACAGGGTTGTGGATTTGCCGCTGCCGGTGGGGCCGGTGACCAGCAGCATGCCGTAGGGCTCGCTGGCCAGGGCGCGGATGCGGGCGATGGTGTCGGCGGCCAGGCCCAGGGCCTCCAGGCTCAGGGATTCGCCGCGCTGGGATTTGTCGAGGATGCGCAGCACCGCGTCTTCGCCGTGGATGCTGGGCATGATCGACACGCGAAAATCCACTTCGCGCCCCTGGATCTTCATCTTGAAACGCCCGTCCTGGGGCACGCGTCGCTCACCGATATCCAGCTCCGACAACACCTTGATCCGCGACAGCGCCTGCTCGGCCATGTCCATGCCGCTGGCCTGGCCCATCTGCTGCAACACGCCGTCGATGCGGTACTTGATCACCAGGCCGCCGGGAGTGGTTTCCACATGGATGTCACTGGCGCGGCTTTGTAGCGCATCGAACAGCATGGAGTTGACCAGGCGCACCACCAGATTGTCGTCGCGGGCGATGCTGCTCAAGGAGATTTCCTGGGCGGCCTGGCCGATCGGTGCGTCAGGGTCGTCTTCGCCGAAGGGTTGCATCACCCGCTGGCTGGCTTCGGCTTTGGTCAACTGGGCGTTGACCGCACCGGGCAGGCTCATGGCCAGAGGCAGTTGGCGCAGGGTACTGGAAGACTGCAACCAGTGTCGGCTGGCCAGGGTAAAGGGGTCGCCCAGCACCAGGCAGGGTTGGCCCAGGTGATCCAGGGGCAGCACGTTATGCAGCAGTGCCTGGGGCAGGGGCAACAGGTCGAAACGCCAGTCTTCGCCCAGCTGCTCAGGCCCGATGGGGAGCAGCCCCAACGGCTCGGCGACTGTGTGCAGTTGGTCAGGGGCGGTGGTCAGCAATTCGGTCAGGTATGCCGCCAATGTGATGCCCCGTTGGCTCGCCAAGGCCTGCCACTTGTGCGTGTTCTCGCTCATTGCGTCACCCTTGGATGGAGCCTGCCAGTTCAAAAATCGGCATGTACAACATGAACACAATCAGGCCGATCAGCCCGCCCACCACCAGCATCAACAAGGGCTCGAAGACCTTGCTGAACAGCTCGATGGCGCGCTCCAAGGCTTCATCGTGAAACTGCGCGATGCGCTCGCACATCGCTGCCAATTCGCCGCTTTGCTCGCCTACCCGCAACAGGCGTTCGGCGACGGCGGTGGTCAGTTGGTGGCGGGCCAGGGAGGTGGACAATGGCTGACCTGCCTGGATATCGGTCATGGCCTGGCGCAGGGCCGCTTGGCGTTCCACCGGCAGCAAGGCACCGGAGAGCTCTACCGCCGTAACCACCGGCATCCCGCCCATCAGCAACATGCCCGCCGTGCGGTAGAAGCGCGCCAGGATGAACAGCGTGCGCTGGGCGCCCAGGCTCGGAATCTTCCAGAACAGCTCGGCCACGCGACACTTGAACCCGGCGCTGCGAAACAGCAGCACCAGCGCACCTACCGCCAGCGCCAGGCCGATCAGCAACTCCATGCCGCGTGCGTCTACCAGCGCGCCCCACCACACCATGAAGCGCGCGGTGGCGGGTAAGTCGGCGACGGCGTCGAACACCGAGGCGAAACGCGGGATCACGAAGAACAGCAAAAACAACAGGATCAACGCACCCACGCTAAGCACTACCAGGGGGTACATCAGGGCACCGCTGACGCGTTTTTTCACGGTTTCCAAATGCGCTTCAAAGTGATGGTAGCGGCGCAGGGCTATGGCCAATTGGCCGCTGTGTTCGGAGGACGCCACGGTGGCGATCAGCAATGAAGGAAACGTCTGCGGCTTGAGCTGCATTGCCCTGGACAGCGAGTTACCCTCATACATCGAGGCCAGTAGCTCGCTCATGACCTGCCGATTTATCCCCGGCGGTGCTTTGTCGCGCAGGGTTTCCACCGCTTCTACCAGCACCAGGCCGGCGTCCAGCAGCACCACCAATTCCTGGATGAACAAGCCGAGGGCGAACTTGGAGCGCCGGCTCGGCAGTTTGAGTTGGCGACGGGCTTTGAGCGAGATGACCTGGGCGCCGTCGGCCTGCAATTGCTGGCGCGCCTGGGCCAGGTCAACGGCTTGCAGGTGCAGGGACTGCAAATGACCGTCGCGGATGATGCGGGCGTCTATTTCGATCATGGCGTTTGCCTCGCCAGTTTCCGGCGCTGTTGCAGCAACTCGCCGTAGTAACGCCACACCGCCAGGGCGTAACGCGTACGGCGCGCCTCGCGGTCCGGCTTGGGCCCGGCGTTGTAGGCGCCTACGGCCTGCCAGCCGTAGCCGTTTTCGCGGATAAAACCGGCCAGGATCCACGCGCCGACCATCACGCTGGTGCAAGGCTGAGTGATCAGGTGCTGTTCGGTGATGCCGAACCGCGCCAATGCCGGTAAGTGGCGGCTGTTGATCTGCATCAGGCCGATGTCCTGGCTGCCGTCGGCATTGATATTGCGCGCACGGGGGTTGAGGCCGGACTCGACCCTGGCGATGGCGTACAGCAGGAGCGGATCAACGTGATAACGACTGGCCGCCAGTTGCCAGCAATTGGCCTGGGCGGTGCCCGTAAGGCACAGAAGCGTCAGAACAATCCGCAGCGCGCACATGAGCCGTTACAGCCCGTAGACAATGTCGGCGTAGGTGTTGACGCCGCCGGCCTTGCCGTCGCGGCCCAGGGAGATGATCTCGGCGTCGTTGGGCGGGGTGCCCGGGTTTTTGTAGAGATATGGGTTGCCCCAGGGGTCAGGCGGCAACGTCTTCAAGTAAGGCCCCTGCCAATTGCCCGCATTGGCGGGCCGCGTGGTCAGCGCATTCAGGCCGAGGGTTTCGTCGGGGTAGTTGCCGTTGTCCAGGCGGTACTGGTTCAACGCATCGGCGATGGACTTCATCTGGCCTTGGGCGGTTTGCACCTTGGCCAGCTCCAGGCGGTCGAACATCTTGGGTCCGACATAGCCGGCGAGCAGGGCGATGATCAGCAGGACGACCAGCAGTTCCAGCAGCGTAAAGGCGCGTTGGAAGGGGGTGATAAGTATGCGTGTGCGCATGGCGATACTCGGCGGTTGTGATCAACTCTTCCGGCCCGCTGGGGAAGCGGGCACCGCCGGTAGGACTGCGTTATAACCAGTACTGCTTCCAATTGTAGCGTTGCGCGATATAAGGCGCCGTAAGGCGCCCTATAACGTTTGGCACTTGCTGTTATCAAGTCAGTGCATATGCCAGTGGCTCAAGGAACAACATCCCATGCGCGCTGCCAGAAAGTGGAACCGGGTTTGCCGGGTTCATTTTCATTCTGCCCGCACCATGCGCCTGCCGATCCCTGTTTGCACCGGTACTTCACTCCATAATTGGATACTTGTGAGCCGCTGTTATAGCCGCCATTCGGTTTCCACTGAGGGTAATCCGTGTCTCCGCTTGCAGGTTCTACGGTAAAGGAGAGCTTCGCCGGATCGGTTTTACCGTTTTGCTGGTCCCGAACGATCAATCGTGCTTCAAACGTGGTTACTTCTGGGACTTGGTAGGCCTTGCCGCTGATGGTCGCGCCATTCTGTGCGCCCGTCATCCCGGGGACGGCCCATTGATACAACAACGGGCCATTGCTCCCCGTTGACGTAGTGCCACTGAATGTGAAGGTCTCGCCCGACTTCAATGCAGTGGGACCTGTGATCCGTGCTATAGGTGGCGCCGGATTAACAGGGCCTGGGCCTTCACCTGCAATGATCGACATCGCCTGGCTGTAACCTTGTTGAGTGGCATAAGTCGAGTTGCTTAAAGGGTTTTGCACGTTGTAAGTAACGATCGAGCCCTCTAGCTCGCCGATTTTGGCGATGGAGGGATTGACTTGGTCGGCTATTTCTTTGCCCCATTGAACAGGCGGCAGATTTGCTGCGCTGATTTTATGAATGATATCGACCAGTTCTTTTTTTGCCCCATCGTTACCAAAAATCCGATAGTGCACGGAGTCGCCAGGTTTGAGCGTACTCATGTCGCCATTGATAAACGTGCCGATATTGTGAAGTTTCTCAGGCACACCTCCACCTGTGAAGTTCACGTCCGAGCACGAAATGAAAAACTCTCCATTCGGGTCGTCCCGTACCCAGATGCCGACAATCAACCCATTGCCCGAAAGCCCATTCGGGATAGTTCTTACTGTTTCGAAGTAGCCCGATGCACCGGGTAGTCTGGGTGGCGTTTGCCAGTTTGTTTTCGCAACTTCAAATATCTCTTCCTGGCCCAACTGCACCAGATCGCTCCACTTCAATTTGTCCGTGGCCGAATTGAAGCCTGGTTTGCTGGCAAATGTATAGAACTTGCTGGGTACGTGGGGGGCGGTGCCAATAAGTCGGAGGGTCAGCGGCTGTCCGGACGTCACGTCAGTCTTGGTCCAGTAGGGCGTTGGGTAATCCAGGCTGGCTTTTCTGGGGTCATTTGCAGCACAGATCTGGCCGTCTTTGATAATGGCTTTAATCTGATCCATCGATGGATTATTAATCCCTGGGATGTGTGAAACCTCATGCCATTGTTGCGCGGCGAATACTTTTTGGGCAGGGGTACCAAATAGCGTGGCTGATTCTCGGCAACCTTTATCCACAATGGAGGACCCATCCTCTGATTGCCAGTAGCCTCCGGTAGCCTGGCAATTCACCGCACGTGATGCCGGGATATCCAGAGCACCATGTGCCCAACTCAAGGTCGGTACCAAACACAAAGCAGGCACTGTCCATTTGATAAAACTCTTCATGTACTTATTCATGCTCTAGTCCACCTTCAATCCAGATAAACAAGTTCCGAACTGCTGGAACGATCAGTGTGTTCATATCGTTGAAATCATCGAGTCAGCTGATCTCCCAGAGGAGTGACGCGGGTTGCAGGGTTACTCTGTACAGAGCCATACAGAAACACCCACCCTTGATAACTGCCTTGCCCTGTAAAACTTTGATTGATGACCGCAAAGTTGCCTTGCTTGAACGGCGTGCCCTTGGCCTGGCTGAACACGCCCATGATGGTGTCGCCCGGCCCTGGCACGACGCCCCACTCGGTGGTGCCGGTCAGCGGGTCGGCGTAGACCCGGCGCAGGTAGCGCTTGACGGTCGGTTGGCGCCGGTCAAGCACCAGGTCTTCGAGGGACTTGGGAAAGGCATTGCCGGCCTTGTAGTACAGGCCGATGGCCCGGCGAATTTCGTTGCCGCGCGCCAGCAGTTCCAGTTCGCGTTCGCGCTGCAACACGCTGGACCACAGCGTGCCCGTCTCCATTAACATCACGGCCACGACGGCCACCGTCACCAGCATGCCCATGAACACCGAGCCGTGCTGGCGCTGCTTACCAGTCTGCATAGGCCGTCCCATCGTTAGCGGTGCCCGGTGCGCCGCTGCGTACGTCGCCCAGGCCTTGTTCGTCGGAGGGTTGCAGTTGCCAGGTCTCGCGCTTGCCGGTCAGCGGGTCCAGAGGGATTTCGCGCAGGTAGCGGCGGTCCACCAGGGCTTGCAAGGAGTCGGGGTTCTCGCCGTGGTCTTCGCGGTATTGATCCAGCGCCTGGCGAATGGTGGAGAGGTTGTGGCGCAGCACGGTTTCCTGGGCCTTGGCGTGCTGGCGAAAATACTGGGGGGTGACCAGCGTCATGAGTGTGGCGATGATGGCCATCACCACCAGCAATTCGATCAGGGTAAAACCGCGCTCACCACTGGCTGTACAACGTTCCATTCAAACTCTCCCGAGTGCTGCGGGATGAAACGTCAAATACATCTTCTCCCTCTTGTGGGTTATCGGCGCTGCTCTTGTAACTGCGCAATTGCCAGGTTTTTTCCGCTGCCAGTTCGGGACATTCGCAGAGAGGATCGCGAGGAATGCGTCGCAGAAAATAGAGTTTTTGACCTTGCAAGTTGGTCTGGTCGGTGACGCCATCGACCAATGTCTGCAATGAGGGCGGGTAACCACTGGCAGTGACGCTCTTTTCGATGCGCCCGTCGTCGCTGGCTTCTTTGTAGGAATCAATAGCGCGGCGTATCTCTCGCAACGAACGTTGCAAGTCGAGTTCTCGGTCGCGTTTGCCCATCAATGCTGTCAGCGGATAAGCCACTGTCGCCAGCGTGGCCAGCAAGGCCAGCGTCAGTAGTAATTCAATCAGCGTAAAACCTTTGGCGCAGTGATGGCTGGGTATGCCCTGCCACATCACTGTTGGTCCTCCCGTTTATCCCGCCAAGGACTTCCGCACTAACCCAGGCTGGTGAAATTAACTGCAAAGGTGAGTGTAGATGCGGAGTGTTTTTTGTACAGACGAATACCACCTAGGACGTTACCCACAATCGCTGTGTGTCTGGCTGTGGATAAGGTGTTCGTGGGTGCCTGTAGCTCAGGTAAATTAAGGGCTGCAGCCTGCTGTATGAAAAACAACCAGGCTAAGCCCCGGTTTTTTAAGCGTTTTGCGTGTGGATAAGCGTGGTGGGGTATTTGTACTTGCCCCCAAAATCTGTTGGCGCTTCTGTGGATAAGATGTTTGCTATCGGCTACAAGCCTTAAAGATAAAGGCTTTGATCGAAATGATTAAAAAGTGATCAATTCGCTGATTGAAGCGTTGAAATAGTGCTAAAGCCTGGATTTATGCAGGGTTGCCGCGGTTTTCCACAGTGCCGTGCAAGTTGCCCCCAAAGTCTGTTGGCGCTTCTGTGGATAAGGTGTTCACGTAGTGCTGCAAGCCACGATTTTATTGGCTTGTAGCGTATTGATCGAAAAATGATCAAATGCACACCCAAACCCGTAACTTGAATAAGTCACGGATTTTCTTCACTTATTTCTGGGTAATTGGCGCAGTTGCCCACAATTGCTGTGGGTGGCTCTGTGGATAAGTTGTTGGGCAAAGGCTGGAAGGCAGGCGGGTAGGGGGCTGGGAGAGATCTGATCAAATAGTAAGCAGTGCGAGGTTCGATTGTGGGAGGGGGCCGGGCCCCTTCCCACATTTCCAACGATTAGGAGCGTTTATTCGTGTGCCGCAACGCCTTTGAGGTAAGGCGCCGGTGCCGCGCCCAGGTTGCTCAGCATGCGCTCGCTGTACCAGTCCACGAAATTCACCACGCCGAACTCATAAGTCTTGGAGTACGGGCCCGGTTGATAGGCCGTGGAGTTGATGCCGCGCTGGTTTTCTTCTGCCAGGCGACGGTCCTGGTCGTTGGTGGCGTCCCAGACCTGGCGTATGCGCTCCACGTCATAGTCCACGCCTTCGACCGCATCCTTGTGTACCAGCCACTTGGTAGTGACCATGGTTTCCTGCGCGCTGATCGGCCACACCGTGAACACAATGATGTGGTCGCCCATGCAGTGGTTCCACGAGTGTGGCAGGTGCAGGATGCGCATCGAGCCCAGGTCCGGGTTCTTGATGCGGCCCATCAGCTTGGCGCAACCTTGTTTGCCATCGAGGGTCATCGACACGGTGCCCTTGAGCAGCGGCATCCGCACGATGCGGTTACGCAGGCCGAAGCTGGCGTGGGCGTACGGGATCTTCTCGGCGTCCCAGGCAGCGGCCGAGGCGGCGACGTGGTCCTTGAATGCCTGGTCGGCGCGTGGGTCGGTGACGTCGTCCCATTCCAGCAGGGTTTTGAGCAGCTCCGGGTGCGAACCGCCGCAGTGGTAGCACTCGCGGTTGTTCTCCAGCACCAGTTTCCAGTTGGCCTTTTCCATCAAGGTGGTTTGCACCGCCACCTTGGTGTTCTCCATGTCGTAGGGTTCCATGTAGTGGTTCAGGGTCGACAGGAAGTCATCGATGGCCGGCGGGTTTTCGGCCAGGCTGATGAAGATATAGCCGCCGGCGGTCTTCACGTTGACCGGCTTGAGGCCGTATTGATTCATGTCGAAGTCGGCGCCCATCTCGGTGCCGGCGAACAGCAGGCGGCCGTCCAGTTCGTAGGTCCACTGGTGATAATGGCAGACCAGTTTGGCCACCTTGCCCTTGTCGCTGGTGCACAGGCGCGAGCCACGGTGACGGCACACGTTGTGGAACGCATGTACCACGCCCTCGGCGCCACGGATCACGATGATCGGGTTCTTGCCCACTTGCAGGGTGAGGTAGTTGCCCTTGGTCGGAATCTCGCAGGTCATGCCGGCGATCAACCACTCTTTCTGGAAGATCTCCTGCATGTCGATATCGAACAAACGCTCATCGCAGTAGAACGGCTGCGGCAGCGAAAAGGTGCGCTCGCGCTCCTGCAGCATTTGCGCGGTGGCCTTGCGTGCGGGTTCCAGCGGATCGCCCAAGCTTAAGGTTGCGGTGACGTCCATCGTGTAGGTCCTCATGGCCATTCTGTGTGGCCGGCGAATAGTGGCTGATCAGGTGTGCAGCAAGGCGTAAAGAAAGCGTCGTTGTTGGGAGCGAGTGTGGGGCTGCTGATGCGGCGAACCTTATCCATGAGCGACATGGCCCACTCTGATCCCGACGCGCAAGCCCCGTGGTATGGGGGCTGGTCGCGATAAGTATGTGAATGTCGCAGATAGGTAAGTGGGCGGTTCTCGCGTTACGCAGAATCGCCACCATAAGGCCGACCTCGGCGGTGGAGAACAACATGTCCAATAATTTCCTGAATCCGGTAACCACCCAGACCTGGGCCAATGGTCGGCACATCGTCCGTTGCGTCAAAGTCATCCAGGAAACCTGGGATGTGCGCACCTTTTGCTTTATGGCCGACCAGCCGATCCTGTTCTTTTTCAAACCAGGGCAATTCGTGACTCTGGAGCTGGAAATCGACGGGCAGCCGATCATGCGCTCCTACACCATTTCCAGCTCGCCATCGGTGCCCTACAGCTTCTCGGTGACCATCAAGCGCGTGCCTGGCGGCAAGGTGTCCAACTGGTTGCACGACACTTTGCATGAAGGCCAGGAGCTGGCGGTGCACGGACCGGTGGGGCTGTTCAACGCCATCGACTTCCCCAGTCCGAAAGTGCTGTACCTCAGCGGCGGCGTGGGGATTACGCCAGTGATGTCGATGGCGCGCTGGTTCTACGACACCAATGCCAATGTCGACATGACCTTTGTCCACAGTGCCCGCTCGCCTAAAGACATCATCTACCACCGCGAGCTGGAGCACATGGCGTCGCGGATCGATAACTTCAGCCTGCACCTGATCTGCGAAAAGCACGGCCTGGGCGAACCCTGGGCCGGTTACCGCGGTTACCTGAACCACAAGATGCTCGAACTGATGGTGCCCGACTTCCTGGAGCGCGAAGTGTTCTGCTGCGGCCCAACGCCCTACATGACCGCCGTGAAGCGCCTGCTGGAAGCCGCCGGTTTCGACATGACGCGCTACCACGAGGAATCCTTCGGCGCCACGCCGCCCGAAGCTCGCGCCGATGCGGTGGAGCAAGCCGAACAAGCCGCCGACGCGCCGGAAGTCGACCTGGCGGACCTGCACCAGGTGGAGTTCATTACCTCGGGCAAGAGCATCCGCGTGGCGCCAGGCGAAACCGTACACGCCGCCGCCGCCAAGCTTGGCCTGATGATCCCCAAAGCCTGCGGCATGGGCATCTGCGGCACGTGCAAGGTGCTGAAGCTGGGTGGGGAAGTGGAGATGGAGCACAACGGTGGGATCACCGAGGATGATGAAGCCGAAGGCTACATCCTGTCGTGCTGCAGTGTGCCGAAGGGCGATGTGCGTATCGAGTACTGATCGCTCGAATGAACGTGCCTGGCCAGCCAGCTCGCAGCCCCGGCATCCCCACGCAGTGCGTGGGAATGCGCGAAGGTTAACGGTTATTGAGCGTAGATGTGTACGACGAAGTGCTGGCCTGAAGCTGTCAATTCATAGACTTTGTCATAGATCCGCAGCGTCCTCGACGGCTCGCGGATAGTGTCGCCGATTTGGGCGGTTTTTCTGAACTCGTCCCAGTCGATAACGGTGGTGGTGACAGTGCCGTCGCTTTTTAGGGTATTGCCGGTGCTTTGATATTCCATGATTAAAAACCTCTTCTGGATTTCCGTTTCCAGCCGATTGTTCGGCGGGTGGTAGTACCCGCGAGGGCAGCCGCTGCAGCGGCGATTTCCTTGCGGGTTCCAAGAGGCTAGTCAATGAAAGCTCGCTGCGTTGCTGTCGGAAATAACAAATAACAGTCTCGGCACAGCGCCACTATTCGCCCGTCTCAGGCGTTCATCACTTCGCGGATATCCGCGGCCAGTTCCCTTACGCGTTCTTCTTCGGTATCCCACGCGCACATGAAGCGCGCCCCACCTTTGCCGATGAAGGTGTAGAAGCGCCAGCCCTTGGCTGTCAGCGCGGCGATGGCCGGTTCCGACAGTTGCAGGAACACGCCGTTGGCCTGCACCGGGAACATCAGCTCCACGCCGGGAATATCCGCCACCAGGCTGCTCAGCAACTGCGCGCAGTGGTTGGCGTGGCGGGCGTGCTTGAGCCAGGCGTCGTTTTCCAGCAGGCCTACCCAAGGTGCGGAGAGGAAGCGCATCTTCGAGGCCAGTTGGCCGGCCTGTTTGCAGCGATAGTCGAAGTCTTCGGCCAGCTTGTGGTTGAAGAACAGGATCGCCTCGCCCACGGCCATGCCGTTTTTGGTGCCGCCAAAGCACAGCACGTCCACCCCGGCTTTCCAGGTCAGGTCGGCCGGCGAGCAGCCAAGGAACGCACAGGCGTTGGAGAAGCGCGCGCCGTCCATGTGCAGGTTCAGGCCCAGCTCTTTGCAGGTGGCGCTGATGGCGCGGATTTCCTCGGGGGTGTACACGCTACCGACTTCGGTGGCTTGGGTCAGGGTGACTACGCGGGGTTTGGGGTAGTGGATGTCCTGGCGCTTGAGGGCGATCTCGCGGATCGACTCTGGGGTCAGTTTGCCGTTTTCGGTGCGGGCGATGAGCAGCTTGGAGCCGTTGGAGAAAAACTCCGGCGCGCCGCATTCGTCGGTTTCGACGTGGGCGGTTTCCGAGCAAATCACGCTATGGTAGCTCTGGCACAGAGACGACAGCGCCAGGGAGTTGGCCGCGGTGCCGTTGAAGGCGAAAAACACTTCGCAGTCGGTTTCGAACAGGTTGCGGAAACCGTCGGCGGCGCGGTGGGTCCATTCATCGTCGCCGTAGGCGCGCTGATGGCCGTGGTTGGCTTGTTCCATGGCGGCCCAGGCTTCCGGGCAGATGCCCGAATAGTTGTCACTGGCGAATTGTTGGCTCTTGTCGGTCATGGCCCGTTCCTGTGGTCGATATTGGTGCGCACTGTAACCAAGATTGTTGGGCGTGCGCACGCACTGTAAATGCAAAGTCACTGGGGAATTATGCACAGCGCTCACACCTTGCCTGTCGGACCCGTCCGAGACGGCGCTCTGGACCTGCTCAAGTGGCTGGCGCTGCTCAGTATGGTGCTGGATCACCTGCGTTATGTCGGTTTGAGCCTGGACGGCCTGTACGTGCCGGGGCGGCTGGCGTTCCCGTGGTTTTGCCTGGCGATTGCGGCGAACCTGCACCGGGTTCGCAACGCCCCGGTAACGGGTCAATGGCGCTACCTGGGCTGGTTGCTGCTGTTCAGCGTAATCAGCGAAGTACCGTATCGCTTGTTTATCGAGGATGCCGATACGTTGAACGTGTTGCCGACCCTCGCGCTGGGCCTGCTGGTTGCCCGAGGATGGCAGCAGAAGACGTTTATTGATCGAGGATTGGCGTTAATCGCGGTCACGATAGCGGCGGTATTTTCAGCGCACTTAATGTTCGGATTGTTGGGTGTATTGCTGCCCCTGGCGATGTTGCTGGTATTTCGCCGGCCTTGGTATTTCAGTGTGTTGCCAGGGTTGGTCTGCGTGGCCGCCAATCAATGGCAGATCCTGCTCAATAGCGGCACGCCGGTGGCGCTGTTGGGGCTGGTCGCGTGCCTGATTGCGCCATGGGCGGGGTTGGTCTTATTGCGACATGCCCACAGCACCTCGCCGCCAGCAATGCGCCGCTGGGCCTACGCCCTGTATCCCATGCACTTCCTCCTGCTGTTACTCCTGCGCCACATCATTGCTTAACCCCTCCCACATTTATTTGGTGTTGATTCGGTAATGTCGTAAACGCACCTTTGCGTGGCGTGCGCAGGCATTTGACCTGTCTACGCCAGCCCTACCATCGCATCAAAGGGCCCTGCGAGGGCCTTAACAATACGAAAGGCTGGGAGAGACGCGATGTTCAGCAAACAAGACCAGATTCAGGGATATGACGACGCACTGCTGGCGGCGATGAATGCCGAGGAGCAGCGCCAGGAAGATCATATCGAGCTGATCGCGTCAGAGAACTACACCAGCAAGCGGGTGATGGAAGCCCAAGGCAGCGGCCTCACCAACAAATACGCCGAAGGCTACCCAGGCAAGCGCTACTACGGTGGCTGCGAGCATGTGGATAAAGTCGAGGCCCTGGCCATCGAGCGCGCCAAGCAACTGTTCGGCGCCGATTACGCCAACGTGCAGCCGCACTCCGGTTCGTCCGCCAACAGCGCGGTGTACCTGGCGCTGATCAATGCCGGCGACACCATCCTCGGCATGAGCCTGGCCCACGGCGGTCACCTGACCCACGGCGCTAAAGTGTCGTCCTCGGGCAAGCTGTACAACGCGGTGCAATACGGCATCAACACCGACACCGGCCTGATCGACTACGACGAAGTCGAGCGCCTGGCGGTGGAGCACAAGCCGAAGATGGTGGTGGCCGGTTTCTCCGCCTACTCCAAGACTCTGGATTTCCCCCGTTTCCGTCAGATCGCCGACAAGGTGGGCGCGCTGCTGTTCGTCGATATGGCCCACGTCGCCGGCCTGGTTGCCGCCGGTCTGTACCCGAACCCGCTGCCTTACGCCGATGTGGTCACCACCACGACTCACAAAACCCTGCGCGGTCCGCGTGGCGGCTTGATCCTGGCCAAGGCCAACGAAGAGATCGAGAAGAAGCTCAACGCCGCCGTGTTCCCTGGCGCCCAGGGCGGCCCGCTGATGCATGTGATCGCCGGCAAGGCGGTGTGCTTCAAGGAAGCGCTGGAGCCGGGTTTCAAGGCTTACCAGCAACAGGTGATCGATAACGCCCAGGCCATGGCCAGCGTGTTTATCAAACGCGGCTACGATGTAGTGTCCGGCGGCACCGATAACCACCTGTTCCTGGTCAGCCTGATCCGTCAGGGCCTGACCGGCAAAGAGGCGGATGCCGCCCTCGGTCGCGCCCATATCACCGTCAACAAGAACGCCGTGCCGAATGACCCGCAGTCGCCGTTCGTGACCTCGGGCCTGCGCATTGGCACCCCGGCGGTGACCACGCGTGGTTTCAAAGTGCCGCAGTGCATCGAGTTGGCTGGCTGGATCTGCGACATCCTCGACAACCTCGGCGACGCCGATGTCGAGGCTAACGTGGCCAAGCACGTGTCTGCCCTGTGCGCTGATTTCCCGGTTTATCGCTGAGCGCGGTATTGGAGTAATGACTATGCAACGCTACTCGGGCTTCGGCCTCTTCAAGCACTCACTCAGCCATCACGAAAACTGGCAGAAGATGTGGCGCACGCCGACCCCTAAAAAGGTGTACGACGTGGTCATCGTCGGCGGCGGCGGGCATGGTCTGGCGACCGCTTACTACTTGGCCAAGGAGCATGGCATCACCAACGTGGCCGTGGTCGAGAAAGGCTGGCTGGGCGGCGGTAACACCGCGCGCAACACCACCATCGTGCGTTCCAACTACCTGTGGGACGAGTCGGCGCACCTGTACGAACACGCGATGAAACTGTGGGAAGGTCTGTCCCAGGACCTGAACTACAACGTGATGTTCTCCCAGCGTGGCGTCTACAACCTGTGCCACACCCTGCAGGACATCCGTGACTCCGAGCGTCGCGTCAGCGCCAACCGCCTCAATGGCGTGGATGGCGAACTGCTGAATGCCAAGCAAGTAGCCGACGAGATTCCGTACCTGGACTGCTCGAAAAACACCCGCTACCCAGTGCTCGGCGCCACCGTGCAACGGCGTGGCGGCGTGGCCCGTCACGATGCCGTGGCCTGGGGCTTCGCCCGCGCCGCCGACGCCCTCGGTGTGGACTTGATCCAGCAAACCGAAGTGATCGGCTTCCGCAAGGAAAATGGCGTGTGCATCGGTGTGGAAACCAACAAGGGCTTTATCGGCGCCAAGCGCGTTGGTGTGGTCACTGCCGGTAACTCCGGCCACATGGCTTCGCTCGCCGGTTTCCGCCTGCCAGTCGAATCCCACCCGCTGCAAGCGCTGGTGTCGGAGCCGATCAAGCCAATTATCGACAGCGTGATCATGTCCAACGCCGTACACGGTTACATCAGCCAGTCCGACAAGGGCGACTT
Source organism: Pseudomonas sp. ARP3 (assembly GCF_001029595.1). Classification (NCBI taxonomy): domain Bacteria; kingdom Pseudomonadati; phylum Pseudomonadota; class Gammaproteobacteria; order Pseudomonadales; family Pseudomonadaceae; genus Pseudomonas; species Pseudomonas sp. ARP3. The sequence continues at coordinate 81,749 of NZ_LEKF01000018.1, forward strand.
GGTGATCGGTGCCGGTATCGACGGTTACAACGGCTACGGCCAGCGCGGTTCGTACCCGGTGATCGAGCACACCATCCAGGCCATCGTCGAGATGTTCCCAGTGCTGTCGCGCGTACGCATGAACCGCCAGTGGGGCGGCATCGTCGACACCACCCCGGATGCGTGCCCGATCATCTCCAAGACCCCGGTGCCGAACATGTTCTTCAACTGCGGTTGGGGCACCGGTGGCTTCAAGGCCACGCCGGGCTCAGGCAACGTGTTTGCCGCCAGCCTCGCCAAGGGTGAAATGCACCCATTGGCGGCACCTTTTTCCATCGACCGTTTCCACAACGGTGCGTTGATCGACGAACACGGCGCTGCCGCCGTCGCCCACTAACAGGAGAAATTCCCTATGTTGCATATCTTCTGTCCTCACTGTGGCGAACTGCGCTCCGAAGAGGAATTCCACGCGTCCGGCCAAGCGCACATCCCGCGCCCGCTGGACCCGAACGCCTGCACCGACGAGCAGTGGGGCGACTACATGTTCTTCCGCGACAACCCCCGTGGCCTGCACCACGAGTTGTGGATTCACGCCGCCGGGTGCCGCCAGTATTTCAACGCGACCCGCGACACCGTGACCTACGAAATTCTTGAAACCTACAAGATTGGCGAGAAGCCGCAATTCACCGCCAAGGCTTCTGGAGAGAAGGTATGAGCCAGATCAATCGCCTGTCCAACGGTGGCCGGATCGACCGTAACAAGGTCCTGACCTTCAGCTTCAACGGCCAGACCTACAAGGGCTTTGAAGGCGACACCCTGGCCGCCGCGTTGCTGGCCAACGGCGTCGATATCATTGGCCGCAGCTTCAAGTACTCGCGCCCTCGCGGCATCTTTGCCGCCGGTGCCGAAGAGCCGAACGCAGTGCTGCAGATCGGCGCCACCGAAGCCACCCAGATTCCTAACGTACGCGCCACACAACAGGCGCTGTATCAAGGTTTGGTCGCCACCAGCACCAACGGCTGGCCGAGCGTCAACAACGACATGATGGGCATTCTCGGCAAGGTCGGCGGCAAGCTGATGCCGCCGGGTTTCTACTACAAAACCTTCATGTACCCGCAATCGTTCTGGATGACCTACGAGAAGTACATCCGCAAGGCCGCCGGCCTGGGCCGCTCGCCGACCGAGAACGATCCGGACACCTACGACAACTTCAACCGTCACTGTGACGTGCTGGTGGTGGGCGCAGGCCCTGCCGGGCTGGCGGCGGCGCTGGCGGCTGCGCGTAGCGGCGCCCGCGTGATCCTCGCCGATGAGCAGGAAGAGTTCGGTGGTTCGTTGCTCGACTCCCGCGAAAGCCTGGACGGCAAGCCCGCCAGCGAGTGGGTCGCCAGTGTGATCGCCGAATTGAAAAGCCTGCCGGACGTGGTGCTGCTGCCCCGCGCCACGGTCAACGGCTACCACGACCATAACTTCCTGACCATTCACGAGCGCCTCACCGATCACCTCGGCGACCGTGCGCCGATCGGCGTGGTGCGCCAGCGCATTCACCGTGTGCGTGCCAAACGCGTGGTGTTGGCCACCGGCGCCTGCGAGCGTCCGTTGGTGTACGGCAACAACGACGTGCCGGGCAACATGCTGGCCGGTGCGGTCTCCACATATGTGCGCCGTTACGGCGTGGCACCGGGTAAAAAATTGGTGCTGTCGACCAACAACGATCACGCCTACCGCGTGGCCTTGGACTGGTTCGACGCCGGCCTGGCCGTGGTAGCCGTCGCCGATGTGCGCCACAACCCACGCGGTGCACTGGTGGAAGAAGCCCGCGCCAAAGGTATCCGCATCCTCACCGGCAGCGCCGTGGTCGAAGCCCGTGGCACCAAGCGCGTGACCGCTGCGCGTGTCGCCGCGATTGACGTCAAGGCCCATAAAGTCACCAGCCCCGGCGAGTGGCTGGACTGCGACCTGGTAGCCAGCTCCGGCGGCTACAGCCCGGTGGTTCACCTGGCTTCGCACCTGGGCGGCAAGCCGATCTGGCGTGAAGACATTCTTGGTTTCGTCCCCGGCGAGGCGCCGCAGAAACGCGTGTGCGTCGGTGGTATCAACGGCGTCTACGGCCTCGGCGATTCCCTGGCCGATGGTTTTGAAGGAGGCGTGCGCGCCGCCAGCGAAGCCGGTTTCGCGCCGGTTGAAGGCACTCTGCCAAAGGCCCTGAGCCGTCTGGAAGAACCCACCCTGGCGATCTACCAGGTGCCGCACGACAAAGCGACCGCACGGGCGCCGAAGCAATTCGTCGACCTGCAGAACGACGTTACCGCTGCCGCCATCGAACTGGCCACCCGCGAAGGCTTCGAGTCGGTCGAGCACGTCAAGCGCTACACCGCGCTGGGCTTCGGCACCGACCAGGGCAAGTTGGGCAACGTTAACGGCCTGGCTATCGCTGCGCGCTCGCTGAACGTGACCATCCCGCAGATGGGCACCACCATGTTCCGTCCCAACTACACGCCGGTCACGTTCGGCGCCGTAGCGGGCCGGCACTGTGGGCATATCTTCGAACCCGTGCGCTACACCGCGCTGCACGCGTGGCACGTCAAGAATGGCGCCGAGTTCGAAGACGTCGGCCAGTGGAAACGTCCTTGGTACTTCCCGCGCAACGGTGAAGACCTGCACGCCGCGGTGAAACGCGAATGCCTGGCCGTGCGCGACAGCGTCGGCCTGTTGGATGCGTCCACCCTCGGCAAGATCGACATCCAGGGCCCGGACGCCCGTGAGTTCCTCAACCGCATCTACACCAACGCCTGGACCAAGCTCGACGTGGGCAAGGCGCGCTACGGCCTGATGTGTAAGGAAGACGGCATGGTCTTCGACGACGGTGTGACCGCGTGCCTGGCCGACAACCACTTCCTGATGACCACCACCACCGGCGGCGCCGCCCGCGTGCTGCAGTGGCTGGAAATCTATCAGCAAACCGAATGGCCGGACCTCAAGGTGTACTTCACCTCGGTCACCGACCACTGGGCGACCATGACCCTGTCCGGCCCCAACAGCCGCAAGCTGCTGGCGGAAGTCACCGACATCGACCTGGACAAGGACGGTTTCCCGTTCATGACCTGGAAAGAAGGTTTGGTGGGCGGTGTGCCGGCGCGGGTGTTCCGCATTTCGTTTACCGGTGAGCTGTCGTACGAAGTCAACGTGCAGGCCGACTACGCCATGGGCGTGCTGGAACAGATTGTCGCCGCCGGCAAGAAGTACAACCTGACTCCGTACGGCACCGAAACCATGCACGTACTGCGGGCCGAGAAGGGCTTCATCATCGTCGGCCAGGATACCGACGGCTCGATGACCCCGGACGACCTCAACATGGGCTGGTGCGTCGGTCGTACCAAACCGTTCTCGTGGATCGGCTGGCGCGGCATGAACCGTGAAGACTGCGTGCGCGAAGAGCGCAAGCAACTGGTGGGCCTCAAGCCGATTGATCCTAAGGTGTGGCTGCCGGAGGGCGCGCAACTGGTGCTCGATCCGAAGCAGTCGATCCCGATGAAGATGGTTGGTCACGTCACCTCCAGCTACGCGCACAACTCCCTGGGCTATTCGTTTGCCATGGGCGTGGTGAAAGGCGGCTTGAAGCGCATCGGCGAACGGGTGTTCTCGCCCCAGGCCGATGGCAGCGTGATCGAGGCTGAGATTGTGTCTTCGGTGTTCTTCGACCCGAAAGGGGATCGCCAGAACATTTGATAGACCGAGTCGCGGCCATCGGGAGCAAGCCCCCTCCCACAGGGGAATGCATTCCAAATGTGGGAGGGGGCTTACTCCCGATGACGCCAGTAGCCACACAACAGAATTCAGAACAGGTGCTTTATGACAGCAGCCAATGTGTACCAACAACGCCCCACTACCGGCGCCAAGGCCGAGTCGTCGCTGCACCATGCCGACCTCGCCAGCCTGGTCGGTAAGGGCCGCAAGAACGCCGGTGTGACCGTGCGCGAAAAGAAACTGCTCGGCCACCTGACCATTCGTGGCGATGGTCACGATGCCGCGTTCGCCGCCGGTGTGCACAAGGCCCTGGGCATCGAATTGCCCGGCGCCCTGCAAGTTATCGTCAAAGGCGAAACCAGCCTGCAATGGCTCGGCCCGGATGAGTGGCTGTTGGTGGTGCCGAGCGGTGAGGAATTCGCCGCAGAGCAGAACCTGCGTGCCGCGCTGGGCGACCTGCATATTCAGGTGGTCAACGTCAGCGGCGGCCAGCAGATCCTCGAACTCAGCGGCCCGAACGTGCGCGATGTGCTGATGAAATCCACCAGCTACGACGTGCACCCCAATAATTTCCCAGTGGGCAAAGCGGTAGGCACGGTGTTCGCCAAGTCGCAACTGGTGATCCGCCATACCGCCGAAGACACCTGGGAGCTGGTGATCCGTCGCAGCTTCTCGGATTACTGGTGGCTGTGGTTGCAGGATGCCTCGGCGGAATTCGGCCTGAGTGTCCAAGCCTGAGGAATAACCCATGAGCCGCGCACCCGATACATGGATTTTGACCGCCGACTGCCCCAGCGTGCTCGGCACGGTGGACGCGGTCACCCGCTACCTGTTCGAGCAGGGCTGCTACGTCACCGAGCACCATTCGTTCGATGACCGCCTCTCGGGCCGGTTTTTCATTCGCGTGGAATTCCGCCAGCCTGACGGGTTCGACGAGCAAGCCTTTCGCGATGGGCTGGCTGCGCGGGGCGAGGCGTTTGGCATGATCTTCGAGCTGACGGCACCGAACTACCGGCCAAAAGTGGTGATCATGGTGTCCAAGGCCGATCACTGCCTGAACGATCTGCTGTACCGCCAGCGTATCGGCCAATTGTCGATGGACGTGGTGGCGGTGGTATCAAACCACCCCGATCTCAAGCCATTGGCCGACTGGCATCAGATTCCCTACTACCATTTCCCCCTCGACCCCAACGACAAACCGTCCCAGGAGCGTCAGGTGTGGCAAGTGGTGGAAGACACCGGTGCCGAACTGGTGATTCTTGCGCGCTATATGCAAGTGCTGTCGCCGGAGCTGTGCCGCAAGCTCGATGGCAAGGCCATCAACATTCACCACTCATTGCTGCCGGGGTTCAAGGGCGCCAAGCCGTATCACCAGGCGTACAACAAGGGCGTGAAACTGGTGGGCGCCACTGCGCATTACATCAACAACGACCTGGACGAAGGCCCGATCATCGCCCAGGGCGTGGAGGTGGTGGATCACAGCCACTATCCCGAGGATTTGATTGCCAAGGGGCGCGATATCGAAGGGCTGACATTGGCCCGGGCGGTTGGGTATCACATTGAGCGGCGGGTGTTCTTGAATGCCAATAGGACAGTGGTGCTATGACTGCCGCTATCGGGGGCAAGCCCCCTCCCACAGTTGAATGCGTGCACAAATCAAAATGTGGGAGGGGGCTTGCCCCCGATGAGGCCCTGACAAACAACACAAGCAACAGCATCTGTACCCGAGCACTTAACGCGCTGCCCATTTGACGGCAACGCAGTTCCATAAAAACAACAGCGAGGTGAAAGCATGTCTGGTAATCGTGGTGTCGTGTATCTCGGCAACGGCAAGGTCGAAGTACAGAAAATCGACTATCCCAAAATGCAGGACCCCCGTGGCAGGAAGATCGAGCACGGCGTCATCCTGCGCGTGGTCTCCACCAATATCTGCGGCTCCGACCAACACATGGTGCGCGGCCGTACCACTGCCCAGACCGGCCTGGTGCTCGGTCACGAAATCACCGGTGAAGTGATCGAGAAGGGCAGCGACGTCGAAAACCTGAAAATCGGCGACTTGGTTTCCGTCCCCTTCAACGTGGCTTGCGGGCGCTGCCGTTCCTGCAAAGAGCAACACACCGGCGTGTGCCTGACCGTCAACCCGGCCCGTGCCGGTGGTGCCTATGGCTACGTCGACATGGGCGACTGGACCGGCGGCCAGGCCGAGTACGTGCTGGTGCCGTATGCCGACTTCAACCTGCTCAAACTGCCGGACCGCGACAAGGCCATGGAGAAAATCCGCGACCTGACCTGCCTCTCCGACATTCTGCCGACGGGCTACCACGGCGCGGTGACGGCGGGCGTTGGCCCAGGCAGCACCGTGTACATCGCTGGGGCCGGCCCGGTCGGCCTGGCCGCTGCTGCGTCGGCGCGTCTGCTGGGTGCGGCAGTGGTGATCGTCGGTGACGTCAACTCCATCCGCCTGGCCCACGCCAAGGCCCAGGGTTTTGAAGTAGTAGACCTGTCCACCGATACGCCGCTGCACGAACAGATCGCCGCGTTGCTGGGCGAGCCGGAAGTGGACTGCGCGGTCGACTGCGTGGGCTTTGAAGCGCGCGGCCATGGCCACGATGGCGTCAAGGCAGAGGCCCCGGCCACCGTACTCAACTCGTTGATGGGTGTAGTGCGCGTAGCGGGCAAGATCGGTATCCCAGGACTGTACGTCACCGAAGATCCGGGTGCCGTCGACGCCGCCGCGAAAATGGGCAGCCTGAGCATCCGTTTCGGCCTGGGTTGGGCCAAATCCCACAGCTTCCACACCGGCCAGACCCCGGTGATGAAGTACAACCGCCAGCTGATGCAGGCGATCATGTGGGACCGCATCAACATCGCCGAGATCGTCGGCGTGCAGGTGATCAGCCTGGACGACGCACCACGGGGCTACGGCGAGTTCGATGCGGGCGTGCCGAAGAAGTTTGTGATTGATCCGCACAAGTTGTTCAGCGCGGCGTAAACCCAGGCACACGAAGGGCCAAATGTGGGAGGGGGCTTGCCCCCGGTGGTATTGATTCAGTCAGTAAATAGGTGACTGAATCGACGCCATCGGGGGCGAGCCCCTTCCCACATTGGGTTGTGGTATTGGGATATCAGCGGTTGGCCAGTGCGCCCTGATAGACAGTGGGCCCGGTCGGCTGTTTGCTCACCGAGCCGCCTTTGGTTTCCGAACTCACCATCAACTCCACCGGTTTGCTGATGGACGCTTGCTGGCGTGGGTTCAGGCCGATAATGCCTTTGCCGTCCTCCGGCAACAGGCCCAGGGAGATCGGCGTGCCGTCTTTGGGAATCGCCCACAATTCCAGGCTCTTGTCCGGCTCTGCGGCGGCAGCGGCGATGGGTTGCACTTCCAGGTAGTCTTTGTGCGCCATGATCTGCGCGGCCGGCTGCTGGGTGGTGGTCACCAGGGTGGCGGCGGATTTGACGCTGTCCTGGGTGTAGATCGCGCCGCCGATACCGGCAACCACCACGACACAGGCACCGAGGAACAGGCGAGGGCGGCTCCAGAATGGAGGCTTGTGCTCAATCACTTGGGGTTGGATCGCAGTCATAAGTCTCTTCCTGACAAATTTTGTAGTCAGTTCATGGACTCGTTTAGGCCGGATCGGTTCCTCCCTGGCTCGGAACAACCGACCGGTTACCCAGTCAAAACCCTGCTTTCGCCCCTACATCCTGAGGTTGTATCCATGAAGATTTCACGCGGTTTCGCCCTGTCCTGCCTGATGACGCTGGCCGCCGGGCCCGCACTGGCCGCAGGCTTCAGCCTGGGCGACGCGGCCAATGCCATTGCGGGTATGCAGGGTGGTAACAACAAAGCCGCTGCTGCCGCACCGTCGTCCCAGACGGCCGACCTGCTGAGCACCCTGACCTCGCAGTTGAACGTTACCCCGGAGCAAGCCATCGGCGGCACCGGCGCCATGCTCGGCCTGGCGCGCAATCAGTTGAGCGGCAAAGATTATTCGCAGTTGGGCCAGAGCGTGCCAGGGCTTGACCAGTTGTCGGGCAACAATGCCCTCGGCAGCCTTGGAGCCTTGAGCGGCATGCTTGGCCAGACCGGCGGCAGCAAGACCAGCGGCCTGGACGGCCTGCTCGGCAATGTAAAAAACACCAACGACCTCAACACCGCCTTCAGCGCCTTGGGCATGGACAGTGGCATGGTCGGCCAGTTTGCCCCGGTGATTCTGCAATTTCTGGGCAGCCAGGGCGCCAACAGTTCGGTGCTGGGCAAGCTGGCTCAAGCCTGGGGCACCGGCAGCTGATTATCCCTGCGCGCGCAGGTGCTCGATGCGCGCGTCTTTTTCCTCCCAGAGCTGGTTCACCCAGCTCTGGACGGTCTGGCGAAAGGCCGGATCGTTCTCGTAATCCCCCTGCCACAACGCCGGGTCCAGCTCGCGGGTCTGGATATCGATGATCACCTTCGGCACCGCGCCGCTGATCAAGTCCCAGAACCCCGGGATCTTCTGCGACGGGTACACCACGGTCACGTCGAGAATCGCATCCAGCTGTTCGCCCATTGCCGCCAGCACAAACGCCACACCGCCCGCCTTGGGCTTGAGCAGCCGCTTGAACGGTGAAGCCTGCTGCGCATGTTTGGCCTGGCTGAAGCGCGTGCCTTCCAGGTAATTGACCACTGTCACCGGCTGGCGCTTGAACAGCTCGCACGCCTGTTTGGTGATCTTTAAATCCTGGCCCGCCAATTCCGGGTGTTTGGCCAGGAAGGCTTTGGTGTAGCGCTTCATGAACGGGTAATCCAGCGCCCACCAGGCCAGGCCGAGGAAGGGCACCCAGATCAGCTCTTTTTTCAGGAAGAACTTGAAGAACGGCGTGCGCCGGTTGAGGGCCTGGATCAGCGCGGGAATATCCACCCACGATTGATGGTTGCTGATGACCAGGTACGACGTGTCGCGGCGCAGCTCATCGCCGCCGCGGATATCCCACTGGGTCGGAATGCACAGGGCGAAGATCAGTTTGTCGATCTCGGCCCAGGTCTCGGCGATCCACATCACCGCCCAGGACATGTAGTCCCGAGAGCGGCCAGGCGCCACCAGCTTGAGCAGGGCGAACACCATCAGCGGTCCGATCAGGACCAGCGTATTGAGTAACAGCAGCAATGTAACCAAACAGCCGGTGAGCAGGCGGCGCATAAGCAACTCTTGGAATTGTGTGGGCGGGCCATGATAAGCAGCTTGAGTCTAGAGGCCAAATCACAAAACGCCGGGTGATCTAACTAAGTAGCGCTTATGCGGTCTAGAATCCGCCTACTTCTTTTCCGAGGAATCACTTCGTGAAACTGCTCCTTGCCTCCCTCGCCCTGGTTGCCCTGCCGGTCATGGCCGCCGAACCGACCCTCTACGGTCGCTACGAATACATCCAGTTGCCGGAGATCGGCGAAACCTTCAAGGCCAAGATGGACACCGGCGCGCTGACTGCCTCGCTGTCGGCCCGCGACATCGAAACCTTCACCCGCGATGGCGACGACTGGGTACGTTTCCGCCTGGGCGGCAAGGACGCGTCCGATAAGGTCTTCGAACACAAAGTCTCGCGCATCAGCAAGATCAAGAGCCGCGCCGACGAAGACGACGAAAAAGATGAAGCCAGCGTGGCCAAGCGCCCAGTGATCGATCTGGAGATGTGCCTGGGCAACGTCAAGCGTACCGTCGAGGTCAACCTCACCGACCGCAGCAGCTTCAATTACCCGTTGCTGATCGGTGCCAAGGCCCTGCGTGAATTCGGCGCTGCGGTGAACCCGGCCCGTCGGTACACTGCCGACAAACCGGACTGCTGACGGACTGCCATGCCCCACATCCTGATTGTCGAAGACGAAGCGGCGATTGCCGACACGCTGATATTCGCCCTGCAAGGCGAGGGCTTCGGCACCACTTGGCTGAGCCTGGGCCAGGCGGCGCTGGAGCATCAGCGCAAGACCCCGGCCGACCTGATCATCCTCGACATCGGCCTGCCGGACATCAGTGGTTTTGAAACCTGCAAGCAATTGCGCCGCTTCAGCGAAGTGCCGGTGATGTTCCTCAGTGCCCGCGACGGTGAGATCGACCGGGTCGTGGGGCTGGAGATCGGCGCCGACGATTACGTGGTCAAGCCGTTCAGCCCAAGGGAAGTGGCGGCGCGGGTCAAGGCGATCCTCAAACGCGTCGGCCCCGGTGTGGCGCCGGCGCTGTTTCAGGTGGATCTGGAGCGCATGCAGATCGCCTATCGCGGCCAGCCCTTGAGCCTGACGCGCCATGAGTTTCGTCTGCTGCAAAGCCTGTTGGAACAACCGGAGCGGGTGTTCAGCCGCGAACAGTTGCTCGACGCCGTGGGCGTGCCTGCCGATGCCGGCTACGAGCGCAACATCGACAGCCATATCAAAAGCCTGCGCAGCAAATTGCGCGGCATTGCCGCCCAAGCCGAACCGATCCAGACCCACCGCGGCCTCGGCTACAGCTACAGCCCGAGCCACAGCTGATGCGCCTGGGGCTGCGGATGTTCCTGGTGTACGCGCTGTTTATCGGCCTGACCGGCTATTTCGTGCTCAGCACCGTGATGAAGGAAATCCGCCCCGGCGTGCGCCAGTCCACCGAAGAAACCCTGGTGGACACCGCCAACCTGCTGGCCGAGATCCTGCGCGATGACGTCAAAAACGGCACCCTCGGCCAGAGCCACTGGCCCGCGCTGCTCAAGGCTTACGGCAATCGTCAGCCGGGCGCGACCATCTGGGGGCTACCGAAAAACCAGGTTAACCATCGAATTTACGTCACCGACGCCAACGGCACCGTGTTGCTCGACTCCAGCGGCGTGGCGGTGGGCCAGGACTATTCGAAGTGGAACGACGTTTACCTGACCCTGCGCGGCGAATACGGCGCGCGTTCCACCCGCAGTAACCCGGAGGACGCCACCTCGTCGGTGATGCACGTGGGCGCGCCGATCCGCGATAACGGCCAGATCATCGGCGTGGTCACCGTGGCCAAGCCCAACAGCTCGTTGCAGCCCTATGTCGACCGTACCGAGCGGCGCCTGCTTTGGTACGGCGCCGGGCTGGTCATCCTCGGGTTGCTGCTCGGCGCGCTGTTGTCGTGGTGGGTGAGCGCCGCCCTGCGCCGTCTGACCGCCTATGCCGAAGCCGTCAGCGAGGGCCGCCGCGCCGAGCTGCCGCACTACCGGGGCGGCGAACTCAAGCAACTATCCACTGCTGTGGAGCACATGCGCACACAGCTGGAAGGCAAAGCCTACGTCGAACATTACGTACACACCCTGACCCACGAACTGAAAAGCCCGCTGGCGGCCATTCGCGGCGCTGCGGAGCTGTTGCAGGGCGACATGACTCGCGAACAACAGCAGCGTTTTGTCGGCAATATCGACAGCGAAAGCGCGCGCTTGCAGCAGTTGATCGAACGCCTGTTGAACCTGGCGCAGGTCGAACAACGCCAGGGCCTGGAAGAGCAGGTGAGCATCCCGCTGGCGGCCCTGGTGAGCGATGTGCTCAATGCCCAATGTGCGCGCATCGAAGGCGCTGGGTTACACGTCGAGCAAGCGATTGCGGCGGATGTGAACGTGTTTGGCGAGCCGTTCCTGTTGCGTCAGGCGCTGGGCAACTTGCTGGATAACGCGTTGGATTTCACCCCGCCGGGTGGCACGTTGCGCTTCAGTGCGAGCCGCCAGCACAACGATGTGCAGGTGAGCCTGTTCAACCAGGCCGCGCCGATTCCCGACTATGCCTTGCCGCGTTTGAGTGAGCGGTTCTATTCATTGCCGCGTCCGGCCAGTGGGCGCAAGAGCACGGGCCTGGGTTTGAACTTCGTTGAAGAAGTGATGAAGCTGCACGGCGGTGCGTTGCAGATCGGTAATGTGCCGGGTGGAGTGCAGGTGGTGCTGCATCTCCACACAGTCTCCACAGTACCCACATAAAACCCCCACGCGCGCGGCTCACGCTCTGCCCATCAAAACAGGGAGAGCCCCATGAACCGCAGCCTGCTTTTCAAACTTGGCGCCATTGCGCTACTGATCCTGCTGTTACTGATTCCGTTGTTGATGATCAACGGCATCATCAGTGACCGCCAGCAACTGCGCGACGGTGTCGTGATGGACATCGCCCGCAGTTCCAGCTTCGCCCAGCGCCTGACCGGCCCGGTCATGGTGGTGCCATATCGCAAGACCGTGCGTGAATGGAAACTCAACGAAAAACTCAACAAGCGCTACGAGGAAACCCGTGAGGAACGCGGGCGCCTGTATTTCCTGCCGGACCGTTTTGAACTCGACGGCCAGGTGCAGACCGAGCTGCGCGCACGGGGGATTTACCAGGCACGGCTATTCCATGCCGATAGCCGCATCAGTGGGCGCTTCGAGCTCCCCGCGCAGTTGGGCATCAACGAAAATTTTGCGGACTACCGCTTCGAACCGGCGTTTCTGGCGGTGGGCATCAGCGATATCCGTGGCATCGAAAACGCCCTGAAGCTGGAGCTGGGCAGCCAACGCCTGGAGTTCTCGCCGGGCACCCAAGTGGATTGGCTGGGGGAGGGCGTCCATGTCACGCTGCCGGAGCAGGACAGTAAAAAACCGGCGGTGGTGGACTTCGCCTTCGACCTGCGCCTGCAAGGCACCGAACAACTGCAAGTGGTGCCGGTGGGCAAGACCAGTCAGGTATCGCTGGCGTCCAACTGGCCGCACCCCAGCTTTATCGGCAACTTCCTGCCGGCCCAGCGTGACATCACCGACAAAGGCTTCACCGCCAACTGGCAGACCTCATTCTTCTCCACCAACCTCGAACAGGCCCTGCAAACCTGCCTGGACCGCGAAGGCTGTGACGACTTCAACAACCGCAGCTTCGGCGTGAACTTCATCGACCCGGTGGACCAGTACCTCAAGAGCGATCGCGCGATCAAATACGCGCTGCTGTTTATTGCCCTGACCTTTGCCGGTTTCTTTCTGTTCGAAGTGCTCAAGAGCCTGGCGGTGCACCCGATTCAATACGCCCTGGTGGGCGTGGCACTGGCGTTCTTTTATCTGCTGTTGTTGTCGCTGTCCGAGCACCTGGGGTTTGCCCTGGCGTATCTGATCTCGGCGAGTGCGTGCGTGGTGTTGATCGGTTTCTATGTGTGCCATGTGCTGCGCAGCGTCGCGCACGGCCTGGGGTTCTCAGCGGGGCTCGCGGCGTTGTATGGCTTGTTGTACGGGTTGTTGAGTGCGGAGGATTACGCGCTGCTGATGGGTTCGCTGTTGTTGTTCGGCCTGCTGGGCACGGTGATGGTGCTCACGCGCAAATTGGACTGGTACGGGGTGGGCAAGCGCAAGGCGAGCGAGCCGCTGCAGTTTGATCTGGAGGCAGTGCAATGATCGGCTTGCGCGAGGATCGACAAGTAGGGGCGCAGTTAGCCACAAGGATCGCCACATTCCTTGCTGCCACCACTGCCCACTGTGGCAGTGGGCTTGCCCGCGATAGCGGGGGGGCAGAAACCGATGTGCTGGATGACATACCGCAGTCGCGGGCAAGCCCGCTCCCACATTGGGTCGGTGTGCAGGTCAGGCCGGTGGCTGGGTCTGCTGCATCGAAGGCCGCTGGCTGACGTCGGCGTACCAGGCGGCAAGCTGTGGGTTGTCCACGCGCCATTGCATATCCGGATGGCGAAAATCCAGATAACCCAGGGCACAGGCCACGCTGATCGCGGCAACGTCGAAGTGGCTTGCCAGTTCGGCGATGGCATTCTGTTCCAGCTCGGCGAGGGTGCGGCGGATTTTGTTGCGCTGCTCGTCGAGCCACTGATCCCAGTGCTTCTCCACCGGGCGCAGGGCGGTTTCGTAGCGCACCAGCACGGCGGCATCCATGATGCCGTCGGCCATCGAGGCCAATGTGAGGCGGCGCCAGCGTGCCGAGCCGTCGCGGGGGATCAGCGGGTTGCCGACGTGCTGGTGGTCGAAGTAATCGAGGATCACCCGGCTGTCGTGCAGCACCGAGCCGTCAGCCAGACGCAACGCCGGGATCTTGCCCACCGGGTTGCCGTCGACCAACTGCGCATCGGGGTTGACCGGGGTCGGCATGCAGGCGTGCAGGGCCACGCGGTCCTGCTGGCCGGTTTCGAGCAGCAGCACGCGGACTTTGCGTACGAACGGCGATGCAGGGTTGTGGAACAAGGTCATGCTGGGCGTGGACATGGGCATTCCTCTGGATTGACTGTGGCTAGCCTAGAGGGTCGCGCGGTGGCTGGCGAGGGGGCTTCATCGGGGGCAAGCCCCATTTTTGATTTGTGAACACATTCAAAGTGTGGGAGGGGGCTTGCCCCCGATGAGGCCCTCAGCCACGCCCCTTGAACAACCCCCAACTACCAATGGCCGCTGGTATACCCAACCCCACCCAACTCAACGCATCCCACCCACCATCTCCCAATAACGCCGCAAACAGCCCGGCGGCGCTGAGCAGGCCGATTCCCAACGGAATGCCGAACACCTTCCAGAAACTCGACTGGCGCGGCCTCATGCCTTGCCCGCCCTGCGCTTGGCGATCCACAGGTAAATCCCGCTGATCAGCACGACGATGGTCAGCCCATCCAGCAGCGCCCACAGGATCTTCATCGGCATGCCGCCATAGTCGCCAAAGTGCAGCGGCTGGGACATGCCCATGGCGTCCATGTACCACGGCCGTTCGGCAATCGCCGTGACCTGCAGGGTGCTGGCGTCGATCAGCACCGGGGTGAGCAGGTGCGAAGTCAGGTGCGTGCTGCCCTTCATAAACACCGCATAGTGGTGCTCGCTGGAGAACCGCGTGCCGGGGAAGGCGATAAAGTCCGGCTGCATACCGGGTGCGGCGCGTGCGGCGATGCTCAGCAACTCGCTGGCCGGGGCGCGTAAGGTCAGCGGCGGCGCATCCTTGTACGGTTCGATCAGGGCCGTAAGGCTGTCCTGGCGCCAGGCGGCGATGAGCAGGTCGGCGCAGGCGCTGATCACGCCGGTCACGCCCACCACCAGGGCCCAGGTCAGCGTAACCACGCCGATCAGGTTGTGCAGGTCGAGCCAGCGCAGGCGGGTGGTTTTGTCCCGGCGCACGCTGGCGAATTTCAGACGGCGCATGAACGGCAGGTACAGCACCGTGCCGGAAATGATCGCCAACACAAACAGCACACCCATAAACGCCAGCAGCAGCTTGCCCGGCAGACCGGCGAACATATCCACATGCAGGCGCAGCAAAAACAAGGTGAAACCGCCATTGGCCGAGGGCATCTCCAGCGCGTCGCCGTTGCGCGCATCGAGCATGAAGGTGTGGGACGCGTTCGGCTCCGTGCCGGCGGTGGCGGCCATGATCGCGATCACACCGTTCGGGTCGTCTTCATCCCAGGCCAGGTATTGGAGGGCCTCTCCGGGGCGATGGGCCAGGGCCTTGTTCACCAGTTGTTCCAGGTTCAATCGCGGCGTATCGGCCGGCATCGGCTGGAGCTGGGGTTCGTTGCCCAGCAGATGGTCGATCTCGTGGTGAAACACCAGCGGCAGGCCGGTGAGGGCGAGCAGCAGCAGGAACACCGTGCAGATCAGGCTGGTCCAGGTGTGGACGAAGGACCAGCGGCGGATGGTTGTGCTTTTCATGTTTCAGCCTGCAGCCTCTGCGCCGATCACCATTGGTACGTGGCGCTGGCGACGACGCTGCGTTGGTCGCCGAAGTAGCAGTAGTTGCCATCGCAGGTGGACAGGTAGTCCTTGTTGAACAGGTTGGTGGCGTTCACCTTCAGCGACGCGCCTTTGAGGCTGTTGTCCAGGCGACCGAGGTCGTAATGCACCGCGCCATCGAACACGGTGTAGGCGTTGGCCTTGCCCAGCCAGGTGTTGGCCTGGTCGCCGTAGGTGTTGCCGGTGTAACGCGCGCCAAAGCCGATGCCGAAGCCATCGAGCACGCCGGTGTGCCAGGTGTAGTCGGTCCACAGCGACGCTTGCTGGTTGGGCATCAGTTGCAGGCGGTTGCCTTTGTATTGGCCTTTTTGCACCTCGGATTTGGCCAGGGTGTAGGCGGCGATCACCTTGAGGTTATCGGTTACGTCAGACACCGCTTCCAATTCCAGGCCCTTGACCTTCACTTCGCCGGTCTGGTCGGTGACGGAAACGCCGCCGGCCTGGAAGCTGGTCACCAGCACGTTCTTTTGGGTCAGGTCATAGACCGCCGCGCTCAGCAGGGTGTTGGAGCCGGGCGGCTGGTATTTGACCCCCAGTTCCCATTGCTTGCCTTCGGTGGGTTTGTACGACTTCACAGGATCGACGCTGGCGTTGCTCGCCGGCTGGAACGACTCGGCGTAGGACAAGTACGGCACGAAACCGGAGTCGAACACGTAGCTCAAGGCCGCGTTGCCGCTGAAGTTCTTGCTGCGGTCAGTGTTGGTCGCGTCGTTTTTGTTGAAGTAGGTGGTGCCCTGGTGCACCCAGTCTTCACGGCCGCCCAAGGTCAGGCGCCAGTTGTCCAACGCCATCTGGTCCTGGACGTAGAGCCCGGTTTGCACGGTTTTCTGGTTGTAGTCATAGAACGCTGTGGAGCGCGCAGGACGGACGGTCGGGCCCCCGTAGCTCGGGTTGAAAATATTGGTGCCCGAGGCCAGACCGAAGATCGACAGATAGGACGTGTCGGTACGCTGATGATCCAGGCCCAGCAGCAGGGTGTGGGTGATGTCCCCCGTGGCAAAGTCGGCCTGGAAGTTGTTGTCCACGGCGAACTGGCCGATGTTCTCGTCCACATTGGTGGTGGACCGGCTGATATTGCCCGCCGCGTCGGCCGGCGAGTAGGCGTAGGAGCCCACGGTCAGTTGCTGGAACGACAGCTCGGACTTGGTGTAACGCAGGTTCTGCTTGAATTGCCAGGTATCGTTGAGGCGATGCTCGAAGGCATAGCCCAGCGCGTAGTAGGTGCGGTCGTAGAACTCATAGTCCGGATCGCCGAGGTTCTTGTGGTGGGACACCTCCCCCAGCGGCGATTTGATCTTGGTGCCCTGGATCGGCAGGAACTGGCTGGTGGTGCCGGTATCGTCGCGGGTGAACTGTGACAGCAAGGTCAGCCGGGTGTCGGGGTCGATGTTCCAGGTCAGGCTGGGGGCGATGTTGTAACGCTTGTTGTCGATGTGATCGACCTGGGTGCCGGAGTCGCGCACCACGCCGCTCAGGCCATAGAGAAACTGGCCGTCGTCGTCGATCTTGCCGGTGCTGGCGAAGTTGATCTGGCGGTGATTGTCGCTGCCGTACTGCACTTGCACCGCATGGCTGGCCTGCTCGCTGGGACGGCTGCTGACCATGTCCAGCAGGCCCCCTGGTGGAGTCTGCCCATACACCGACGAGGCCGGTCCGCGCAGCAGGGCCAGGCGATCGAGGTTCCAGGTCTCGGCTTTCGGGTTGGCATACACGCCACGCGGCAGTGGCAGGCCGTCGAGAAACTGCGTCGGCTCAAAGCCGCGTACGCGCATCCAGTCGTAGCGCGTGTCGCTGCCGTAGCTGGCGGACACGATGCCGGGCATGTATTTCACCGCGTCGTCGAGGGTATGAACGCTGCGATCCTGCATCTGCTGGCGGGTGGCGACGGAGATCGAGCGCGGCGCTTCCACCAGGGCGGTGTCGGTCTTGGTGCCGGCGGCGGTGCGTGTCGCCAGGTAGCCTTGGGCCGGGCCCCATGCGCTTTCATAACTGCCTTGCCCGGTGATGTTGGTTTCCGGCAACGCCACTACGCCGTCCGGAATCGCCACCAAGGTGAAGGTTCCGGCGCTGCTCTGTTCCAGCTGCAACCCCGTGCCGCGCAGTGCTTGGCGCAGCGCGCTCTGGGCATCGAACTGGCCGTTTACAGGAGCGGAGGTTTTACCGGCGGCCAGGGCCGGATCGAGGGTCAGCGCCAGGCCGGCCTGGCTAGCGATCTGGTTGAGCGTGCTGGCCAGAGGCGCCGCCGGCAAGTTGTAGGCACGCACGCTGGAGGCCTGTTCGGCCGCCAATAGCTGAGGCGTGATCAGCGGTGTGCCGAGGGCAATGGCCACGGCCAACAGACTGGGGCGCAGCAGGGTGTCTAGTGTGCGGGACATAGGGCGGCTCCTGAATGGAAGTAATTCGCAATTGCCTATGTGCCGAGCGAGATTCGAAAAGTGATAGGGCTGGATGAAAATATTTTTTGCCGGGGATTTTTCGGTGTGTTTGCAGGCCTATCGGGGGCAAGCCCCCTCCCACAGTTGATCGGATATTGTTCAGGTCAATGTGGGAGGGGGCTTGCCCCCGATAGCCTCAACCCAGGCCTCACTGATGCCTAACGCTTGGCACCCACCGTCACCCACCACGGCGTGTGCTGCGTGATTTGCACCGGCAACGTCGGCAGCAGCGCATTGAGCGCCAGCGTGGTGTCGTGCAGCGGGAAGCTGCCGGTGATGCGCAAGTCGGCCACGTTTTTATCCACGCCTAGATAGCCAGGGCGGTAGCGACTCAATTCCTCGACCACGTCGCCCAGGCGCGCGTTGTCCACCACCAGCATGCCGCGCGTCCAGGCATCCGTGGCGGGGGTGACGGCCAGGGACGGGCCGAGGCCGTCGCTGCGCATCAGCACTTGCTGGCCTGCTTTGAACACCTGTTCCTGAGGCAGCGCCTCCGGCTGCGCCGCAACGGCGGACTGCAGCACGCTCAGGCGCGTGGCGTCGTCTTCGCGCTTGACGATAAACCGCGTACCTAGCGCCCGCAGGCGGCCGTCGCGGGTCTGCACGTAGAACGGGCGCGCATCGTTATGGCCGGTTTCGACGAGGATTTCACCGTCCTGCAGCACGATCAGCCGGCGCTTTTCATCGAAGCGCACGTCGATGGCGCTGTGGGTGTTGAGGTTGATCTGGGTACCGTCCGCCAGTTTCAGCGTGCGCTGCTCGCCGGTGGCGGTGCGTTGGTCGGCCAGCCAATAGTGGATCGGCACATAGCGTTCGCCTGCAAATAACCCCAGGCCGCAGATAAGCGCAATGCTCGCCAGGCCGCTGCCGAGCTTGCGTACCCGTTGACGGATGGCCTGACGCGACTGCAACAACGCGGCGCGCGCCGGGCCCGAGGCGATGCTGAAACGTTGGTCGAGCATGCCCAACTGGCGCCAGGCGCGGGCGTGTTCCTCATCGCTGGCCAGCCATTTGCTGAACTCTTCACGCTCGACCGCACTGCCGTCGCCAGAATCCAGGGACAACTGCCAGGCAATCGCCGCATCCAGCACGCGGGCCGAGACCGGTTTGGCGCCGACTGCACTCATGTCGGCTCGCCATACAGTGCGATATAGCACTGGCGAATGCCCTGGGCCAGGTACTGGCGCACGCGGGGCACCGATACGCCGAGGCGTTGGGCGATCTGCGCGTGGCCCAGGCCGTCGAGACGACTGTAGAGAAACGCCGCGCGGGCCTTGCTCGACAACGTGCCGAGCAATCGGTCGATGGCTTTGAGGTCTTCGAGGATCAGTTGCTGGGCTTCGGGGGAGGGGTGTTCGCTTTCCGGGATCAGCATCAATTCGGCCAGGTAAGCCTGCTCCAGTGCCGCGCGCCGGAAATAGTCGAACAACAGGCCCTTGGCGATGGCCACCAGAAATGCCCTTGGCTCGCGCGGTTCCGGCAACGTGTCGCGCCCCAACAGGCGCATGAACGTGTCCTGGCTCAGGTCTTCGGCCCGGCTCGGGCACGCCACGTTGCGCCGCAGCCAGGCCAGCAGCCAGCCGCGATGGTCGCGATACAACGCACCAACCCGCTCACTGTGTGGGTTCTGGACCGACGACAAGGCATCACCGAATAAACAAGAGGTTTAAACTAACGAGAATTATTCGCGATTGTGTCAGGGGCGTGGGGTAGGCGCAATTGGCGTCTGTCGGGAGATGAGATTAAAACGATGGCGCCTGTTGCCGGCGTTTCCATTGGCTCAACCGCGTGTGCAGCGCGTGCGGTGTATCGATTGACTGCTGGCGCGCGCGGCTGAACAAAATCAGCATCAGCTCCGCCGTGGCCAAGGCGTCGGCGCTGGCGTGATGGCGTTCGCCGACTTCCAGGTGAAAGTGTTTGACCCAATCGTCCAGCCCTGCCTCGCGAAGAGGTGCTTCGGGGCACAGCAGGGGGGCGATGTCGGCCACATCCAGAAACGGGTGGGTCAGGCGATAACCCAGGCTGTCCTTGAGCGCGCGGCTCAGCATGTGTTGATCGAACGGCGCGTGGAACGCGAGCAGTGGGCTGTCGCCGACGTACTCCATAAAGTCCAACAAGGCTTCCACCGGATCGCTGCCGGCGGCAATGGCGCTGGGCCCCAGGCCGTGGATCAGCACACTGGGGCTGAGTTTGGTTTCGGGGCGTTGCAGGGTGCGCTCGAACAACTGGGAGAAGTCCACCGCGCCATCCTCGATCACCACCGCGCCGATGGACAGCACCTGGTCGCGGTTGAGGTTCAGGCCGCTGGTTTCCAGGTCCACCACCACCCAGCGTTGACTGCGCAAGGCGTCTTCACTCAGCGGCGCGGGTTTGGGCAGTTGCGCCAAGCGCCGTTGTTGGGTTGCATCCAGCTGGGGTTTGGCCGCGCGCAGCCAGGCGAACAGGCTCACAGTTGATACCGCAGGGTCAGGCTGCTTTGCAGGCGCTGGGCCTGGCGCAGGGATTCGCGCAGGATGCGCCGGTCCAGGTGGTTGAGGCTGTCGGGATCGACGCGGTTGGAATACGGCTGGTTTTCGCGACTTTGCAGTTGGTGCTGCTGCATGCGGGTCTGCTGGATAAAGTGATAGGCCTCCTCATACGCCGCGCCGTCCAGCGGTTCGATAACCTCCTTGACCACCAGTTGGCGCAGGCGCTCCAGGGTGTTGTTAGTGTGAATGCCATTGGCCAGGGCCAGCAGGCGCGCGCCGTCGACAAAAGGCGTGAGACCCTGCACCTTGAGATCCAAGGTGGCTTTTTCGCCACCTTTGCGGGTTAGCACAAAGTCACGGAAACGCCCAACCGGGGGGCGCTGGCGCAGCGCATTCTCGGCCAGCATGCGTTGGAACAGACGGTTATCCGCGACCTGATCGAGAATGCCCTGGCGCAATACCTCGCAGCCTTGCTCGTCGCCCCACACCACGCGCAAGTCAAAATAAATACTCGAACCCAACAGGTTCTCCGGCGTCGCCTCGCGGATGAACGCCGCAAAACGCCGCGCCCATTCGGCCCGCGACAGGCACAGCTCCGGGTTGCCGGCCATGATATTGCCTTTGCACAGGCTGAAACCGCACAACGCCAGGCTCTGGTTGATGTGTTGGGCCAGGGGCAATAGACGGCCGCGGATCGCGGCGGCCTCGGCGGCGTCCTTGGCCTCGAACAGAATGCCGTTGTCCTGATCGGTGTACAGCGTCTGCTCGCGACGGCCTTCGCTACCGAAGCACAGCCAACTGAATGGCACGCCAGGGTCACCTTTTTCGGCGAGGCTCAGCTCGATCACCCGGCACACAGTGTGATCGTTGAGCAGGGTGATGATGTGGGTGATCTGGGTGGACGACGCGCCGTGGGCCAGCATGCGCTCGACCAACTGACCGATCTCGCCGCGAATCGCCACCAGGTTGTCGATGCGCGGGGCGTTGCGAATGGTCCGGGCCAGGTGCACCAGGTCCACCCGTTGCAGGGAAAACAGATCGCGCTCGGACACCACGCCGCACAGGCGCTGGTCCTTGACCAGGCACACATGGGCGATATGCCGCTCGGTCATGGCGATGGCGGCGTCGAAGGCGCTGTGGTCCGGCGTCAAAAAGAACGGTGCCTGGGTCATGTGCACGTCGATGGCCTGGCTGAAATCGCTGACGCCGCCGGCCACCACATGGCGTAAGTCGCGCAGGGTAAAAATCCCCAGGGGCGCCTTGTTGTCGTCGACGATGACAATGCTGCCCACTTGCTGCTCGTGCATCAGCGTGACTGCTTCGCGCAAGGGCGTATGCGGGCTGCAGGTGACCGGATGGCGCATGGCCAATTCACCCAGGCGCGTGTTGAGGGAGTATTGGGTGCCGAGGGTTTCCACGGCCTTTTGCTGCACCTGCTGGTTGACCTGATCCAAGAGGCTGCTGACGCCGCGCAGGGCGAAGTCGCGGAACGGGCTGGAAAGGGCGAACAACTTGATAAAGGCCGGTTTGTTCAGTTGCAGGCAGAACGTGTCTTCGGCGGCCTTGTGCTCGGTGCGCGTGGCGCGTTCGCCCAGTAGCGCGGCCAGGGGGAAGCATTCGCCGGTGGTGATTTCGAAGGTGGTCTCGGTGGTGTCCGGTCGTTCGCCGATCACGCGGCCTTGTTTGACGATGTAGAAATGCTCGACCGGCCCGCCCGACGGTTTGAGGATGCTGTCACCGGGGGCATAAAAACGTAATTGGCATTGTTCCACCAGAAACGCCAGGTGCGCGTTTTCCATCTGGTTGAAGGGCGGGAAGCGTTGTAGAAACTGCAGCGTGCCTTGGATATTTTGCAGCACGGCAGTTTTCCCCGCCTGGGCGAAGGCATCAGCTTTACTCATAACAGTGACCGCAGTTTTTTTGTCGTTATCGAGCTGCATGGTCGACTCCTGCGCGGCGGGTGCCCATTGGACGTAAGTCTAGGTCGGTGTAAAAGACGCTGAGCTAGGGAAAAACCCTACATGTTTATCGTCCGAACCCCGTAGAACGCCCACTAGGCAAACTTTCCGACGAAGTGCACATTGTTCGCCCTTCCGCAGATGTCTGACGAGTGCTGGGAGATTGATTAGAACCGCTGAGAACCGTATGTCCGACCACGATATTTTGAGTGATGCCGAGCGCGAGGCGCTCAGCGCCGTGATGCTGGAGCCCGATCTGCCGCCACAACGCGTGTTGATTGTCGACGACGACAAGGACGCGCGCGAGTTGCTGGCGGAAATCCTGGGCCTGGACGGTATTCGCTGCATGACCGCCGACAGTGGTGAGCGGGCGTGGGATTTATTGAACTCCAGCAGTTCCATCGGCTTGTTGATTACCGACCTGCGCATGCAACCCAGCAACGGGCTGGAACTGATCAAGCAAGTGCGCGAATCCACACGCGCGGCGCTGCCGATCATCATCATGTCCGGGGACGCCGAAGCGCCGGATGTCATTGATGCGATGCATTTGAGCGTGGTGGATTTTTTGCTCAAGCCGATTGATAGCGTGAAACTGGCGAGGTTGGTGAAGCGGGAGTTGGGGATGGCTTCCTGATTCCTCCTTACATCCGCCCACGCTGGGAGGGCGCTTGCTTCCGATGGCGCCATTGCGGTCAGCCCAAGCCTCAAACAAAAAGCCCTGATCTCTCGATCAGGGCTTTTCTATTTACAGGCCGTTCTTAGCCTTGAATTCCCGACGCCGGCGATGCAACACCGGCTCGGTATACCCGTTAGGCTGTTTGGTCCCTTCAATCACCAGTTCCACCGCCGCCTGGAAGGCGATGTTGCTGTCGAAGTCCGGTGCCAGCGGGCGATACAACGCATCCCCGGCATTTTGACGGTCCACCACCGGCGCCATGCGCTTGAGGCTTTCCATCACTTGCGCTTGATTAACGATGCCGTGGCGCAGCCAGTTGGCGATGTGCTGGCTGGAGATGCGCAGGGTCGCGCGGTCTTCCATCAGGCCGACGTCGTTGATGTCCGGCACCTTCGAGCAGCCGACGCCCTGGTCGATCCAGCGCACTACATAGCCGAGGATGCCCTGGGCGTTGTTGTCCAGCTCGTTGCGGATTTCCTCTTCGGACCAGTCGGTATTGCTGGCCAGGGGAATGGTCAGGATATCGTCCACCGAGGCGCGTTCGCGCTTGGCCAGTTCGGCCTGACGCGCGAACACGTCGACCTTGTGGTAGTGCAGTGCGTGCAACGCGGCGGCCGTTGGCGAAGGTACCCACGCGGTGTTGGCGCCGGCCAGCGGGTGAGCGATTTTCTGTTCCAACATCGCCGCCATCAGGTCGGGCATCGCCCACATGCCTTTACCGATCTGCGCACGACCTTGCAGGCCGGTGCTCAAGCCGATATCGACGTTCCAGTTTTCATACGCTGCAATCCACTTTTCCGACTTCATCGCCGCCTTGCGCACCATCGCGCCGGCTTCCATGGAGGTGTGGATTTCGTCGCCAGTGCGGTCGAGGAAACCGGTGTTGATAAACACCACGCGCTCACTGGCGGCCTTGATGCAGGCTTTGAGGTTGACCGTGGTGCGGCGCTCCTCGTCCATGATCCCGACTTTGAGGGTATTGCGCGGCAGGTTCAGCACGTCTTCGACGCGGCCGAACAGCTCGTTGGTGAATGCCGCTTCTTCCGGACCGTGCATTTTCGGTTTAACGATGTACACCGAACCGGTGCGGCTGTTCTTGCGGCTTGTATTGCCGTTGAGGCTGTGGATTGCCGCCAGGCTGGTGATCAGGCCGTCGAGAATACCTTCCGGTACTTCGTTGCCGTCTTTATCCAGGATCGCGTCGATGGTCATCAAGTGGCCAACATTACGCACGAACAGCAGCGAACGACCGTGCAGGGTCACGTCCTGGCCATTCACGCCGGTGTAAACGCGATCGGGGTTCATGGTGCGGGTGAAGGTCTTGCCGCCCTTGGCCACTTCTTCGGCCAGGTCGCCCTTCATCAGGCCGAGCCAGTTGCGGTAGATCACCACTTTGTCGTCGGCATCCACGGCAGCGACGGAGTCTTCGCAGTCCATGATGGTGGTCAGCGCGGCTTCCATCAGCACGTCTTTGACACCGGCGGCATCGGTCTGGCCGACCGGGGTGCTGGCGTCGATCTGAATTTCGAAGTGCAGGCCGTTGTGCTTGAGCAGGATCGCAATCGGTTGGGCGCTGTCGCCCTGGAAGCCGATCAATTGGCTGTCGTCGCGCAGGCCGCTGTTGCTGCCACCTTTAAGGCTGACGATCAGCTTGCCGTCGACAATCTTGTAGCCGGTGGACTCGACATGGCTGCCGGCGCTGAGCGGCGCGGCTTCGTCGAGGAAGGCGCGGGCGAAGGCGATGACCTTGTCGCCGCGCACCTTGTTGTAGCCTTTGCCCTTCTCGGCGCCGTCGGCTTCGCTGATGGCGTCGGTGCCGTACAGCGCGTCGTACAGCGAACCCCAACGGGCGTTGGATGCGTTGAGGGCGAAGCGGGCATTCATTACCGGCACCACCAACTGTGGGCCGGCCATGCGCGCGATTTCGTCATCGACGTTTTGGGTCGAGGCTTGGAAGTCTGCGGCTTCTGGCAGCAGGTATCCGATGTCTTGCAGGAAGGCTTTGTAGGCCACCGGGTCGTGGGCCTGGCCGGCATGGGTCTGGTGCCAGGTATCGATCCGTGCTTGGAAATCATCGCGTTTGGCGAGTAGGGCTTTGTTCTTCGGCGCCAGGTCGTGGATGACCTTATCGGCACCGGCCCAGAACTGATCGGCAGTGATGCCGGTGCCGGGAATGGCTTCGTTGTTCACGAAGTCGAACAGGACTTTGGCGACCTGCAGGCCACCGACTTGAACGTGTTCAGTCATTGCTTGCCTCACTCTGCGGAGCTTATGCGCTGTTTCGGATTTTCATTATGTAGTGCTCGGTTGGGCATACTACATGATGACTTGCGGTTGTGAAAATTAGACTAAATACGTCGTTTAGCGACCCACTTTGGTCGTACGGTCACAGCGGAGAACGGTATGTTCTCAAAAAGTTACAGGATTGTTCCAGATAAATATAAAAATGGTACACGATTTGTTTTCGCGGCACCCTGGGTCCACCTTGTAGGCTGACTTCCAGAGGGCTTCGCCATGGACCATCTTGTACTCACAATTATCGCCGCCGACAAACCCGGCCTGGTTGAACGTATCGCGCAGACCATCGCCGCCCAGGGCGGCAACTGGCTGGACAGCCGCATGGCCCATATGGCCGGGCAGTTCGCCGGGATCCTGCGGGTAAGTGTGCCGGCAGACAATCGTCAGGCGTTGGTGGGGGCGTTGGAGGACTTATCCACACACGGCATCCGCGTGCTGGTGGGCGAGGGCAGCACCGCGCCAGCGCCGGCGTCCAAACCCATCGTGATGACGTTGGTGGGCAATGATCGCGCAGGGATCGTGCGTGAGATCACGGCGTTGTTGAGCCGCCAGGGGGTCAACCTGGAAAGCCTGAGTACCGGCGTAACTCCAGCACCGATGAGCGGAGACCTGTTATTCAACGCCGAAGCGTTGTTGCAGGTGCCTTCGAGCTTGCCCCTTGAGACGTTGCAAGCCTCCCTGGAAACCTTGGCCGACGACCTGATGGTCGAGCTGCATCACGAGGAGTAATCGCCACAGGGTTATCCATGGAAATCTTGCATGGGCCTGTGGATAACCTGTAGAGACCCCTCGCCAGGCCACGCCCGCCGTGGCTCTTGCTCAGCTGAGCAAAAAACGAGCAGTTTCAATGGCTTGTGCACAAATGGCGGGGACCAGGTTGTGGATAACCTTGGGGTGAATGGCTGCAAGCCACACAGGCTGTGGCTTGCAGAGTTTTGTACGTTATTTGATCAGCGTTTGCGCACGCTCAGCCAGGCATCCACGCTGTACACCACCAGGCCGGCCCAGATAAAAGCGAACGCCAGCAGCGTGCTCGGCGCCAAGTGTTCGCCGAACAGCAGCACCGCTTCCAGCAACACCAATGTGGGTGCCACGTACTGCAAAAAGCCCAATGCGGTGTAAGGCAAATGCCGCGCGGCGGCGTTGAAACACACCAGCGGGATCAGCGTCACCGGGCCTGCGGCCACCAGCCACCAGGCTTCGGACGTGCTCCAGAATGCCAGTTGCGCGCTATGTGCGCTGGGGTTGAACAGCAGCCACGCCACCGCGATTGGCACCAGCATCCAGGTTTCCACCACCAGCCCCGGCAATGCTTTGACCGGCGCCTGTTTGCGGATCAGCCCGTAGAAACCGAAGGTCAACGCCAGCGCCAACGAGACCCACGGCAAGCTGCCCACCTGCCACACCTGTTGCGCCACGCCCACGGCGGCCAATATCACGGCGACCCACTGTAAGCGGCGCAGACGTTCGCCCAGCAACAGCATACCCAGCAGCACGTTCACCAGCGGGTTGATGTAGTAACCCAAGCTCGCTTCGAGCATGCGCCCGCTGTTGACCGACCACACATAGGTCAGCCAATTGGCCGCAATCAGCGAACCGCTCAGTGCCAGAATCGCCAGGCGCTTGGGGTTGTCGCGCAGCTCGCGGAACCAGCCGGGGTGCTTCCACACCATCAGCAGCAAGCCCCCGAACAGCGCCGACCACAGCACCCGGTGCACGATGATCTCGGCGGCAGGCACGCTGGCGATGGCTTTGAAGTAGAGCGGGAACAGGCCCCAGATGACATAGGCGCTCAGGCCCAGAATGTACCCTTTGCGGGGGTTGGCGGCGTGCATGCGAAATCCTTGCTTAGGCAGCTAACAAAGCGCGATTGTAAGGATATTTGTCAACCAATGGGACTGGCTTGGTCATGAGGTTTGCTTTGTGTGGGAGGGGGCAGGCCCTCTCCCACATTAAAAGCACTCAGAAGAGTTTCAGCGGCTCTTCGTTGAGGGCCGAGAGTTGCTCACGCAGGGCCAGGACCTGATCGCCCCAATACCGCTCGGTGCCGAACCACGGAAAACTGTGGGGGAACGCCGGGTCGTCCCAGCGCCGTGCCAGCCAGGCGCTGTAGTGCATCAGGCGCAAGGCGCGCAGGGGTTCGATCAGAGCCAGTTCGCGCGGGTCGAAGTCGTGGAATTCCTGATAGCCGTCCATCAATTCCGACAGTTGCCCCAGGCATTCCTGACGATCGCCAGCGAGCATCATCCATAGGTCCTGCACCGCTGGGCCCATGCGGCAATCGTCCAGGTCGACGATGTGGAACATCTCGTCGCGGCACATCATGTTGCCGGGGTGGCAATCGCCGTGCATGCGGATGTTCTTGTGCGGGGTGGCCTTGTATACCTCTTCCACCCGTTTGAGCAGGTCGCGCGCTACTGACTCGTAGGCCGGCAACAGGCTCTTGGGAATGAAGTTGCCCTCAAGCAGCGTGGTCAGCGAATCGTGCCCGAAGTTCTTCACTCCCAGCGCTTCGCGGTGTTCGAACGGTCGCGTGGAGCCCACGGCATGCAAACGCCCCAGCAACTGCCCCAGCCGATAGAGTTGATCCAGATTGCCCGGCTCCGGCGCACGGCCGCCACGACGGGGGAACAAGGTAAAGCGGAACCCCGCGTGTTCGAACAGGCTCTCGCCGTTATGGATCAGCGGCGCCACCACCGGCACGTCGCACTCGGCCAATTCAAAGGTGAAACGGTGTTCTTCAAGAATCGCTTCGTTGGTCCAGCGCTGGGGCCGGTAGAACTTGGCGATCAGTGGCTCGGAGTCTTCGATGCCCACTTGATAGACGCGGTTTTCGTAGCTGTTGAGTGCCAGCACGCGGGCGTCGCTGAGGAAACCGATGCTTTCGACGGCGTCGAGCACCAGATCGGGGGTGAGTGTTTCAAACGGGTGGGCCATGCGAACTCCTGCGCGCAGCAGGGCGCCGCGTCCGGCCGGGTATGGTAACGCACGCGGCTGGAGATAGGGGGCGACTGTGCCATTGTCATCGGGCGCACGCCCCTCCCATCTTTGAAGGCAGTCACCTGTCAAAATGTGGGAGGGGGCTTGCCCCCGATAAGGCCGTGTCAGGCGCCGACGATGCCGCCGTCATCGCGCCGAATGGCCAGCACCGACGAACGCGGCTTACCGTTGGGCAAGTGCTCCGGCCAGGTCGAGCCACCGGTTTCGCCCGGATGCTGAATGCCCACGAACAGGGTTTTCTGGTCCGGCGCGAAGCTGATGCCGGTCACTTCACACGCCACCGGCCCCACCATGAAACGACGAATTTCCCCAGTGTTTGGATCGGCACAGAGCATCTGGTTGTTGCCCATGCCGGCGAAGTCGCCGCTGTTGCTGTAGTCGCCGTCGGTGAGAATCCACAGACGTCCAGCTTTATCGAAGCCCAGGCCGTCGGGGCTGTTGAACATGTTCTGCGGGTTGATATTCGACGAGCCGCCCTTGGGTGCGCCGGCGTGTACCGCTGGGTTACCGGCCACCACGAACAGGTCCCAACTGAAGTCGTCGGCGCCGTGGTCGTCGGCATTGGCCTTCCAGCGCAGGATCTGGCCGTAGACGTTTTTCTCGCGCGGGTTAGGCCCGCCCACCGGCTGGCCGTCCTCACCGCGTTTGGCGTTGTTGGTCAGGGTGCAATAGACCTGGCCGTCGGTGGGGCTGACCACGATCCATTCCGGACGGTCCATACGCGTAGCTTTGACCACGCTGGCGGCCAGGCGCGCGTGGATCAGCACTTCGGCCTGGCTGGCAAAACCGCTGCTGGCGTCGATGCCGTTTTTGCCGTGGGTCAACTCGACCCACTGGCCCTTGCCGCGAGGATGATCGGCGTTGCCGTCGCCCGCGTCGAAGATCGCCACGTACAGCGTGCCGTGGTCGAGCAAGTCCTTGTTGGCCTTGGGGTTCTTGTGATTGATCTTGTCGCGGCTGATGAACTTGTAGATGAATTCACCGCGCTCGTCGTCGCCCATGTACACCACAGCACGACCGTCGCGGGTCTGCGCCAGCGCCGCGTTCTCGTGCTTGAAGCGGCCGAGGGCGGTGCGTTTGGCCGGGGTGGATTGCGGGTCGAAGGGGTCGATTTCCACCACCCACCCATGGCGATTGAGTTCGTTGGGGTTCTTGGCCATGTCGAAGCGCGGGTCGTGCAGGTGCCAGTTGATGTCCTTGCTGGCCGCCACCACGCCGTAGCGCTTCTGCCCGGCGTCGAAGGCTTGCTGCGGGTTGCTGCTACCGAAGCAATCGGTGAAGTTTTCTTCACAGGTCAGGTAGGTACCCCAGGGGGTCATGCCGTTGGCGCAGTTCTGGAAGGTGCCGAGGGCTTTCTTGCCGGACTTGTCGGCGCTGGTCTTCAACCAGTCATGGCCGGCGGCGGGGCCGCTCAGGCGGATCGGCGTGTTGCCGTGGATGCGGCGGTTGTAGCGTGAGTCCTGAACGAACTGCCAGGTGTCGCCCTTGCGCCGAATTTCGATCACCGACACGCCTTCGCTGGCCTGGGCCTTGCGCACCTCTTCGGCCGATTGCGGCGCGCCGCCGTGGGCGTAGAGGTAGCGATAGTTGGTGTATTCGTTATTGATCGCCATCAGCGCGCGGTTGTTGTCGCCGGGGAACGGGAACAGGCTCATGCCGTCGTTGTGGTCGCCGAACTGCTGCTCCTGCGCCTCCGCTGTGCCATTGCCGGACGGGTCGAAGGCCGGCGCATTCTTGTGCAGCGGCTGGCCCCAACTGATCAGCACCGAGGCGCTGTAGCCTGGCGGCAGGCTGATGGTGTCGCTGGTGGCGGCGGCGATGCTGTCGAACCCCAGCAGTGGGCTGGCGTTGGCAGCATTGACCGCCAGCGCGCTGCGGCTGAGCAGGTTGCCGCCCAGGAACATCGCGGCGCCGCACAGGGCGCCGGCCCCGATAAAGCGGCGGCGGGTCAGGCCGACCATCTGTTCGAGGTCGGTGGCTTGGTTCTCTTCTAACAGGCTCATCTCGGGCTCCTTGAGTGCTTTTTGCCAACACCTTAAGCAGCCGCCGTGACGAAATTGTTGCAGTTTGAAGAAAGCTGCCGCTTACACCGGCGTCCCCAGCAACACCTGGCTCGGCGCGAATTGCACCTGGATCGGTTGGCCGACCGTCGCGCCCAATGCGGCAAGTGCGTTGGTCTGCGCTAAAGCGCAGAGCACCAGGCCATTGGGCAGGCTGATGCGCACTTCGCTGGGGCCGTCGTCGGCGTCGAGAACGGTGTCGATCAAGCCACTCAGGCAATTGTTTCCAGGTGTTGCGGGTTGATCGACCGCAAGCAGTTCCAGCCAGCCGGCCTTGATCAAGGCGACGGTTTCCACGCCCGGTTCCAGTTCCAGCCGTTGCGTGCTTTCGTGGGTGATTTGCGCTTTCACTGTCACACCGCCGGCCAGACGCAGGTGGATCAGGTCATTGCGCCCCTGGGCCTCAATGGCGTCCACGCGGCCATGCAACTGGTTGCGCGCGCTGGTGCGCAGCATCAGGCGGCCGAGCAGGTTGAAGTCACTGGCGGCTTCGTCCGAGGCCAGCACTTGGGCCTGTAGCGCTTGCAGGCGCTGATATAGGCGCAACACCCGCTCGCCCTCCATGGTCAGCTTGGCGCCGCCACCGCCTTTGCCGCCGACATTGCGTTCAACCAAGGGCTTTTGCGCGAGGTTGTTCAGTTCATCGATGGCGTCCCACGCGGCCTTGTAGCTCAGGCCGGCGCTTTTGGCGGCGCGGGTGATCGAGCCTTGTTCGGCAATATGGGCCAGCAACGCGATGCGTTGGGGGCGGCGGATGATGTGCTGGCTGAGGGGCGTCGGCAAAGGCATGGCAATACGCTTGAGTGGGATCGACCGAACGTTGCGGGCAAGACCGAGCGCCGTCAAGTCAGCCGCCGGGCTTGGGCGTGCGGGCCAGGCAATACACATCGACCTGGCGGGCGCCGGCACTGATCAACAGGCGGCTCAGGCTATGGGCCGTCGCGCCGGTGGTGAGCACGTCGTCCACCAGGGCAAAATGGCGGCCCTGCACCTGGGCATTGGCGCAAAGGGCGAAGGCGCCGCGCAGATTGCGCTGGCGGGTTTTGGCGTCGAGGGCCTGTTGCGCAAGGGTTTCATGGGGGCGTAGCAACAGCTGTTCATCGTGGGCGATGCCCAGGTCTTGGCTGAGCCAGCGCGCAAGCATCAATGCCTGGTTGTAGCCCCGTTCGCGCAGGCGCTTGCGGGCCAGGGGCACCGGCAGCAGGCAGTCGGGGCGCGCCAGGTCAGTGTTGTCGAAGCGGTGCTGCACATGCTGCGCGAGCAGTCGTGCGAGCATGTGCCCCAACGGCCAGCGTGCCTGGTGCTTGAAGCGGCTGATCAGGCTGTCGACCGGAAAGCTGTAGGACCAGGGCGCGATCACCTGTTTAAACGCAGGCGGCTTTTTCTGGCATTGACCGCAGGTCAGCCCTTCCATCGGCAAGGGCAGGGCGCAGACATCGCACTGGTCCAGCAGCCACGGCAATTCGGTTTCGCAGACGTTGCACACACAAAGCGCTGATTCGGTGGTTTCATCGCAGATTAAACAGCTGTGTTCGTTTTTTAACCAGTTGTAAACCTGGTGTTTGTATCCAAGTTGACAGTGCATGAATCTTCCTTAAATATGCCGAGCATCCGTGTCGTGCCTGTGGGTATTGCCTGCCCACAGCGTTTGCCAAAGCATAATCAAGGAACCGCCCATGAGCGCCAGCACCACTGCCCACTTGCGTCACGACTGGTCGTTAGCCGAAGTCAAAGCGCTATTCGTGCAGCCCTTCAATGACCTGTTGTTCCAGGCGCAGACCGTGCACCGCGCGCATTTCGACGCCAACCGCGTGCAAGTGTCGACCCTGCTGTCGATCAAAACCGGCGCCTGCCCGGAAGATTGCAAATATTGTCCGCAGTCGGGCCACTACAACACCGGCCTGGAAAAAGAAAAGCTGATGGAAGTGCAGAAGGTCCTCGAAGAGGCCGCGCGCGCCAAGGCCATCGGCTCGACCCGGTTCTGCATGGGCGCCGCGTGGAAGCACCCGTCGGCCAAAGACATGCCCTACGTGCTGCAGATGGTCAAAGGCGTCAAGGCCATGGGCCTGGAGACCTGCATGACCCTCGGTCGTCTCGATCAGGACCAGACCGCCGCTTTGGCCGAGGCGGGCCTCGACTATTACAACCACAACCTCGACACCTCGCCAGAGTTCTACGGCTCGATCATCACCACCCGCACCTACAGCGAGCGTCTGCAGACCCTGGCCTACGTGCGCGAGTCGGGGATGAAGATCTGTTCCGGCGGCATCCTCGGCATGGGCGAGTCCCTCGACGACCGCGCCAACCTGCTGATCCAACTGGCCAACCTGCCGGAGCATCCCGAGTCGGTGCCGATCAACATGCTGGTGAAGGTGGCCGGTACGCCGCTGGAAAACGCCGATGACATCGACCCGTTCGACTTTATTCGCATGCTGGCGGTGGCGCGCATCCTGATGCCTACATCCCATGTGCGCTTGTCGGCCGGCCGCGAAGCCATGAACGAGCAGATGCAGGCCCTGGCGTTTTTTGCCGGCGCCAACTCGATCTTCTACGGCGACAAACTGCTGACCACCGCCAACCCGCAGGCCGACAAGGACATGCAACTGTTCGCGCGCCTGGGCATCCAGCCGGAGGCTCGCGAAGAGCACGCCGACGAGGTGCATCAGGCGGCGATCGAACAGGCATTGGTGGAGCAGAAAAGCAGCGAGCAGTTCTACAACGCCGTCGTTTAATTGAAGTGCGATCCAAATGTGGAAGGGGGCTTGCCCCCGATAGCGGTGGGTCAGTCATTACATGCACTGGCTGGCACACCCTCATCGGGAGCAAGCGCCCTCTCACATTTTGACCGAGTTAAACCTGCCAAACCGAGGCCAGCATGTCTTTCGATCTCGCCGCGCGCCTCGCTGCCCGCCGTGCCCAACACCTTTATCGCCGACGGCCTCTGCTCGACAGCCCTCAGGGCCCGCAGGTGGTGGTCGACGGCCAACCCTTGCTTGCGTTCTGTAACAACGATTACCTGGGCCTGGCCAATCACCCGCAGGTGATCGAAGCCTGGCGCGCTGGTGCAGCACGCTGGGGCGTAGGCGGTGGCGCTTCGCACTTGGTGGTCGGCCATGCCACGCCGCACCATGAACTGGAAGAGGCCCTGGCCGACCTGACCGGTCGCCCACGGGCACTGCTGTTTACCACCGGCTACATGGCCAACCTCGGCGCGGTTACGGCGCTGGTGGGGCAGGGCGATACCGTGCTTGAAGACCGCCTCAACCATGCGTCGTTGCTGGATGCGGGGCTGTTGTCCGGGGCGCGGTTCAATCGTTACCTGCATAACGACGCCTCCAGCCTGGCCACGCGCCTGGAAAAAGCCACCGGCAACACCCTGGTAGTGACCGACGGGGTGTTCAGCATGGACGGCGATCTCGCGGACCTGCCCGCACTGGCCCGCGCCGCCAAAGCCAAAGGCGCCTGGCTGATGGTGGATGACGCCCACGGCTTCGGCCCACTGGGCGCCAACGGCGGCGGGATTGTCGAGCATTTCGGCCTGAGCCAGGACGATGTGCCGGTACTGGTCGGCACCCTGGGCAAAGCGTTCGGCACCGCCGGTGCGTTTGTGGCGGGCAGTGATGACCTGATCGAGAGCCTGATCCAGTTCGCCCGGCCGTACATCTACACCACCAGCCAACCGCCCGCGCTGGCCTGCGCCACGTTGAAAAGCCTGGAGCTGCTGCGCACCGAACACTGGCGCCGCGAGTACCTTGACGCGCTGATCCGTCAATTCCGTGCGGGGGCCGAGCAGCTAGGTTTGGACTTGATGCCCAGCTTTACGCCGATCCAGCCGATCCTGATCGGCGACAGCGCCAAGGCGATGCGCTTGTCCCGGATGCTGCGCGAGCGCGGCCTGATGGTCACCGCGATCCGCCCGCCCACCGTGCCCGCCGGCAGCGCGCGTTTGCGTGTGACGCTAACCGCCGCCCACACTGCGGCGCAGGTGCAGCAATTGCTAGAGGCGTTGGAAGCGTGTTTGCGGGAGCCCGAGCATGCGTGATCGATTGATCTTGCTGCCGGGCTGGGGCCTAGGCGTTTCACCGCTGGAGCCGTTGGCCGCTGCCTTGCGTGGCTTGGATGAGCACTTGCAGGTGCATATCGAACCGCTGCCTGCGCTGGACTCCAGCGACCTGAATGAGTGGCTCGACGAACTCGACGCCACGCTGCCGGACAACGCCTGGCTGGGCGGTTGGTCCCTCGGTGGAATGCTCGCCGCTGAGCTGGCCGCCCGGCGCGGCACGCGTTGCTGCGGGCTCCTGACGCTGGCGAGCAACCCTTGTTTTGTCGCCCATGACCACTGGCCCAGCGCGATGCCCGCCGAAACGTTCGATGCCTTCCTCGCCGGTTGCCACGCCGACTCCCAGGTCACCCTCAAACGCTTCGGCCTGTTGTGTGCCAAGGGCGCCGACGACCCGCGCGGTCTGGCGCGCTTGTTGGTCAGTGGTGCGCCGATTACGCCTTCCACCGTATTGATGACCGGCCTTGAAGTGCTCGCGCAATTGGACACCCGCGATGCGTTGCTGGCCTATCGCGGGCCGCAATTGCACCTGTTTGGCGGCCTGGACGAGTTGGTGCCCGCCGAAGCCGCCAGCGAACTGCTGGCCCTGCTGCCCGATGTCGAAATCGGCCTGATTGAACAGGCCGGCCACGCTTTTCTTCTGGAAGACCCCCACGGTGTTGCGGCGGCCATCCAGGCTTTTTTGCATGAGTGCGTAGATGACTGATTTATCCCTTCCCCCGCTGCCCGGCGCTTTGCCGGACAAACGCCAGGTAGCGGCGTCTTTCTCTCGCGCGGCGGCCAGCTACGACAGCGTTGCCGAGTTGCAACGGGCGGTGGGCGGCGAATTACTGGCGCGTTTGCCGGCCGGTATCGCACCAGCGCGCTGGCTGGATATGGGCTGCGGCACCGGTTATTTCAGTCGAGCGTTGGGTGAGCGGTTGCCCGACAGCCACGGCGTGGCGTTGGATATCGCAGAAGGTATGCTCAATCACGCGCGGCCATTGGGCGGCGCGGCGCATTTCATCGCCGGAGATGCTGAACGGCTGCCGCTGAAGAATGAAAGCTGCGGGCTGATTTTTTCCAGCCTGGCGGTGCAATGGTGTGCTCATTTCGATGCGGTGCTCAGCGAGGCCCACCGCGTGTTGCAGCCGGGCGGGGTGCTGGCGTTCGCCAGTCTGTGCGTGGGGACCTTGGAGGAACTGCGCGAAAGCTGGCGCGCCGCCGATGGTCTGGTGCACGTCAATCGATTCCGCACCTTCGACGCGTATCGGCAACTGTGCGACGCCAGCGGTTTGCGTGTGCGGTGCCTGGAACGCCAGCCTCACGTGCTGCACTACCCGGACGTGCGCAGCCTGACCCATGAACTCAAGGCGCTCGGTGCGCACAATCTGAACCCCGGTCGGCCTGGCGGCTTGACGGGCCGCGCGCGCGTTGCTGCACTGATCCAGGCGTATGAGCAGTTCCGTCAGGCCCAGGGCCTGCCGGCGACTTACCAAGTGGTGTATGCCGTACTGGAGAAGCCTCTATGAGCGCCGCTTATTTCATTACCGGCACCGATACCGATGTCGGCAAGACCACCGTCGCCGCCGGCCTGCTACACGCGGCCCGGCAGGCCGGCAAGAGCACGGCGGCGGGCAAGCCGGTGGCGTCCGGGTGTAGCGTGACGAGCAAGGGTCTGCGCAATGCCGATGCGTTGGCGCTATTGGCCGAGTGCTCGGTGCCGCTGAGTTACGCCGAGGTCAACCCACTGGCGTTCGAACCGGCCATCGCTCCGCATCTGGCCGCGCGGGAGGCGGGCGTTGCGCTGACGGTGCAATCGCTGCTCAAACCCATGCAACAGGTTTTGGCGCGGCAGGCCGATTTCACCTTGATCGAAGGGGCTGGCGGCTGGCGCGTGCCATTGACCGACCAGGCCAACCTTTCTGATCTGGCCATTGCGCTCAAGCTGCCGGTGATCCTGGTGGTCGGCGTGCGCCTGGGCTGTATCAGCCATGCCTTGCTGACCGCCGAAGCCATTGCGCGGGACGGTTTGCCGCTGGCGGGATGGGTGGCCAATATCATCGACCCCAAGACCTCCCGTCTGGAAGAAAACCTTGCCACCCTCGCCGAACGCTTGCCCGCGCCATGCCTGGGGCGCGTGCCCAAGCTCAAGCAGCCCACGGCTGAGGCAGTAGCCGACTACCTGCAATTGGACCTGCTTGACTGATTTTGGCTATCAGCAAGGCATTGTGCCATTAGTGTTATTGACGGGTGTTTTGCCACGATCTCTGGTTCAATCGGGGCTCACGATTCTCTAAAGGCAGGTTAACGCCATGGAAATCTCAGGAAGCAGTGCGTTTTATTCGGGCCTGAGCACCATTCAGACGGGGCAGAACCGCGTCGACCAGGCCGCCGGTAAAATCGCCAGCGCCGCAACGACTCAGCCTTCGGATGCACAGGTTGACCGGCTGCGCGCCAACGACCGGGCCCAGCCGTCCAACTCGGCGAGCAATATGGTCGAAATGGCCGAGGGTAAGTTTCAGGTGGAGCTGGGTGTCAAAGTCGCCAAGGCTTCGGATGAAATGCTCGGTACGTTGATCGACACCTACGCTTAGCCCGCACTTTTTCTGTTGAGCGGGCCTGCGTAGCAGCTCGACATCTGAATACCTAATCCCTCCCGATCTAGTGGGGCGGTCACAATCGTGGCTGCCCTCAGTTCGACGCGCACCAGTTCGCTCACCGCGAGTCTTGCGTAATGATTTCCTACACTCACTCCCTGTGGCGTCGCGCCGCAGGCATTGCCGTGCGTGGCATTGATGCCCGTCATGACAAACGGCATCCGAGCGGTGCTTGACATCCCCAGGTCGTAAACGTATGTTTCAAACACCTGTTTGACCGCCACAGTTCATCCACGCGGTTGTTCATTCCAGATACATCAGCAGAGGTTTATCGCTATGCCTGACTACAAGGCCCCCTTGCGTGATATTCGCTTCGTTCGTGACGAACTGCTTGGCTATGAAGCGCACTATCAGAGCCTGCCGGCTTGCCAGGACGCTACCCCGGACATGGTCGACGCCATCCTTGAAGAAGGCGCCAAGTTTTGTGAGCAAGTACTGGCACCGCTGAACCGCGTGGGCGACCTGGAAGGGTGCACCTGGAGTGAGTCGGGCGTTAAAACCCCAACCGGTTTCAAAGAAGCCTACAAACAGTTCGTCGAAGGCGGCTGGCCAAGCCTGGCCCACGACGTGGAGCACGGCGGCCAAGGCCTGCCGGAATCCCTGGGCCTGGCAGTCAGCGAGATGGTCGGCGAAGCCAACTGGTCGTGGGGCATGTACCCAGGCCTGTCGCATGGCGCCATGAACACCATTTCCGAGCACGGCACGCCCGAGCAACAAGAGGCGTACCTGACCAAGCTGGTGTCGGGCGAATGGACCGGCACCATGTGCCTGACCGAGCCGCACTGCGGCACCGACCTGGGCATGCTGCGCACCAAGGCCGAGCCACAGGCCGACGGCTCCTACAAAGTCTCCGGCACCAAGATCTTCATCTCGGCCGGTGAACACGACATGGCCGATAACATCGTGCACATCGTGCTGGCCCGCCTGCCGGACGCGCCGGCCGGCACCAAAGGCATCTCGCTGTTTATCGTGCCCAAGTTCCTGCCGAATGCCGATGGCACCATCGGCCAGCGCAACGCGGTGAGCTGTGGTTCCCTGGAACACAAGATGGGCATCCACGGTAACGCCACTTGCGTGATGAACTTCGACGCGGCCACCGGTTTCCTGATCGGCCCGGCGAACAAAGGCCTGAACTGCATGTTCACCTTTATGAACACCGCTCGCCTGGGCACCGCGCTGCAAGGCCTGGCCCACGCCGAGATCGGCTTCCAGGGCGGCCTGAAATACGCTCGCGATCGCCTGCAAATGCGTTCCCTGACGGGCCCGAAAGCGCCGGACAAGGCCGCCGACCCGATCATCGTGCACCCTGACGTGCGTCGCATGCTGCTGACCATGAAAGCCTTCGCCGAAGGCAACCGTGCGATGGTGTACTTCACCGCCAAGCAAGTGGACATCGTCAAGTACGGCACCGACGACGAAGCCAAGAAACAGGCCGATGGCCTGCTGGCCTTTATGACCCCGATCGCCAAGGCGTTCATGACCGAAGTCGGTTTTGAATCCGCCAACCACGGTGTGCAGATCTACGGCGGCCATGGCTTCATCGCCGAGTGGGGCATGGAGCAGAACGTTCGCGACAGCCGCATTTCGATGCTGTACGAAGGTACCACCGGCATCCAGGCCCTGGACCTGCTGGGCCGTAAAGTGCTGATGACTCAAGGCGAAGCGCTCAAGGGCTTTACCAAGATCGTGCACAAGTTCTGCCAGGCCAACGAAGGCAACGAAGCGGTCAGCGAGTTTGTCGCACCGCTGGCGGCATTGAACAAAGAGTGGGGCGAACTGACCATGAAGGTCGGCATGGCGGCGATGAAAGACCGTGAAGAAGTCGGGGCCGCGTCGGTGGACTACCTGATGTACTCCGGCTACGCCTGCCTGGCTTACTTCTGGGCCGATATGGCACGGGTTGCCGCTGAAAAGCTGGCCGCCGGGACTACCGACGAGGCGTTCTATACCGCCAAGTTGCAGACCGCGCGCTTCTACTTCCAGCGCATCCTGCCGCGTACTCGTACCCACGTGGCGACCATGCTGTCGGGCGCCAGCAACCTGATGGACATGAAAGAAGAAAACTTCGGCCTGGCTTACTAAGCCTTACCGGGTTTCTTGGAAACCGCCGCAGCCCAAAGGCTGCGGCGGTTTTTTTTCGACGGTTAAAAAACGCAGCTCAGCGCTCAGGGATTGAGCCTGGCTGCCGTTACAGTGATGGCAATGTGACGCATCCCGCGCAAGGTGTGCTTAACTGTTTGCGCTACGGCAAAGTGCCATTACTTTTTGCGGGTCGGAGCTTTACCCTTGTCACGCGTGTCCGCTGTACGTTTCAGCCATTTCCTTCCTTCGTTGCTGCTTTTACTGGCCGGGCTCTCGGCTGCGTACGTCAAGGACCTCAACGTCTTCTTCACGTCGCTGTTCAACGTGTTGCCTACCCTGGTGCTGTTGCTCGGCGGCTCGTATTGCGCGGTGTACCGCCGTCAGCGCGAACTGTTTCTGATGATCACGGTGTACGTCGCTTACTTCCTGCTCGATACCCAGACCGATTACTACCGCGATAACGGCCGCGTGCGCGAAGACGCGGCGGTGGTGTTTCATCTGTGCTGCCTGTTGTTGCCGTTGCTGTTCAGCATTTATGCGCTGTGGCAGGAAAAAACCCATCTGTTCCGCGACTTTGTCGCACGCTGCGCCGTGCTGCTGGCCGTCGGCAGTGTCGCGCTGGCCTTGGAGCAAAGTTATCCCCAGGCGCTGCTGAACTGGCTGGCGGAAATTCGCTGGCCGGCGCTGCATGGCAGCTGGATGAGCCTGATTCAACTGTCATACCCGATGTTTCTGATTGGTTTCGTCACCCTTGCCGCGCAGTACTGGTACCAGCCGCGTCCGCTGCATGCGGCGCAATTGGTGGGCGTGATGGGGTTGTTCTGGATGCTGCCGCAAACGTTCATCCTGCCGTTCACCCTGAACATCATGTGCAGCCAGGTCATGTTGATGATCGCCGCCGGCGTGGCCCATGAGGCATATCAAATGGCATTCCGTGACGAGTTGACCGGCCTGCCCGGGCGGCGGGCCCTCAACGAGCGCATGCAGCGCCTGGGGCGCAACTATGTGCTGGCGATGACCGACGTCGATCACTTCAAGCGCTTCAACGACACCCACGGCCATGATGTGGGCGATCAGGTGTTGCGCCTGGTGGCGAGCAAGCTGTCCAAGGTCAACGGCGGCGGGCGCGCGTACCGTTACGGCGGGGAAGAGTTTGCCGTGGTATTCGCCGGCAAGACCCTGGATGAGTGCCTGCCGCACTTGGAGGAGATCCGCGAGATCGTCGCCAACTACGATATCAAGCTGCGCAACGCGGACCGTCCTCAGGATGACCAACAGGGCCGTCAACGTCGGGCGGGTAGCGGGGCGTCGAGTGTCTCAGTGACGGTCAGCATCGGTGTGGCCGAGCGCCAGGTGGAGCAACGCACGCCGGAAGAAGTGCTCAAATCCGCCGACCAGGCGCTGTACGCGGCCAAGGGCGCGGGACGTAACTGCGTAATCGCGGCCGGCCAGAACCGCCGTGGCGCGGTACGCATGCAGAGCGCTGCCGGTTGAGTAATGGCGGTGTATTCAGCGGCCCTACAGTGATTGAACGGCGTGCAGGCCGGCGGTAGGTTGGAGCGATCTGCCGCTGGAGACATCGCCATGCCTGAGTACAAAGCTCCCCTGCGCGACATGCGCTTTTTGATCGACAACGTGTTTGATTTCCACGGTCACTACGCGGCATTGGGCGCGACGGACGCCAGCCCGGACATGGTCAGTGCCATCCTCGAAGAAGGTGCGAAATTCTGCGAGAACGTGCTCTCGCCGCTCAACCGTAGCGGTGATGAAGAGGGCTGCCATTTCGACAATGGTGTTGTGACCACACCCAAGGGCTTCAAAGAAGCGTTCGCCCAGTACGTGGAAGGTGGCTGGCACGGCGTCGCGGCCGACCCGGCCTACGGCGGTCAAGGCTTGCCGCAATCACTGGGCCTGGTGCTCAGCGAGATGATCGGCTCCAGCAATACGTCGTGGGGCATGTACCCCGGCTTGACTCACGGCGCCATGTCGGCGATCCACGCCCATGGCACCGCCGAACAGAAAGACACCTACCTGAGCAAACTCACCGCCGGCGAATGGACCGGCACCATGTGCCTGACCGAAGCCCACTGCGGCACCGACCTGGGCCTGATCAAGACCCGCGCCGTGCCCCAGGCGGACGGCAGCTACGCCGTCACCGGTAGCAAGATTTTCATTTCGGCCGGCGAGCACGATCTGAGCGCCAATATCATCCACCTGGTGCTGGCCAAACTGCCGGACGCACCGGCGGGTACCAAAGGTATTTCGTTGTTTATCGTGCCCAAGTTCCACGCCGATTCCGGCGAGCGTAATGCGGTGCACTGCGGCTCCATCGAACACAAGATGGGCATCAAGGCCTCGGCTACGTGCGTGCTGAACTTCGACGGCGCCAAAGGCTTTCTGATCGGCGAGGCCAATAAAGGCCTCAACTGCATGTTCACCATGATGAACCACGCGCGCCTGGGCACCGGCATGCAGGGGCTGTGCAATGGCGAGGCGAGTTTCCAGGGCGCGATCAAGTACGCCAATGACCGCCTGCAAATGCGTTCTCTGACCGGCCCCAAGGCCCCGGACAAGCCTGCCGACCCGATCATCGTGCACGCCGACGTGCGACGCATGCTGTTGACCATGAAGGCCTTCAACGAAGGTAATCGGGCGCTGGCCTATTTCACCGCGCAACTGCTGGACACCGCCCACCTGGGCGACGACGCCGCCCAGCGCCAGGAGGCCGAAGACCTGTTGGCCTTCCTCACACCGATCTGCAAAGCCTTCATGACCGATACCGGCCTGGAGGTGACCAACCTCGGCATGCAGATCTTCGGCGGCCACGGCTACATCCGCGAATGGGGCATGGAGCAACTGGCGCGGGATGCGCGAATCGCGCCGATCTACGAAGGCACCAACGGCA
This sequence comes from Pseudomonas sp. ARP3, assembly GCF_001029595.1. NCBI lineage: Bacteria > Pseudomonadati > Pseudomonadota > Gammaproteobacteria > Pseudomonadales > Pseudomonadaceae > Pseudomonas > Pseudomonas sp. ARP3. The sequence continues at coordinate 123,735 of NZ_LEKF01000018.1, forward strand.
TCCAGGCCCTCGACCTGCTGGGCCGTAAGGTGCTGGGCAGCCAAGGTAAGTTGTTGCGTGGGTTTACCAAGATCGTGCATAAGTTCTGCGCTGCGAATGCCGAGCACCCGCAGCTCAAGGGGTATGTGGCGCAGCTCAATCAGTTGAACCAGGAATGGGGCGAGTTAACCACCAAGGTGGGCATGGCCGCGATGAAGAACCCGGACGAAGTGGGGGCGGCGGCTGTGGATTACTTGATGTACAGCGGGTACATCATCCTCGCCTACTTGTGGCTACGCATGGCCATTGCCGCGCAGTCCCACAGCGACGGCGAGTTCGCCAAGGCCAAGCTGGCCACCTGCGAGTTCTACTTCAAACGCCTGTTGCCGCGCACCATCACCCATCGCGCGGCGGTGGAGGCGGGCAGTGAGTGCCTGATGAGTCTGCCTGCGGAGGCATTTATGCTGGGGTGACTTAAAAATACTTGTCAGTCACAAGCAGACCCTATGTGTCTCAAAAGTTGTTCGGTTACACTCGGGGCCTGTAAAACCGATCCTACCGAATCACTTTTTACGTTCTAACGAGGTTTGCCATGGCTGATTACAAAGCGCCGCTGCGGGATATGCGCTTCGTCCTCAACGAAGTGTTCGACGTCGCCAACACCTGGGCTCAGTTGCCGGCGTTGGCAGACAGCGTAGATGCCGAAACCGTTGAGGCGATCCTCGAAGAAGCCGGCAAAGTCACCGCCAAATGCATCGCCCCGCTCAGCCGCGGCGGCGATGAGCAAGGTTGCCGCTGGGCGGACACGGTGGTATCGACGCCGGATGGATTCCCACAGGCCTATAAAACCTACGCCGAAGGCGGCTGGGTGGGCGTGGGTGGCGACCCCGCGTTTGGCGGCATGGGCATGCCCAAGGCGGTGTCGGCCCAGGTTGAAGAGATGATCAACTCGTCGAGCCTGGCGTTCGGCCTGTACCCAATGCTGACCTCCGGCGCCTGCGTGTCGATCGCGACCCACGCCAACGAAGACTTGAAAGCCACCTACCTGCCGAAGATGTATTCCGGCGAGTGGGCCGGTTCCATGTGCCTCACCGAAGCCCATGCCGGTACCGACCTGGGGATTATCCGCACCAAGGCCGAGCCGCAGGCGGACGGTTCCTACAAGGTCAGCGGGACCAAAATCTTTATCACCGGCGGCGAGCACGACCTGACCGAAAACATCATCCACCTGGTGTTGGCCAAGTTGCCCGATGCGCCGGCCGGTCCCAAGGGCATCTCGCTGTTCCTGGTGCCTAAGTTTATGGTCAATGCCGATGGCAGCCTGGGCGCGCGTAACCCAGTGAGCTGCGGCTCCATCGAACACAAGATGGGCATCCAGGCGTCCGCTACCTGCGTGATGAACTTCGACGAAGCCGTGGGTTATTTGGTGGGCGAGCCTAACCGTGGTCTGGCGGCGATGTTCACCATGATGAACTACGAGCGTCTGGGCGTAGGCATTCAGGGGTTGGCGTCCGGTGAGCGTTCCTACCAGAACGCCATCGAGTACGCGCGTGACCGCTTGCAAAGCCGTGCGCCGACCGGCGCCCAGGCCAAGGACAAAGTGGCCGACCCGATCATCGTCCATCCCGACGTGCGTCGCATGCTGCTGACCATGAAAGCGTCGAACGAAGGTGGCCGTGCGTTCTCTACCTACGTAGCCACCCAATTGGATATCGCCAAGTTCAGCGACGATGCCCTCGCCCGCGAGCGCGCCGACAACCTGGTGGCCTTGCTCACGCCGGTGGCCAAGGCGTTCCTCAGCGACTTGGGCCTGGAAACCACCGTGCTGGGTCAGCAAGTGTTTGGCGGCCATGGCTACATTCGCGAATGGGGCCAGGAACAATTGGTGCGCGATGTGCGCATCACCCAAATCTACGAAGGCACCAATGGCATCCAGGCCCTGGACTTGATGGGGCGCAAGATCGTTGGCAGCGGCGGCGCGTTCTATCGTTTGTTCGCCGACGAGGTTCGCCAGTTCACCGCGACAGCCGGGGCTGAGCTGGGCGAGTTCATCCGTCCGCTGAATACGGCGGTGGATAACCTGGATGAGCTGACGGCCTGGGTGCTTGATCGCGCCAAAACCAACCCGAACGAAATCGGCGCGGCGTCGGTGGAGTATTTGCATGCGTTTGGTTACATGGCCTATGCCTATATGTGGGCACGCATGGCCAAGGCCGCATGGGGCAAGGAAACCGAGGACGACTTCTACGCCAGCAAACTGGGCACTGCACGCTTCTACTTTGCGCGCCTGCTGCCGCGTATCCACTCGTTGTGTGCGTCGGTAAAAGCCGGTAGCGAATCGCTATTTTTGCTGGATGAAGCCCAGTTCTAAAGGCTTGGAGGGCGTGTAAGCAATCTCTTACATGACGTGCTGCTAATCGTCCTCTATCGCCACATTGGATCCATCGATAATCTACTTCACATGGACGTCGCGCAGGAAGCGCAAAGCAACAACACGGACACGTAGGATTCTGCCAGGACGGCGGAGTGAAATGGATGTCAGGGAAACAGTCTGCAAAGCCCCGCTTCGGCGGGGTTTTCTTTTGCCCGCGAAAAAGTCAGGCGGGCGTCTGCGGGGCATTCATCACGTCTTCGAGCAAGGTGCGCAACAAGGCCATCGTTGCCTGTTGGCGCTGCACATCGCGACACACCAGGCCGACTTTCAAGGGCACCCGTGGTTCGCTCAATGGTTTCCACAGCAGTGACTGACTGTTGTGTTCGTCCTGGGAGCGTCCCGGCAGCACGGTGGCCAACCGGGTGTGCGGCAAGCTGTCGAGAATCCCCACCATGGTATTGAGTTCGGCCTGTACCTGCGGGCGCCGCCCGAGGTTAGCAAGTTGGCCTTGCCAGATTTGTCGGATCTGAAACTCTTCCCCCAGCAGCAACATCGGCAACTCAGCCGCCTGTTTCAGCGACACTTTCTTGAATTCCCGCAAAGGATGATCCTCAGGGATCACCACCTTCAGCTCATCTTCGTACAGCAACACGCCTTGCAACCCCGGCTGACGCGGCGGCAGGTAGCTGATGCCGATGTCCAGCGAGCCGTTGAGCAGTCGCCGTTCAATCTCCAGCCCGGTCAATTCGTAGATCTGCACCACCAGATGCGGTTGGGCCTTGCGCACCCGTTCGAGCATCTGTGGCACCAGGCTGGTATGCACGGTCTGCAGCACGCCGATGGCCAACGTGCGCAATGCCTGGCCTTTGAAGTTGCGCAACGCTTCGACGGCGTGTTGCATGCCATCAATCAGCGGCAGTGCATGGTTATACAGCGTGTGCGCCGCCAGCGTCGGCAGCAGGCGTTTGCTGCTGCGTTCGAATAGGCTGACGTCCAAGTGCTGTTCCAGATGGCGGATCTGCTGCGACAGCGCCGGCTGGGAGATCGAGAGACGTTCTGCGGCCCGCCCCACATGGCCTTCTTCATACACCGCGACGAAATAACGCAGTTGCTTAAAATCCATAAGGTTTGCTTATCGAAAAAGCTGGAAAAACGAAATGGCCGAAGGCCGCCGAGGCGCCTAGTCTAGCGCCTATTCGCAGGGCTTACAGGGCCGGATCGTGCAATGAGCAGCGTTCTTTTTAATAGCGTTTACATAGGCAACTCAAAAAATATCCAAGTCGTGAGTGGACAATGTCCGCTTGCTGTCGGGGGTGAAGTGTGAATCTGTTTACCTTACGCCGGCCCGCGCCTAGCCTGGATGACTTGGTACTGGATTCGACGCCCGATGAACCGTCCAGTGATGCGCTGATGCCCACCGTCGCTAAGCCCCCGCAAGTGTTCGTACGCGGCCAGGGCTCTTGGTTGTGGGACAGCGACGACCGCGCCTATCTGGATTTCAGTCAGGGCAATGCTGCCAACAGCCTTGGTCACAGCCCGCAGGTGTTGATCAACGCCCTGGCCGACCAGACCCAGGCATTGATCAATCCCGGCATGGCCCTGCACAACCGTGCGCAACTCAACTTGGTCGAACGCTTGTGCCATCGCACGGGCAGCGACCAGGCCTACCTGCTTAACAGCGGCGCGGAGGCGTGTGAAGCGGCCATCAAACTGGCGCGTAAGTGGGGCCAACTGCACCGCGGCGGGGCCTATCGCATTATCAGTGCGAGCAACGCTCGACATGGCCGCAGCTTCGCGGCACTCGCCGCCTCGTCGGGCGCCCAGGAAAACCGCTTTGAGCCGCAATTGCCAGGCTTCAGTCATGTGCCATTCAACGACTTGCCGGCATTGCACGCGGCGGTGGACGCTCAGACGGTGGCGATCATGCTTGAGCCGATCCAGGGCGCCGGCGTGGTGCCCGCCAGCGAGCACTACCTCAAGGGCGTCGAACGGCTGTGCCGGGAGTTGGGGATTTTGCTGATCCTCGACGAAGTGCAAACCGGCATCGGCCGTTGCGGAACACTACTGGCCGAGCAGCACTATGGCGTGCGCGCCGACATCATCACCCTGGGCAAGGGCCTAGGCGGCGGCGTGCCATTGGCGGCGCTGCTGGCGCGTGGCAACGCGTGCTGCTTCGATGTCGGCGAGCTGGAAGGCACCCATCATGGCAATGCGCTGATGGCGGCGGCCGGTGTCGCCGTTCTCAACAGCGTGCTGGAACACGGTTTTCTTGAGCAGGTGCGTGAGACCGGCCTCTATCTGAGCGAAGGCCTGGCTCGCCTGGCTTACCGCTATAACCATGGCGCCGTGCGCGGCCACGGCCTGCTATGGGGGCTGACGTTGTCGGAAGACTCCGCGGATGCAGTGGTCAACGCGGCATTACATGAAGGACTGATCCTCACCGCGCCACAGCCCGACTGCCTGCGCTTCACCCCCGCGCTGACCGTGAGCAAAGGCAACATCGACGAAATGCTCCTGCGCCTGGCCCGCGCCTTCTCCCGCGTGCGCACCGCGCAATTGCAGTGCCGCAAAGGCATTGCCGTTTAACCCCAATTCCTGAACCGTCTCGCGGTATACGCAACGCCCCCAGCCTGATTCTTTTGGCTGGGGGTGTTTTTTTTGCCTGATCGTTAACGCATGGCTTCGTGCCAGATCCACTGAACCCTCACGAACACCCAAGGTCGATTAGCTACACGGCTCGCACGAGCCGATTGATTGGAGCTGACCCATGGATTTCATTCGTATCATCATCGCCATTCTGTTGCCGCCATTGGGTGTGTTCCTGCAGGTAGGTTTCGGCGGCGCGTTCTGGCTGAATATTCTGCTGACCCTGTGCGGTTACATCCCAGGCATCGTCCATGCGGTGTATATCATCGCCAAGCGTTGAGGCTTCAGCCTTTCGCGATGAGCCGTGAGTTGCGCTCGTTGCGGAAGGCCAGTTGCTCGATGGTCTGGGTGGCGTGTTCGGCTTCTTCCCGTGCGTCGAGGATGATGCCGTGATGCTCGGACTTGCTGCACACCGGATCGGCATTGCTGGCATCGCCCGTGAGCATGAACGCCTGGCAGCGGCAGCCACCGAAGTCTTTTTCCTTCTCATCGCATGAACGACACGGCTCGGGCATCCAGTCGTAGCCGCGAAAGCGATTGAAACCGAAAGAGTCGTACCAGATGTGCTGCATGCTATGGTCGCGCACATTGGGAAATTGCACCGGCATTTGTCGGGCGCCGTGACAAGGCAGCGCAGTGCCGTCCGGCGTCACCGTCAGAAAGATACTGCCCCAGCCGTTCATGCAGGCTTTCGGGCGCTCCTCATAGTAGTCCGGCGTTACGAAGATCAATTTGCACGGATGGCCTTCGGCTTCGAGCTTGGCGCGGTATTCATTGGTAATGCGCTCGGCGCGTACCAGTTGCTCCTGAGTCGGCAACAGACCCACACGATTGAGCTGCGCCCAGCCATAGAACTGGCAGGTGGCGAGTTCGACGAAATCCGCTTCCAAGGCGATGCACAGCTCGATAATGCGGTCGATCTTGTCGATGTTGTGCCGATGGGTGACGAAGTTCAGCACCATCGGATAGCCATGCGCCTTTACCGCGCGGGCCATTTCCAGCTTTTGCGCAAATGCTTTTTTCGAGCCGGCCAGCAGGTTGTTCACCTGTTCGTCGCTGGCCTGGAAGCTGATCTGGATATGATCCAGACCGGCGTTCTTGAAGTCGCTGATCTTCTGCTCGGTCAGGCCGATGCCGGAGGTGATCAGGTTGGTATAGAACCCCAGCCTGCGCGCTTCGCCGATCAGCTCCGCAAGGTCTTGGCGCACCAGCGGTTCGCCCCCGGAAAATCCCAGTTGCGCGGCGCCCATCTCGCGGGCTTCGCGAAACACCTTGAACCATTGCTCAGTGCTCAGCTCCTTGCCCTGCTCGGCGAAGTCCAGGGGGTTGGAGCAGTACGGACATTGCAGCGGGCAACGATAGGTCAGCTCAGCCAACAGCCAAAGCGGCAGACCAATCGGCGGTTTCTCAGGCAAGGGTAATCCAGTGCTCTGCACGGGCGACCTCCATGAATTGCTCGATGTCGTCACCCAGCTCTGGCACGCCGGGGAACTGTTTATCCAGCTCGGCGATGATCGCCGCGACGTCGCGCTCTCCGTCGATCAACCCCCCGATCAACGCCGCGCTGTCGTTGAGCTTGATCATGCCCTCGGGATAGAGCAGCACGTGACCCTTTTGCGCCGGCTCGTATTGGAATCGATAACCCGGACGCCAGGTGGGTGTCTTGCTGCGATCAAAGCTCATAGGGTGATCCCTTTATGCCACACCCGCTGGTCGGTCACGCTATGATACGGCGGGCGGTTCAGTTCATAGGCCATGCTCATGGCGTCCAGCATGCTCCACAGAATGTCCAGTTTGAACTGGAGAATTTCCAGCATGCGCTCCTGGCCCTCACGGGTGGTGTAGTGCTGCAGCGTAATCGCCAGACCGTGTTCCACATCGCGGCGAGCCTGGCCCAGACGGGTACGGAAGTATTCGTAGCCGGCCGGGTCTATCCATGGGTAATGCTGTGGCCAGCTGTCGAGGCGCGACTGGTGGATCTGCGGCGCGAACAGTTCGGTCAGCGAGCTGCTGGCCGCTTCCTGCCAGCTGGCGCGGCGGGCGAAATTGACGTAAGCGTCCACCGCAAAGCGCACGCCGGGCAGTACCAGTTCCTGGGAACGCAGTTGGTCGGGGTCCAGACCCACGGCCTGGCCCAGGCGCAGCCAGGCTTCGATGCCGCCGTCTTCGCCGGGCGCGCCGTCGTGGTCGAGCAGGCGCTGGATCCACTCGCGACGGATTTCACGGTCCGGGCAGTTGGCCAGGATTGCGGCGTCCTTCAGCGGAATGTTCACCTGGTAGTAGAAGCGGTTGGCAACCCAGCCTTGGATCTGCTCGCGGGTGGCGCGGCCTTCGTACATCGCCACATGGTAGGGGTGATGAATATGATAGAAGGCGCCCTTGGCCCGCAGGGCCTGTTCGAATGCGTCGCGCGTCAGCGGTGTATCAGTCATTTCGCTTGCTCCTACAATTCAATGCTCATGCCGTCGTAAGCCACTTCCACATTGCGCCGCGCCAGCTCGGCCCGCTCGGGGGAATCTTCGTCGAGGATTGGGTTGGTGTTGTTGATGTGGATAAGCACCTTGCGCTGCTGTGGCAACTGCTCAAGCACTTCCAGCATGCCGCCGGGGCCGCTCTGTGCCAGGTGGCCCATCTCGCGGCCGGTACGGGTGCCGACGCCACGGCGCTGCATTTCATCGTCGTCCCACATCGTGCCGTCCACCAGCAGGCAATCGCTGCTTGCCATGATGTCGAGCAATGGCGCGTCGACTTTGCCCAGGCCCGGGGCATAGAAGAGTTTGCCGCCGGTGCGCAGGTCTTCGACGATCAGACCGATATTGTCGCCCGGGTGTGGGTCGAATCGGTGCGGCGAGTAGGGCGGCGCCGCGCTGCGCAACGGCAGCGGAGTGAAACGCAGGTTGGGGCAAGCCGGGATGGTGAAGCTTGCATCCAGCTCGATACGGTTCCAGGCCAGGCCGCCGTTCCAATGGGTCAGCATGGTGAACAACGGGAAGCCGCTGCTCAGGTCCTCGTGGACCATGTCGGTGCACCACACTTGATGCGGGCAGCCCTCGCGCAGGCTCAGCAGGCCGGTGGTGTGGTCGATCTGGCTGTCCATCAGGATGATCGCGCTGATGCCGGTGTCACGCAGGGCGCGGCCCGGTTGCATGGGCGCGAAGCCTTGCAGTTGCGCACGAATATCCGGCGAGGCATTGCACAGCACCCAATTGACGCCGTCATCGGAAATCGCGATGGACGACTGGGTGCGCGCTTGGGCCCGCAGGCTGCCGTCACGAAAGCCTGCGCAGTTCACGCAATTGCAGTTCCACTGCGGGAAACCGCCGCCGGCGGCGGAACCTAGGATCTGGACAAACATGGTCGCTCCATCAAGCAAAGCTCAAAACAAAAACGCCCCGGGCGAACCGAGGCGTTGTAATACCCAGCGGATTAACGGCTGGCGAAGTACATGGTGACTTCGAAACCGATGCGCAGATCAGTGTAAGCAGGTTTGGACCAGGTCATATTCTTACTCCTACGAAGGGATGGGACGTTTACTACCAAGTAATACATATAGTCCACCTCCTGTCGGAGATGTTCAGATGCGTGCGTGGGAATGTTACTTAATTCTTTTCAAGTTAGCGCTGTCTTGGTGGAAAAAGGCTGTTACAGGGGCGGCAATGATCAGTTATTGAGAGGTCAAGCGTTCGCTGTGTGTGGGCCGTTGGCCACGCAGTGCCAGCCACCAGCGGCGTGGTTCAGCTGCTGAGCGGCGCGCTGCAGGTCTGCGTGCGTGCAGTCACGGATATGTCGTTGAAGCAGCGCGAGATAATCCGACGGATGGCCCGCCAGGTGCGAGTGCCAAATCAGTTGCGACGCCTGTGCGGTGGGGAGGGTATCGACAGCGAACTGCTGCGCCAGGGCCGCGTTGCCCAAGTCGGTGTCGTCTTCGATCAGCTCAGGCAGCTGCTCCAGGAAACTGTGCAGCTGCTGCACAATTTCATCCAGCGACAGATGGGGCGATTGCACGCCAAACAACAGGCCGGTCTGCCCGCTGATCTGTCGGATACCACTGAACACGGCGTAGCCGATCTGCTGTTCCACCCGCAGGCGTTGGTAAAACGGCCCCTGGACCCGATGAGCGAGCAGGCGCCACGCGGCTTCATCCGCCAGGGAAGGGCTGGGTGTCGGACAGAACAGCAGCAGGGCTGCTTCGCTGGCGTCAGTGTTGACCTCATGCCATACGCGTTGGCCTTTGAGGTCTCGGGTGTGGCGTTCAATGCTCGTCGGTTGCCCCGGCAGTCGCGCGGCCGCTGTCTTTATCAGCGCCTCGCACGCCGGCGGCAAACCTACTCCCAGCCCATGCCAACGCGCGGTGTTCCAGGACACGGTGTCATGTGCATCTGCGGCCGTGGTCTCTGCGCAGCAGGCGGGCAGCGCTTTAAGCAGCGTACGAATGGCGAGCAGCGGCGGCGTGGTGTCGGGTGTTTCCTGTGCTTGCGTCAGATTTTGCGCTAACGCTTCAAGTACCGTCGGCATGAGCGCGTGAAGCCCGACCAGACTGACCCGCCAATCATGGCCGATCGTTTCAACGGTCAACTCAAGCCCCGCTTGGCGAGCGTTTTCGCTCAAAGCATGCAGCGCACCTTCCAGCCCGGACGGCGCGCGCGAGTCAAATCGCCAGTTCAAGTACAGCGCACCTTCCTGGCTGTCTATGGGTAGGGCCTGGCTGAAGGTCAGCGCGGCTGCATCCCTACGGCCCCGCGAGCGGTCCTGGGCAAAGGTGCGCAAGCCGCGATGGGCGCTGGTCTGGCCACGAATCAAGCCGGCGCGTTGGTCTTTGACCGGTGGGCGCAGGAAGGGGTTGTGGGGGGGCAGTTGCCATAAGTGCCGAGCGCATGGCAGGTGCAGTGAATCCAGCAGCGTGCGCAGCGCGGTGATGTCCTGATCCGACAGGGCTTCGCGGTCGTTGCGGGCCAGGGCCAATGCGCCCTGGACCTGCCGCTGGCGCGCGGTCAATCGGGCGAACTCTTCGCGCAGTGACGTCCAATCACTGTGTGCGAAAAAGCCCAGCCAGTCGTGCAGCAACGCTTCAACCTGAGCTGCCGGCTCGCCTGGCTGGCTGAGCGTAACGTCGATGTCCAACAGCGCCTGCCCGGCGAAGTGATAGAGCACGCTGGCGTGCAACGCGGTGGCCAGGCCTTGGGCTTGCAGTTCGGCCAATAGGCCGCCGGGCGCTGGGTTGTTGAGCCAGGTGCACAGGAACTCCAGGGCTTCGCGTGGTGCGTTGCAGGCGATGACGTGGTGCAGATGCTGTCCGGCGACATGGCGATAACCCTGGGGCTGGCTTTGCATCAGGGCTGGTGGTGCCACCTGTGATTGTCCGGAACCGGGGACGATGATTTCGCCGAAGCGGTGCGCCAGGGCTTGGAGTTGATCCAGCGGTTGGGGACCGGCCAGGCTCAGTGTCATCTGCCCGCTCTGATAGAACTGCGCGTGAAATGTCCTCAAGCCTTGCTGAAAGGCCTCGGTTTCCAACGGCAGGCTGTCCCGGTTGCCGGCATGGAAGTCGCGCAGCGGATGACCGTTCGCCACACCTTCGAGCAAGGCCACTTGCTGCTGGGCCTTGGCGTCTTGGGACCAGGCCACGAACTCCGCTTGCAGCACTTCGCGCTCCCGTAGCTGATCGTCCAGTGCCAGGCGTGGGCGCGCCAGCATATCCGCCAACCGCTCCAGCCCTTGTGCAACGTTCGACACCGGCAGTTCGAAGAAAAATTCGGTGGTGCGTTCACGGGTGCTGGCGTTGACCTGTCCGCCATGCTGCTGCACGTAGGTCATCAGCCCTTCGCCTGTCGGAAAGCGCTCAGTCCCCAGGAACAACAGGTGTTCCAGAAAGTGCGCCAACCCCGGCCACGCCAAGGGCGCATCATGGCTACCGGCGGCCACCCGCACCACAGCGGCGCAGCGCTTTAAATGGGGTGCAGCGTGCAGGGTGACACGCAGGCCGTTGGCCAGAGTCAGGGTGGCAGGGTGAGGGTAGGCCGGGGCGGGCATGGGCACTTCCAAAGCGTGGGAAGCGCTCATGCTAGCAAACCTGCGGGATCAGGGCTTGTGCAGCGTGCCGTACAGCTCGGGGCGACGGTCCTGCAAATAGTCATTGGCCATGCGCGCGTTGAGGATTGCCTGGTGATCCAGGGTGCCGACAATCAAGGCCTCATCCAGACCTGCGAGGGCGATGCGCTCGCCATTCGGTGCTGCCAGGCTGCTCTGCCCGCAATAGTGAATGTCCTCTTCGTTCCCGCAGTAGTTGGCGTAAGCCACGTAGCACTGGTTCTCGAAGGCCCGCGCTCGCACGGTTACGTCGGCGACGAAATCGAACGGCACCATATTCGCGGTGGGCACCAGAATCAGTTCGGCGCCGGCCAGGGCCAGGCGCCGGGTGTTTTCCGGGAACTCCAAGTCGTAACAGATCAGCATCCCGAGCCTCCAGCCGTTGAGTTCCACCAGCGGGAAATCATCGTCCCCGGCACTGAACATCGAGTGGTCCAGATCGCCGAACAAATGAGTCTTGCGGTAATTGCACAGGCGCTGACCGTTGGCGTCGATCAGTTGCACGGCGTTGTAGATCTGCCCGTCATTGGCCCGTTCCGGGTAGCCATACAGGATGGCCAGGCCGGCGTTTTGCGCCAGCTTGGCAATCGCTTGCGCCGAGTCCCCGTCCGGCGCTTCGGCCAGCGCCCCGGCGGCTTTGGCCCCGATGTTATAGCCGGTCAGAAACATCTCCGGCAGCACCAGCACATCGGCGCTGCCGGACGCCTCGTGCGCCACGGTGTGCAAGCGTTTGAGGTTCGCGGCCACATCCAGCGGCAGCGGTGGGCATTGGTAGATCGCGACACGCATGGCCTGGCTCCTTAATCGGCGAGGGCGATTGGTCCGATCTCGTCGAACACATCACCTGGCCCCGGGTTTTCGGGGTGAGTGCGACCGCCAAAGTGATTCATGATGCCCCATACGGCATTCAGTGAGGTTTGTACCGCGCCTTCCACCCACGCGGGTGTCCAGGACACGTCGTCCCCGGCGATGAAGATCCCGCGTTGTTCGGCAGGCATGTCCTTTTGCATAAAATGCGCATACATGCGCTGGTTATAACGATAGTGCCCAGGCAGCGCGCCTTTGAAGGCACCGAGGAAATGCGGGTCGGCCTCCCAGGACACGGTGATCGGGTCGCCGATGATGCGCGCCTTGATGTCGACTTTCGGGTAGATCTTGCTCAACGCGTCCAGGGCCAGTTTCACCCGTTTATCGATGGGCTGCGGCAGCATCTTCAGCGCATCGCTCATCCACGAGTAGGACAGGCAGATCACCCCAGGCTTGTCGTCGCCATTGTCGAACAGGTAAGTGCCCCGGGTCAGACGGTCGGTGAGGGTCATGCTCATCAGGTCACGGCCGGTTTCCGGATCTTTGTCCTTCCAGAACGGGCGGTCGACCATCACGAAGGTTTTCGAGGACTGCATGTAGCGAGTGCGGTCCAGTGCCATCCACATCTTTTGCGAGAACAGGGTTTCATCGCACTCGATCTGGGTGGTCAGCAGCCAGCTCTGGCAGGTGGTCAGCACGGCAGCGTATTCGCGGGTGTCGCCGTAGGTGTCGGTGACGGCAAAGCGGCCATTGGCGGCGTGGGCGATACGCTTGACCCCAGCCCGTGGCGCGCCACGGTGCAGTGTGCTGAGGCTGGTGCCGGCCGGCCAGTGGGCGCAACGTTCCGGCACATGGCGCCAGATGCCCATGGGCACCTGGGCCACGCCGCCGACCACCAGGTGCTGGTGGTCGTCGCAGTTGGTCATCACCACGCGGAATATCTCCAACATCGAGTTGGGGAAGTCCGAGTCCCAGCCTCCGGTGCCGAAACCGACCTGGCCGAACACTTCGCGGTGGTGAAACGACAGTTTGGCGAAGGCTTTGGAAGTGGCGACAAAATCATAAAACGTGCGGTCGTCCCACAACGGCACCAGCTTGTTCCACAGGGCCTTGAGGCGCGGTACGTCGCGGTCGCGGATGGCCTGCTGGATATCGCCGAACTGCGAACCGGCCTCCAGCGCATCGGCCCAGGCGTCAGCCACTTCCTGGAACAGGGCCGGCAGATCCGACAATTTTTGTGCGTAGTGGGTCTGACCTTCAAGGTCGATCACGGTACTGCCGGAGGCGGGTGTCAGTGGGTTGGGGAACGGTTTGGTGTCCAGACCCAGTTTGTCTACATAGTGGTAGAACGCGGTGGACGACACCGGGAAGCGCATGCCGCCGAGTTCGGCAATGATGCCTTCGGCCCCTTCAAACGCCTGGGAACGCAAGCGGCCGCCCATTTTCGAGGCTTCATACACCACCGGTTTGAGGCCCAGCTTCATCAGCTCGTAAGCCGCAACCAGCCCGGCGATGCCGGCGCCGACGATCGCCACCTCGGCGCCATGGTGTTCGGCGGGAATGCTGCCCAGGCCGGCCGGATGTTCAATCCAGTCATCGAATGCAAACGGAAAGTCCGGGCCAAAGATGGTGATGGGTTTTTTGCCGTCGGCAGGGTGGCGATTGGTCTTGCTGATGGTGCTGGACGGAATGCTCATGGCTGACCTTACTGACGGCTTGGCGGGACGCGACCCGCTGAGTATAGGAAAAGATGGCAGCCAGTTTAGGGACGGTTGTGATCGTTAATAAGACGCAATGTGTCGTCGGATTGGATTGATTTTAGTCAATATGACGAGATGATTAGTCAAATTGGCTGGCCGCGATCCAATTTGTTACTGAGGATGATCGACGTGGTGGTTTTCTCCACACCGTCGACGCTGCCGATCTGGTCCAGCAGTTGGTCCAACTGTTCCGGCGAATCGGTGCGCAACCACGCCACATAATCGAACTCGCCGCTCACCGCGCACAGCTGTTGCACCTGAGCCATGGCGCTGAGCCTGCGCAGTACTTCTTTACCGGAGCGCGGCTGTACGGTGATGCCAACATAGGCCTGCAGGCCGCCATCCACCACGCGCTGGCCCAGGCGCACGCCATAACCGGTGATCACTTGGGTTTTCTCCAGGCGCGCCAGGCGCGAGGTGACCGTGGTGCGCGCGATGCCCAGTTGGCGGGCCAGCATGGCCACGCTTTCGCGGGCATTGATCTGCAGCGCGGCGATCAGTTGGCGATCGATTTCATCCAGGACAGACAAGGGCAGAACTCCAGTGAAGGCGGCGATGGGCGGGCATGTTACAGGCTTGCGCCGGCCAGCAAGTAGCCTGGTGGCCGCAAAGGTGCCATGGCGAGAGACCGAGACGAGGGCTGCGACTCGCGCAGCTTCGGCCCCTTAAATCATCGAAATTATTTGAGCTCGGCGCGAAAACTATCGTCTTTTCATCGGCGGGAGCAAGGCTAAACTCCCAGGCATTCAAAAATCCAAAAGAGGGTTGACCTGATGGCACTCGCTCCTTTTCACCTGGCAATTCCTGTATTCGATCTGGCGGCCGCGCGGTACTTCTACCGTGAGGTCTTCGGCCTGGAGGAAGGGCGTTCCAGCGAACACTGGGTCGACTTCAACTTCTTCGGCCATCAACTGGTGATCCACGAACACCCGCAGACCGCGTCCCAGCAAGCGGCGCACACTAACGCAGTCGATGGCCACAACGTGCCCGTGCCGCATTTTGGTGTGGTGTTGGGGTGGGAAGACTGGCATGCCCTGGCCGAGCGCCTGCAAGCCAGGCAGACGAAGTTCGTGCTGGAACCGCATATTCGCTTCAAGGGGCAGGTGGGGGAGCAGGCCACGTTGTTCCTGTTTGATCCGTGCGGGAATGCACTGGAATTCAAGGCGTTCAAAGATATTGGGCAGTTGTTTGCCAAGTGAGCTATGGACGTTTTGTGGACGGTGTCAGGCTTTTTGAGATTATTGGCTGCTATTTATCAAACGCCAGATACGCGAAAGCCGCGCAATGCGCGGCTTTGGAGTTGGTGGGCCCACACGGACTTGAACCGTGGACCAAAGGATTATGAGTCCTCTGCTCTGACCAACTGAGCTATAGGCCCTTAACAGGTCGCGGATTATAGCGATGGTTTCCTCGCTGTGCTATCCGAAAAGTCCTCAACTGTCATACGAAGGAACGTGGCGGCAAAAAGCTCCGGCGGCAAAGGCAGGCTGACGATGTAGCCTTGCATCTGTTCGCAGCCTTCGTCGGCAAGGAAGGCTTGTTGTGCGGGGTTTTCCACGCCTTCGGCAATGATGGTGAATTGCATGCTGTGGCCCAGGGCGATGATGGCGCGCACGATGGCAACGTCGTGGGGGTCATCGGGCAGGCCGCGGACGAAGGATTGGTCGATCTTAAGGAAGTCCAGCGGCAAGCGTTTGAGGTAGCTGAGGGAGGAATACCCAGTGCCGAAGTCGTCGATCGCCAGTTGGACGCCCAAACGTTTGAGTTCGTGCAGCACATCGAGGGCTTCTTCGGCCTGGCTCATGATGAAGTTTTCGGTGATCTCCAGTTGCAGGCAGCCGGGCTCCAGGCGGTAGTCGTGCAGCAGTTGTTCGATGCGCGGCAGCAGGTTGGGATGACGCAACTGTGCGCCGGCGAGGTTGACCGACAGCGGGCCGAAATCATCGAACGTGCCTTGCCAGGCGTGAAGTTGGCGGCAGGCTTGTTCCAGCACCCAGTCGCCGATTTGCAGGATCATGCCGTTCTCTTCAGCGAGCGGGATGAAGTGTTCGGGCGGCACGTCGCCAAAGGTTGGGTGGTGCCAGCGGATCAAGGCTTCGGCGCCGATCAGGGCGTGGGTCTTCAGGCAGAGTTTGGGTTGGTAATAGAGGCTGCACTCATTGCGTTCGATGGCGCGGCGCAGCTCATGTTCCAAGGCTACGCGCTCCTTGGCTTGAACCGTGAGGTCGCGGGTATAGCATTCGACACGATTACGCCCCTTGGCCTTGGAGCGGTACATCGCGGCATCGGCGTTCTTGACCAGAGTGGCGACGTCGGTGCCGTCCTGGGGATAGAGGCTGGTGCCGATGCTGGCGCTGATAAAGAACTCATGCTCGCCGGCCTGAAACGGCGGCGTGAAGCATGCCAGCAGTTTATTGGCCAAGTGCTCGGCATCGCCTTCATGTTGCAGGCCGGGTAACAGGATGATGAATTCGTCGCCGCCCAGACGCGCGACGGTGTCGATGTCGCGCAGTTGCTCCTTGAGGCGCAGCGCGATGCCTTTAAGCAGCAGGTCGCCGACAGGGTGGCCGAGACTGTCATTGATGTGCTTGAAGCGGTCGAGGTCGAGGAACAGCACAGCGCCTTGTTTGCCGGTTTGCTGATGGCCGTTGAGCGCGGCTTGTAGCCGGTTTTCAAACAGCGTGCGATTCGGCAGGCCGGTAAGGGGGTCATGATGAGCTTGGTAGTCGAGTCGGGCCTGGGCCAGTTTGAGGCTGGAGATATCGGCGAACACCGCCACGAAGTGAGTGACGACATTCTCGCGGTTACGCACGGCGCTGATGGTCAACCAACTGGGGTACAGCTCGCTGCTCTTGCGCCGGTTGGAAATCTCGCCCTGCCAATGGCCGTGAGAGGTCAACTGATGCCACATCGCCGCATAGAAGGCACTGTCATGCAGACCGGAGGCCAGCAAGCGTGGTGTTTGGCCAAGTGCTTCGGCCTCGCTGTAGCCGGTGATCTCGCTGAAGGCGCGGTTGACGGCGATGATGTTCTGCCGAGTGTCGGTAATCAGTACGCCTTCAGCGGTGCTCTCGAACACAGTGGCGGCCTGCTGCAGCTTTTCTTGCATCAGCTGGCGTTCAGTGATGTCCCGGGCAATGGTGAGCATGCAGTCCTCGTCGCCAATGGGTAGCGGGCGGCTGGACAATTCGCACAGACGTATCAGGCCGTCGGCACGGCGGATATGACAGATGAAATCGCGCACAAACCCGTCGCGGCGCATCAGTTCCAACAGGTGTTTGCGTTCATTGAGGTCGACCCAGATGCCCAGCTCCAAGGCGGTCTGATCGATGGACGTGGCGGCGGTGAAACCGGTGAGGCGACTGAAACCTTCGTTGAACTCAATCAGCAGCCCGTCGCGCTGGCGGCTGAGCAGCAAGCCATCGGGCGAGGCATGAAAGGCCTTGGCGAATTTCTCCTCGGAGGTTTGCAGCTGTTGCTGGGTTTCCTTGAGCTGGGTGATGTCGCGCACCACCACGACGATGGCTTCCACCATGTCGAGCTGGAATGGCTCCGCGGAAATCAGCCCGGTGAAGGCTTGGCCGTTGCTGCGTCGAAAGGACATTTCCAGATTGCGAATGCTGGTGGTCTGCACCCGATGCAGCAAGTCGGGCCCTGCGTCGTCGATGCCCCAAATGTTCAATTCAGTGGCGGTTTTACCCAGTACTTGAGCAGCGCTTAAGCCGATCTGGTCTTCAAACGCTTTATTGACCTCTAGCAGGCAACCATCGCTGAAACGGGCGATTACTAATATGTCCGGGCATTGTTGGAACACCGAAGCGAACTTCTGCTCGGACAGCTGCAGCGCCTCTTCGGTGCGCTTGGCTTCGCTGATATCAATCATCAAGCCGCGCAGGACGGGCTCATGGCCGTGTTCGATCAGGCTAACGATGTCGCGTACCCACAGGCAGCGGCCGTCGGCAGTGATTACGCGGTAGTCAACGCTGTGATCGCGCTTGGCGCGGGTTTCACGGTGGCAATAGGCTTCGGTGCGGGTCAGATCGGCGGGGTGGATGATGTTGCGCCAGAACCCTGGAATCAGCCAATGGGCGCGGGGATAGCCCAGCAGTTCCTCGGCGTGGGGGGACACATAGCTGTAGGTAAAATCAGCGATGCTGGCTTCCCAGGCAATGGCCGACAAACTCTCCACCAGGCTGCGGTAGTGGTATTCGCTACTGCGCAGTTCTTGTTCAAGCGCGACGCGGCGGGAAATCTCCGAACTGAGCCGGCGATTGATCCGAATCGCGATGATCAATACGGCGCTCATCAACGGCAGTGCGGGCAGGCCGTATAGCAGCAGATCGTTCCAGAAAGTGCGGTTATCCGAGAAATTACCCACCCAGTGTTGCTGGATCGCGCTGGTTTCGTCAGGGCTGAGGTCCGCCAGTACTTTGTCGAGGATGCTCACCAGTATCTTGTCGTTCCGTGGTACCCCCATCGCCAGTTGGTAGCGGTAGGGCGTTTCACCACTGACATATAAGCCTTCAAGTTTGAGTTCGCGCAGACTCCAGACGCTGGAGGCCAGGTCGCTGACTACGGCGTCCACCTTTCCGGTGGCCAGCGCCTGGAGCGTGGAGCTGACATTGGGCAAGGCGACCAGATTGAGATCGGGATGATGGGTACGCAGTAATTCATGGGGGGCGTAGTTTTCCACTACGGCAATTTTTAACCCATAGAGCTCCTTGAGCGTGCGCGGGCGCGTCCCACCTTCGTGAGCAAGGATGACCATTGGAAAGTCGATGTAAGGTCGAGTGAAGGCCAGGAAGTTCTGGCGCTCCGGTGTGGACATGACGCCCGGTATGAGATCGAGTTGACTGTTTCGAGCCTGCTCCAACACCTGGCCCCAGCTCGCCGGCTCGATCAGTTTAATCTTGATGCCCAGGCGATCCTGAATCAGGCGCACATAGTCCGCAGCCAGGCCCTGGTAGTGGCCATTCTCGTCACGATATTCGAAGGGAGGCCACGAAGTGTCCACCCCCAAGCGCAGCTCCTGATGGTCCGCCAACCAGCCACGCTCATCTTCAGTGAGAGTCAACGCGCCAGCCGTTGCGGTCCAGGTCAGCAGCGACAGCAGTATCACGGTCGGCAAACTGGGCATAACGGTCTCGTTATGGCACGGGGAATGTTTCGAGTGTAGACGGGCATTTCTCAGGAGGGGTGAAGCGGGGATTTTTATCTGGGCAAAACAAAACCCCCGGCCTGGGCCGGGGGTTCTGGTATCACTCGTCGAGGAAGGAGCGTAGATGCTCGCTTCGCGTCGGGTGGCGCAACTTGCGCAACGCCTTGGCTTCGATTTGACGGATCCGCTCGCGGGTCACGTCAAACTGCTTACCGACTTCCTCAAGGGTGTGGTCGGTATTCATGTCGATGCCGAAACGCATGCGCAGTACCTTGGCTTCACGGGCAGTGAGGCCGGACAGTACATCGCGAGTCGCTTCTTTAAGGCTCTCAACGGTGGCGACATCGATTGGCGACTGCATGGTCGAGTCTTCGATGAAGTCACCCAGGTGGGAGTCTTCGTCATCACCAATCGGGGTTTCCATGGAGATCGGCTCTTTAGCGATCTTCAATACCTTGCGGATTTTATCCTCAGGCATTTCCATGCGTTCGCCCAGCTCTTCCGGGGTCGGTTCGCGACCCATTTCCTGCAGCATCTGCCGGGAAATACGGTTGAGCTTGTTGATGGTCTCGATCATGTGCACCGGAATACGGATGGTGCGGGCCTGGTCGGCGATCGAGCGAGTGATCGCCTGACGGATCCACCAGGTAGCATAAGTCGAGAACTTGTAGCCGCGACGGTATTCGAACTTGTCCACAGCCTTCATCAAGCCGATGTTGCCTTCCTGGATCAGGTCGAGGAATTGCAGGCCACGGTTGGTGTACTTCTTGGCGATGGAGATCACCAGACGCAAGTTGGCTTCAACCATCTCTTTCTTCGCGCGGCGGGCCTTGGCCTCACCGATCGACATGCGACGGTTGATGTCCTTGATCTCGGCAATCGTCAGACCGGTTTCGGCCTCAAGCGCGCTCAGCTTCTGCTGGCAACGAATGATGTCCGGTTGCAGGCGACCGATGGCTTCAGCGTACTTCGCTTTGCCTTTGGCCAGTGCGTCGGTCCAGCTTTCGTCCACTTCGTTGCCCGGGAACTGGCGCAGGAAGTCTGTACGCGGCATGCGTGCATCACGAACACAGAGCTGCATAATTGCACGCTCTTGTGCACGCAGGCGCTCAAGAGCGCTGCGAACGCGTTCAACCAAGCCTTCGAATTGCTTCGGTACCAGCTTGATCGGCATGAACAGCTCAGCCAGTGCCAGCAGCTCGGCAATGGCCTGCTTGTTGGCGCGACCGTGCTTTTTCAGGGCCTTGCGGGTGATTTCCATTTGATCGGAAACCGCACCGAAGCGCTGGGCAGCGATGATCGGGTCCGGACCGCTTTCGACTTCTTCTTCATCGTCGCTGCTGGCTTCAGCATCGTCGTCATCGGAATCGTCGTCGGCTTTCGCGGCTTTCGCATCGACAGGCGGTGGCACTTCGGCGGCAGGCGGCGCAATGCCGTCATCCGGGTCGATGTAACCGCTCAGGACGTCGGAGAGGCGGCCACCTTCGGTGGTCACACGGGTGTACTCGGAGAGAATGTGGTCAACCGTGCCTGGGAAGTGCGCGATTGCGCCCATCACTTCACGGATGCCCTCTTCGATACGTTTGGCGATTTCAATTTCGCCTTCACGTGTCAGCAGCTCGACCGTACCCATTTCACGCATATACATGCGCACAGGGTCCGTCGTGCGACCGATATCGGTCTCCACCGCAGCCAACGCGGCGGCAGCTTCTTCAGCGGCGGCTTCGTCGGTATCGGCGTCGGCCAGCATAAGGGAATCCTTATCTGGCGCAGTTTCGAATACGTTGATCCCCATGTCGTTAATCATGCGGATGATGTCTTCCACCTGCTCTGGATCTGAAATATCCTCAGGCAGGTGGTCGTTGACCTCCGCGTAAGTCAGGTAACCCTGCTCACGACCCAGTGTGATCAACTCTTTGATACGAGACTGCTGTTGCGCTTTTCCGGACATAACACCCTATCCACTGAAGGTCTTGGCGGGCAAAAAACAAGCCGAGGATTATACCCGAGCTATGACCTCACACGCCAGCTGAGGTCGGGTTTGATGCGGAAACATTCTGTTTTAAGAGGTCGCGCATCTGTTTTGCTATCTGAATTTGCTCTTCAGCCGATAATCCAGGCTGCCTTGCTCTCTTGATAAGTTCATCGAGGGTCTGCGTATGCTGACCCGCGGATAACCTAGTAATGGTGTCTAAAAACTGTTGTTCAAGGTTATCGCCGTCAATTAGCCACTCCTTTTCCGCGAGCGCTTTCAACAGTCGGCCTTGTTCGGTGCCATGCCAACGAGCCATCAGCTGAATGGAGTTTAGCTTAGGATTTTTCTGCATCGCCTCGATCAGTGCGATCAGTACCTGGGCGTAAGTGTTGCTCTCGTTGGCAAAATGATCCGCACTTTCAACCTTGCCCGCCAATTGCGGGTGGTGAATTAGTGTGCGCAGGGCAATCAGCGTTGGCGCTTCTACAGCGACCGGGGTGCGCGGGGCATATGCCTCATCGCGATCACCGCGTTTACCGTTCTTGTTCCAGGGTTTCTTGTTGTCCCACTTCTTGCCGCCGGCGCCGGGTTTTTTTGGTATCCATTCCTGCTGCGGGGCATATGCCTCCTGCTGTGGATGGAAGTCGGCATAGTCAGGCATGGCGTCATAGTCCATGCCGGGGTCGTAGGCGGGCGGGGTATCCTGCGGTGCGTTATGGACCAGTTGGCTCACGGCTTCGCCGCTGAGTCCGGTGATTTCCAAAAGGCGCTGGCGCATCAAGGTGCGCAGGTTAGCGCCGGGCACTTTGTCGATCAGCGGCGCTGCGAGGGTGGCCATGTGGGCCTTGCCTTCGAGGGAGCGCGGGTCGGCTTCTTCAGTCAGTTGTTGGAAGAAATAGTCCGCCAGCGGCTGCGCGTGTTGATTGATGCGTGCGCGGAAGGCGTCGGTGCCTTCGGAACGCACCAGGGTGTCCGGGTCTTCGCCTTCGGGCAAGAACAGGAAGCGTGCGCGTCGGCCATCTTGCAGGCTCGACAGTGTGGCTTCGAGTGCGCGCCAAGCCGCATTGCGGCCAGCCTGATCGCCATCGAAGCAGAACAATACGCTGGGCACCACGCGAAACAGGCGTTTCATGTGCTCTTCGCTGGTGGCGGTACCCAAGGTGGCGACGGCGTTGCGCAGGCCTTGTTGGGCGAGGGCGATTACGTCCATGTAACCTTCAACCACGATGATTTCGTCAAGGTTGCGGTTGTTTTTGCGCGCCTCGAACAGCCCGTACAACTCCTGGCCTTTGTGGAAGACCGGCGTTTCCGGGGAGTTCAGGTACTTGGGTTTATCGTCGCCGAGTACGCGGCCACCGAAAGCGATGATCCGTCCGCGGCTGTCGCGGATCGGGAACATCACTCGATCGCGAAAACGGTCATAGCGCTTGCCGGTCTCGGCGTTTTCCACCAGTAGGCCGGCGTCAATCATGGCTTTCTGTTGCAGGGTGTCGCTGCTCAGGTGTTTGTACAGGTTGTCCCACCCCGGTGGGGCGAAGCCAAGCCCGAAGTCGCGGGCGATTTCACCGGTGAGGCCGCGCCCCTTGAGGTAGTCAACGGCCGCTTTACGCTGTGGGTGGCTTTTAAGCGCCTGACGATAAAAGTCGGCAGCGGCCGTCAGCAGCGGGTACAGCGGCGAATCGGTGGGCTGTCGCGGTTTGTGCGGGCGGCCACTTTCTTCGCGGGGGATTTCCATGCCGGCGGCTTTGGCCAGTTCCTCGACGGCCTGGGGGAAGTCCAGGTTGTCGTGGTCCATGATAAAGCCGAGGGCATTGCCGCCTGCGCCACAGCCGAAGCAGTAGTAGAACTGCTTGTCGGGGCTGACGCTGAAGGATGGGGTCTTTTCTTTGTGAAATGGGCAGCAGGCGGTGTAGTTCTTGCCGGCTTTCTTCATTTGCAGGCGCGAGCTGACAACATCGACGATGTCGGTGCGGTTCAGAAGGTCGTCAATAAAGCTCTGGGGAATTAGCCCGGCCATGGCGTTCTCGTCATCACTGCGTGTAAATGAGGGCCCATGAAGTATTCAAGCGCACGTCAGGTGGCTTGATCATCAATTCTCTGCTTGGACTGTCAGGAAGTGTATCTGCCGAACATTCGCTGACGTTAGTGTCTATCAGTCTTCGGCTTGGAAATGTCGCCCAGGCATCCGGTCTTGGCCAATGGTGGCCTCGGAAGCTCGGTGATGGGCACAGCCGACACGGTCGATCGCCTGTTTATAAAAATAAGTGTGCTCGTCAGTAGCCTTGTTAGGCTCGTCAGAAGAGACGTGCACCGCTGGCAGAAGAGCCAGTCCTGACGTGTGAAGCAGTGTCTCGGTCGCATGTGCGGCGTCGACGATGAAGCATCAAGCGTTATCCGCAAATGCCATTAGCCCGGCTGAGGGCCGGGCTTGGCAGAAGCTTGCTACGATCGTCTGTGTATTAGTACAGACGAACGGCGCGGCGCTGTTCGCGCTGAACTTTCTTGGCGTGACGCTTAACAGCGGCTGCTGCTTTACGCTTACGCTCAGAAGTTGGCTTCTCGTAAAATTCGCGGCTACGAACTTCAGCCAGTACACCGGCTTTTTCGCAGGAGCGCTTGAAACGACGCAGAGCTACGTCGAAGGGTTCGTTCTCTTTAACTTTGACGGCTGGCATCCAGAGCTACCTTCTTTCATTACCGGGATCAACGTTCTCGTCGCAAACAATTCACGGCTGAGGTCGTCGGTTTTTAAGGGTTGCGGATGTTAACCCCTCATTGCCCGGAATGCAAAGCCTCTGATCGAAAACCGCTAGTCGGGAAGTGGAGCGGCGACTATTATGCGCGCCTTCGAATTCAGCCTCTACAAGGCGCAAACCCATGCTAGTACTGGGACTTGAAACCTCCTGCGACGAAACCGGTGTCGCACTTTACGACAGTGAACGCGGGCTTTTGGCCGACGCACTGTTCAGTCAGATCGACTTGCATCGCGCCTATGGCGGCGTGGTGCCGGAACTTGCCAGTCGTGATCACGTCAAGCGCATGCTGCCGCTGATTCGCCAGGTGTTGGCCGAGGCCGGTTGTGTGCCGACCGAGATTGACGCGATTGCCTACACCGCCGGCCCTGGATTGGTCGGAGCCCTGCTGGTTGGGGCCTCTTGCGCCCAGGCATTGGCTTTCGCCTGGGGCATTCCGGCCCTCGGAGTGCACCATATGGAAGGCCATTTATTGGCCCCGATGCTGGAAAAAGCACCGCCACAGTTCCCGTTCGTCGCTTTGTTGGTATCCGGCGGTCATACGCAGCTGGTTCAGGTGGACGGCATCGGCCAATACACCCTCCTCGGCGAGTCCTTGGATGATGCGGCCGGCGAAGCTTTCGACAAGACCGCCAAGATGATGGGCCTCAATTATCCCGGTGGACCGGAAATCGCCCGCCTCGCCGAAAAGGGCGTCGCCGGTCGCTACACGTTCCCGCGGCCCATGTGCGATCGCCCGGGCCTGATGTTCAGCTTCAGCGGCTTGAAAACCTCCGCGCTCAATACCTGGCAGCAAAGCATCAGCGCCGGGGACGACAGCGAACAAGTCCGTTGCGACATCGCGCTGGCGTTCCAGCAGGCCGTGGTGGAGACTTTGACCATCAAGTGCAAGCGCGCCCTCAAGCAAGCGGGCATGAAACGTCTGGTGATCGCCGGCGGCGTCAGCGCCAACAAGGCGTTGCGCAGTTCTCTGGAAAAAATGCTCGGCGATATGAAGGGCGATGTGTTCTACGCCCGCCCTGAATTCTGCACCGATAATGGCGCGATGATTGCCTATGCCGGTTGCCAGCGTTTGCAGGCGGGGCAGCATGAAAGCCTGGCGATCAGCGTGCAGGCGCGCTGGCCGATGGAGCAGTTGTCGCCTTTGTAACGGGGGTGTGAACCGGTATTTAAAAATGCCGTTCGCGCCCAGCAAACAGGTCGCGTAAATTGCCGCGATGGCGCCAGACGATCAGCAGCGTCAACACGCTCATCGGTAATAGCGCCGCCGGTTCCTGCCAGGCCAGCAACGGCAAGGTCAGGGGCGTGGCGATCAGCGCTGCCAGCGAGCTGGTGCGGGTCAGGTAGAACGTCAGCAGCCAGGCCAGTACGGCCAGTAGCGCCGCCGGCGGGTAGATCCCCAGCAGCATGCCGGCCGCCGTAGCGACACCTTTGCCGCCGCGAAAGCGAAAGTACAAGGGAAACAGATGGCCGAGTACGGCACATACGCCCACCCAGGCCTGTTGTTGCAGGGTCAGGCCGGCAAGGCTGGCGATCAGCACGGGCAACAGGCCTTTGCACACATCGCCTAGTAATGTCAGGACCGCAAGTTTTTTGCCGGCCAGACGCAGCATATTGGTAGCGCCGGCATTGCCGGAGCCACCCATTCGCGGATCGGGATTTCCCGTCAGGCGGCTGAGCAAAATGGCGAAGGACAGCGAGCCGAGCAGGTAGGCGAGAATCGCCAGTGACCAAAACATGCTAACTATTCCGGGCGAGGACGCCCTGATTCTAACGGGGCATCGCGCCCTTGTCGTGCTGCGGAGAAGAGTGCTTGGACAGAGTGTTTATCGAAGGCCTGGAAGTCGACACCGTGATCGGGGCCTACGACTGGGAGCGCGGCATCCGACAATGCCTGCGTCTGGACCTGAGCTTCGCCTGGGACAATCGCCCGGCCGCGGCCGGTGACGACCTGACCCTGGCGCTGGACTACGCGAGCGTATCCGCACGGATCCAGGCGTTCGCCGAGCAATCCCAGTTCCAGTTGGTGGAAACCTTTGCCGAGCGTCTGGCCGAAGTCTTGATGGGCGAATTCCAGATTCCCTGGCTGCACCTCAAATTGACCAAGCCCGGAGCCGTCCCGGCCGCCAAGGGTGTCGGCGTGGAGATCGAGCGCGGATGTCGCTAACTCAGATTTACCTTGGCCTTGGCAGCAATATCGAGCGCGAACGCCACTTGCGCGCGGGGCTGGATGCGCTGGCGGGCTTTCTGGTGGATGTACGCTGTTCGGCAGTGTTCGAGAGCCAGCCGGTCGGTATCAAGAGCGGGCCGTTCTTCAACCTGGTGGTGTCGGCGTATACCGACCTGCCGTTGAAGGAGCTGGATCGCCGACTGAAGTTGATTGAAGCGGATAACGGTCGCTATGCGCCGGATCGCAAAGGGTTGCCCCTGGATATCGATGTGCTGTTGTACGGCGAACTGGTGGGCAACTTTGACGGTTTGGTGCTGCCGCGAGCGGAAATCCTGAAAAACGCCTTTGTGTTATGGCCGCTGTCATTGATGGCGCCGGATCGCCTACACCCCGAAGCGGGCAAGACGATGGCGCACTTATGGCGCGATTCGCATATCGATCAGGTGCTGGCGCCGGTTGCATTTGAATGGCGGGGCCAGCCATTGACGCCGAGCGCGCTGTTATAAAGCGCGCTGTTCCTTGTAAGCCTTGAGTGTCTTGAGTCTTTCCCGCTTGAGCGCTTCACCCAGTTCAGGGCCCTTGAAACCTTTCTCCAGCAGCGGCGCCACCGCAACGCTACGTGCCGCTTGCGCCGCACCGCGCAGATAATCCGCCTGTGGATAACTGCGTTGCTCAAGGCCTTTGCGACCACGGGCGTCCATTTCGCAGGCGACCACGAACTCTTCGAAACGCTGCGGCCGGCGATACACGTCAAAACTCTGCAACAACTCCAGCAGTGTTGAGGCTTTCAGCTCCAGGGCGCGATGGCCGTGGGTGTGATATTGGCCGACCAGCAGCGCCAGCTCCTGGCAGTCCCGCGGCACTTTGAAGCGTTCATTGACCGCCTTGATTAGCTTCAGCCCCCTATGCTCGTGGGCAATGTGCTGCGGCAACTTATCCACAGGTGTCAGACCTTTACCCAGATCGTGGAGCAAGCAGGCCCAGCGAACGGTCAACGGTTGCCGATGCAGAGCGGCCTGTTCCAGCACGCTGAGGGTATGCACGCCGGTGTCGATTTCAGGATGGTGTGCCTCGGGCTGCGGTACGCCGAACAGGGCGTCGACTTCAGGCATCAGGGTTTTCAGCGCGTTGCAGTCGCGCAGTACCTGAATAAACACCTGAGGCTGATCTTCCATTAATGCGCGGGAGATTTCCTTCCAACTGCGTTCAGGGGTCAGAGCTTCCAGTTCTCCGGACTCGCTGAGTTGGCGCATTAGCGCGAGGGTTTGCGGTGCGACTTTGAAACCCAGATGTGCATAACGCGCGGCGAACCTTGCTACGCGGAGCACTCGCAGGGGATCTTCGGCGAACGCCGGGGAAACATGGCGCAGGACGCGGGCTTTCAGGTCTTGCTGGCCGTTGTAAGGGTCGATCAGGTTGCCGTCATCGTCCTCCGCCATGGCATTGATGGTCAGGTCGCGGCGAATCAGGTCTTCTTCCAGCGTAACTTCTGGGCTTGCATGGAACACAAAGCCGCCATAACCCCGGCCACTCTTGCGTTCGGTGCGGGCGAGGGCGTATTCGTCGCCGTTCTTTGGGTCCAGAAATACCGGAAAATCAGCGCCGACAGGCTTGAACCCCTTGGCCAGCATCTCTTCGGTGGTCGCGCCGACAACGACGCGGTCAATGTCAGTGACGTCGATGCCCAGCAAGCGGTCGCGCACTGCGCCGCCAACTTTGTAGATCTTCATGAAAAAGCCTCCATTAGCTGCACAGGATACCGTCTGTGCCTGACCGATGGAGGCTTTGCTGCTTCAGAGATGCACGACGGCCATGTCCAGGCGGCCATAGTCGTTGTCATTGTGATCGCTGCGCGGCGGGACATGGTGGGTTTTCATGACCTGATCGCCTTGTAAGGTTTCCAGATGGATGTCGAAACCCCATAGCCGATGCAGGTGCTTGAGGACTTCATCGGTGGAGTCGCCCAACGGTTTGCGATCGTGCTGTTGATGACGCAACGTCAGCGAACGGTCGCCGCGTACATCAATGCTGTAGATCTGCACATTGGGTTCGCGATTGCCCAGGTTGTATTGCGCGGCCAGGGTTTCGCGGATGATGCGGTAGCCCGGTTCGTCATGGATGGCCGGTACCACCAGATCGTCCTTGAGATCGTCATCCAGAATGCTGAACAGCTTGAGGTCGCGGATCACCTTGGGTGACAGGTACTGCAGGATAAAACTCTCATCCTTGAAGCTGCTCATGGCGAACTTGATCGTGGACAGCCAGTCACTGCCCGCGATTTCCGGGAACCAACGACGGTCCTCCTCGGTGGGGTTTTCGCACATGCGCCGGATATCGCGGTACATGGCAAAGCCCAGCGCATAGGGGTTGATGCCGCTGTAATAGGGACTGTCGAAACCCGGCTGGAACACCACGCTGGTGTGGGAAGTGAGGAACTCCATCATAAAGCCGTCGGTAACCAGGCCTTCATCATAAAGGTCGTTCATCAGCGTGTAGTGCCAGAAGGTTGCCCAGCCCTCGTTCATTACCTGGGTCTGGCGTTGAGGGTAGAAGTACTGGGCGATCTTGCGCACGATACGCACGATTTCTCTTTGCCAGGGCTCCAGCAGCGGCGCGTGTTTTTCGAGGAAATACAGGATGTTTTCCTGGGGTTCGGCGGGGAAGCGCGCATTATCCTTATCGTTATTTTTGCCGGCGCGTTTTGGAATCGTGCGCCATAGATCATTGATCTGTTTCTGCAAATGCTCTTCGCGCTCTTTCTGGCGCAGGCGCTCTTCCTCGGCGGAAATCGGATAAGGCCGTTTGTAGCGGTCGACCCCGTAGTTCATCAGGGCATGGCAGGAGTCGAGCAGATCCTCCACCGCATCGATGCCGTGCCGCTCCTCGCATTGCATGATGTACTGCTTGGCGAACACCAGGTAATCAATGATTGAACTGGCATCGGTCCAGGTGCGGAACAGGTAATTGCCCTTGAAAAAACTGTTATGCCCATAGCAGGCGTGGGCCACGACCAGCGCCTGCATGCAGATGGTGTTTTCTTCCATCAGATAAGCGATGCAGGGGTCGGAGTTGATGACGATTTCGTACGCCAGGCCCATCTGGCCACGACTGTAGGACTTTTCGGTGCTGAGGAAGTGTTTGCCGTATGACCAATGGTGGTAGCCCAGGGGCATGCCGACCGAGGCATAGGCGTCCATCATTTGTTCGGCGGTGATCACCTCGATCTGGTTGGGGTAAGTGTCCAGGGCATAACCCGCCGCAATACGGCTGATTTCCCGGTCATAGGCCTGGATCAGTTCAAAGGTCCATTCGGACCCGGTGGAGAGGGGTTGGCGCTTAGTCTCTTTTTTGGCGGTCATGTCACTAACCTGCGCTGGAAGAGTTCACGGAAGACCGGGTAGATATCGCCGGCCGAGACCAATTGCTGCTGGGCGAACGTGTCGGCAAACGCTTCGCCGATACGCTCGTATTCGAACCACAGGGCCTGGTGCTCACGGGGGGTAATTTCGACGTAAGTGTAGTACTGCACGAACGGCATGATCTGGTTGATCAGAATGTCACGGCAGATCGGTGAATCGTCGTTCCAGTTATCACCGTCCGAGGCCTGGGCGGCGTAGATATTCCATTCGTTGGCCGGGTAGCGCTCGGCCATGATCTCCTGCATCAGCTTCAAGGCACTGGACACAATGGTGCCGCCGGTTTCACGCGAGTAGAAAAACTCCTCTTCGTCGACTTCCCGCGCGCTGGTGTGATGGCGGATAAACACAACGTCGATCTTGTCGTAGTTCCGCTTGAGAAACAGGTACAGCAGGATAAAGAAACGTTTGGCGATGTCCTTGGTGGCCTGGGTCATGGAGCCGGACACGTCCATCAGGCAGAACATCACGGCCTTGGAGCTGGGATTGGGTTGTTTGACCAGCAAGTTGTATTTCAAATCGAACGTATCGAGAAACGGCACGCGGTGAATGCGTGCACTGAGTTTTTCGATTTCTGCCTCTATCTCCTGGATATCACCGAAGTTGTCCGGCTCATCCCGCTTCAAGCGCGCCAGTTCCTCTTTGGCCTGCTTCAGCTTGGCGCGGCTACTGCCTGACAAGGCGATCCGCCGCGCGTGAGCTGAGCGCAGGGTGCGGATGATATTGATCCGTGAGGGGTTGCCTTCGTTGCTGATGCCGGCGCGTACGGTCTTGAAGGTGTCGGTGCCGGTCAGGTTGCGTTTTACCAGGTTAGGCAGTTCCAAATCCTCGAACATGAATTCGAGAAACTCCTCCTGAGTGATCTGGAACACGAACTCATCCATGCCCTCACCGGAGTTGCCGGCTTTGCCCGGGCCCTTGCCGCCGCCACCGCCTGGGGGACGCTGGATATGCTCACCCGTGGTGAACTCCTTATTGCCAGGATGCACGACGGTCTGTTTGCCGCCTCTGCCGTGGTGCAGGACGGGTTCGTCGATGTCACGTCCTGGGATGCTGATTTGTTCGCCGTGCTCCATGTCCGTGATGGAACGGCGGCTGACGGCTTCTTCAACCGCCTTTTTAATGTGGTCACGGTAACGCCGCAGAAAACGCTGGCGGTTTACCGTGCTCTTGTTCTTGCCATTGAGGCGTCGGTCGATCACATAGCTCATGGGGCCCCTCCGGGGAGCTTCAAGTCGTGAGCTTCAAGCCGCAAGGCAGAGCCCACTGACGGGCTCTGTCGCTTTTCCCTTGCCGCTTGTCGCTAGAAGCTTACAGCTGCTTCTCTCACTGCGATTTCCGGACCCGCAGGTACCATTCCGAAAGAAGGCGTACCTGTTTGTCGGTATAGCCACGCTCGACCATTCGAGTAACGAAGTCGTTGTGTTTTTGCTGATCCTCCTTGCTGGCCTTGGCATTGAAACTGATGACCGGCAGCAGATCCTCGGTGTTGGAGAACATTTTCTTCTCGATAACCACCCGCAGCTTCTCGTAGCTGAGCCAGGTAGGGTTCTTGCCGTTGTTGTTGGCACGGGCGCGCAGTACGAAATTGACGATTTCGTTGCGGAAATCCTTCGGATTGCTGATGCCGGCCGGTTTTTCGATTTTTTCCAATTCCTCGTTGAGCGCTACGCGGTTGAGAATTTCGCCGGTTTCGGGGTCGCGGTACTCCTGATCCTGGATCCAGAAGTCCGCATACAACACGTAGCGGTCGAAGATGTTCTGGCCGTATTCGCTGTAGGACTCCAAGTACGCAGTCTGGATTTCCTTGCCGATAAACTCGATATAGCGCGGTGCCAGGTATTCCTTGAGGAATCGCAGGTAACGTTCGCGGGTTTCGGCCTGGAACTGCTCCTGTTCGATCTGCTGTTCCAGCACATACAGCAGATGTACCGGGTTGGCGGCAATCTCGTGGGGATCGAAGTTGAACACTTTGGACAGGATCTTGAACGCGAAGCGGGTCGACAGGCCATTCATGCCCTCGTCTACTCCAGCGGAGTCGCGATATTCCTGAATAGACTTGGCCTTGGGGTCGGTGTCCTTGAGGTTTTCGCCGTCGTACACCCGCATTTTTGAGTAGATGTTGGAGTTTTCCGGCTCTTTTAGCCGTGACAGCACGGTGAACTGGGCCAGCATCTTCAGGGTGTCGGGCGCGCAATGAGCCTTGGACAAGGAGCTGTTGAACAGCAGCTTGTCGTAGATCTTGATCTCATCACTGACCCGCAGGCAGTACGGCACCTTGACGATGTAGATCCGATCGATGAACGCCTCGTTGTTCTTGTTATTGCGGAAGGTGTGCCATTCCGATTCGTTGGAGTGGGCCAGCAGGATGCCTGTAAATGGAATGGCGCCCAGGCCTTCGGTACTGTTGTAGTTGCCTTCCTGGGTCGCGGTAAGCAGTGGGTGCAGCACCTTGATCGGTGCCTTGAACATTTCCACGAACTCCATCAGGCCCTGGTTGGCCCGGCACAATGCGCCTGAGTAGCTGTAAGCGTCGGCGTCGTTCTGCGGGAATTCTTCCAGTTTGCGGATATCGACCTTGCCCACCAATGCGGAAATATCCTGGTTGTTCTCGTCCCCCGGTTCAGTCTTGGCCACGCCGATCTGATTGAGGATCGATGGATAAAGCTTCACCACGCGGAACTGGCTGATATCGCCGCCGAACTCGGCCAGGCGTTTGGTGG
Source organism: Pseudomonas sp. ARP3 (assembly GCF_001029595.1). Taxonomy (NCBI): domain Bacteria; kingdom Pseudomonadati; phylum Pseudomonadota; class Gammaproteobacteria; order Pseudomonadales; family Pseudomonadaceae; genus Pseudomonas; species Pseudomonas sp. ARP3. The sequence continues at coordinate 155,583 of NZ_LEKF01000018.1, forward strand.
CCCAGGGCGACATGATGGTATTGAGATAGCGCCGTGGTATGCCGAAGTCTTCTTCGAGGATTGCGCCATCTTCCGTAGCGTTGAACAAGCCAAGAGGCGATTCGAACACCGGCGAACCCTTGATGGCGTAGAAGGGCACTTTCTCGATCAGTTGTTTTAGCTTTTCTGCCAGGGACGACTTGCCGCCGCCGACGGGGCCGAGCAGGTAGAGGATCTGTTTCTTCTCTTCCAGGCCTTGGGCGGCGTGGCGGAAGTAGGAGACGATCTGATCGATGCACTCTTCCATGCCATGGAAGTCTTCAAAGGCCGGGTAACGGCGGATCACCTTGTTGGAAAATATTCGCGACAGACGCGAATTGTTCGAGGTGTCTACCAGCTCCGGCTCACCGATGGCCAACAGCAGGCGCTCGGCGGCGGATGCGTAGGCACTGCGGTCCTGCTTGCACAGCTCGAGATACTCTTGAAGCGTGAGTTCCTCCTGCTGTGTGGATGCGAAGCGTTGTTGGAAGTGGCTAAAAATACTCATGACGTCGTCACCTCGCTCGATACGTGGAGCCGACGCCGGATCAATCAGTCGATGCTGGCAACCATCGACGATCGCCAATGGTTGTTTTCCCCCCAGAACACCCTGAAACGTTACCGATGACCCGCACGCCGGTGTACCGGCTCTCCCCTGATTCGGATGGCCTGCGCTTAAGGATAGTTCGGAATCGGAGAGGTCAAGGCGCGATACGTAATTAGTTTGACCGCGCCGTTCGTCAGAAACGGCGCGAGCCCAAGCGTCACGCGGGGTAGCGGGGTGTGAAAAAAATTATTGCGAATCGACTGATGCGATGTCTGCAGGAAAGGTCGCACGCCACAGCTCAAACCCGCCATCCAGGCTATAGACGTCGGAGAAGCCTTGATTGACCAGATACGCGGCTGCGCTCTGGCTGGAGTTACCGTGGTAGCACGCCACGATCACCGGTGCGTCGAGGTCGGCGTCGCGGATAAAGTCAGCGATGTTGACGTTGTCCAAGTGCTTGGCGCCAGCAATGTGCGCAGCGGCGTAGGTCGGCTGGTCACGGATATCGACTACTACCGCGCCTTGCTCGCGCAGGGCCTGGGCTTGTTCGGGAGGGATACGTTTGAATTCGCTCATGGCGGGCTCCTTGGGCGGGCGGCAAGCGGCGTCTAGCGCTTGGCGGCGGCCGGCTGTGTAACGGGAAGAGGGGGTTGGCATTGGCAGCGGTGACGCTCGCCGGTGTCGATGTTCATCAAGGTCATGGCGCCGCCCCACACGCAACCGGTGTCGAGGGCAAACACGCCGGGCTCATCGCACTGGCCTTCCAGGGCCGCCCAGTGGCCGAAGATGATCTTGGTGTCACGGGTTTTGCGTTCTTTATGGGCAAACCAGGGCTTATAGCCGGGCAATGCGGTGTCCGCGCCTTCCTTGCTTTTGAGGTCCAGTTTTCCCTCGGCGGTGCAGAAACGCATGCGCGTGAAGTAGTTGGTGATGACCCGCAAGCGAGCGACGCCGGTGAGGTCGTTATCCCATTTAACCGGCTCGTTGCCGTACATGCCGTCGAGGTAGGCGGTGTACAGGCTATCGTCGGCCAGAGCGTGTTCGACTTCGGCTGCACATTTGAGGGCTTTTTTCAGCGTCCATTGCGGCGCGATGCCGGCATGCACCAGCGCCATGCGGCGGCCTTCGTCGTAATGCATGATCTTTTGCCGACGCAGCCAGTCGAGCAGTTCGTCGCGGTCAGGTGCTTCGAGAATTTCCCGCAGCGTATCGCCTTTTTTCAGACGTTCGATGTTATTCGCCGCTGCCAGCAGGTGCAGGTCGTGATTGCCCAACACGCAAACCAACGAATGTCGCAGGTTATACAGGTAGCGCAGGGTTTCCAGCGACTCGGGGCCACGGTTGACCAAATCACCCACCAGCCACAGGCGATCCTGCGCCGGGTCGAAGGCGACCCGTTCCAGCAGGCATTTGAGGGGCTCCAGGCAACCTTGCAGGTCACCGACCGCATACGTCGCCATCAGTGCAGGGCTCCGGGCACGGCGAGACGGAATGGTTTGATCATGGCGTCGAATAAATGACCGTCGGTGGCTTTCATTTGATAGGAGCCCTGCATGGTTCCGACCTTGGAGGTCATCACCGTGCCGCTGCTGTAAGTGTGGCTGGCGCCGCTGTCGATCAATGGCTGCTGGCCGACAACGCCGGCGCCGCGGACTTCTTCGACCTGGCCGTCACCGTCGGTAATCACCCAGTGGCGAGAGAGGAGTTTAGCCGGCACCAGCCCGTTGTTTTTCACCGTGATGGTGTAGGCAAAGGCGTAGCGGTTCTGTTCAGGTTGCGATTGTTCCGCCAGGAAGCGGGTGACGACGCTGACGTCGATCTGGTAGCGAGGATCGGACATGCAAGAGGCCTTAAAAGCAAAAGCGGAAGACAGCAGATGCGGATCAGTCTAGGCCAAGAGGTGGGCACTAGGCCAGACATGCCGTCTGGCCCATGCACGGCAGGCTTCAGTCTGCGGCTGGCGCAGGCTGGATGGCCAACTGGTCGGCCAGGCGCACGAATGCGGCCAGGTCCAGTTGTTCGGGACGTAGGCTGCCGTCCACGCCAGCGGCTTCGATTTCCGCGTTACTCAGCAGCGCCTTGAGCGTGTTGCGCAAGGTTTTGCGACGCTGGTTGAACGCCTCGCGTACCACGCGCTCCAGTAAGCGATGATCCTTGGCCGGGTGTGGCAGCACGGCATGGGGGACCAGGCGTACGATGGCCGAATCAACTTTCGGCGGCGGGTTGAAGGCGCCCGGCCCAACGTTGAACAGGTGTTCGACGCGGCAGTGGTACTGAACCATGATCGACAGTCGACCCCAATCGCCGCCTCCAGGGCCAGCGGCCAGGCGCTCCACCACTTCTTTTTGCAGCATGAAGTGCATATCGCGGATGATCCCTGCGTTGTTCAGCAGGTGGAAGATCAGCGGTGTGGAGATGTTGTAAGGCAGGTTGCCGACCACGCGCAGGCTATTAGGCGCGGCGTTGAGGCTATTGAAGTCGAACTTCAGCGCATCGCCCTGATGCAGGTTGAAGTTGGACTTTCCGGCGAATTGCTGATTGAGGATCGGGATCAGGTCCTTGTCCAACTCCACCACGTCCAACTGTCCGCCACTGGCCAGCAAGCCTTGGGTCAGTGCGCCCTGGCCTGGGCCGATTTCCAGCAGGCGGTCTTCGGGCTTGGCGTGAATGGAGCGCAGGATGCGGTCGATCACGCCTGCGTCGTGCAGGAAATTCTGCCCGAAGCGCTTGCGCGCCCGGTGTTGGTAATGCTCGGTCATATACGGGTCTCGGCCATCTGATAGGCGGTTTCCAGGGCCACGTGCAGGCTGCCGGTATCGATCTTGCCGCTGCCCGCCAAGTCCAGGGCAGTGCCATGGTCGACGGAGGTGCGGATGATCGGCAGGCCCAGAGTCACGTTTACGGCGGCGCCGAAGCCTTTGTATTTCAGCACCGGCAGCCCTTGGTCATGGTACATCGCCAGCACTGCGTCGCAGTGCTCCAGATATTTGGGGGTAAACAGAGTGTCCGCGGGCAGTGGGCCGCGCAGGTCCATGCCTTCTTGGCGCAGACGCTCCAGGGTGGGTTCGATGATGTCGATTTCTTCATGCCCCAGGTGACCGCCTTCACCGGCGTGGGGGTTAAGCCCGCAGACCAGGATGCGCGGTTGGGCGATGCCGAATTTTTGGCGCAAGTCGGCATGCAAGATGCGCGTCACGCGCTCCAAACGCTCGGAGGTAATGGCGTCGGCAACTTCACGCAGCGGCAGGTGCGTGGTCACCAGGGCCACACGCAAGCCACGGGTGGCAAGCATCATCACGACTTGTGTGGTGTGGGTCAGCTCGGCAAGGAACTCGGTGTGACCGGAAAACGCGATGCCGGACTCATTGATCACGCCCTTGTGCACCGGCGCGGTAATCATGCCCGCGAAGTCGCCATCGAGGCAGCCTTGCCCGGCGCGAGTCAGGGTTTGCAACACAAACGCCGCATTGGCCGTATCCAGCTGCCCGGCCACGACCTTGGCGTGCAGTGGGGTGTCCCACACATACAAGCTATCTGCCGGTGCCGGCACGTTGGGCCAGTTGCCCGGTGCCACGTCCAGCAAATCCACAGCCACACCCAGCTGCGCGGCCCGCTCAAGGAGCAGGTCGCGGCTGGTAATGGCAATCAGGGGGTGTGGCTGAGGTTGCGAGGCGAGCAGCAGGCACAGGTCTGGACCGATGCCGGCGGGCTCGCCGGGTGTCACCGCGAAACGCTGAGGTTTCACTGAACTGCCTGGTCGGTGCCTGTTTGCTCGGCGCCTGGCAGCTTGATTTCCACATAGGCCTCGTCACGGATCTGACGCAGCCAAGTTTGCAGCTCCTCATCGTACTTGCGGTTGCGCAGTACGTTCAGCGCTTGCTGTTCGCGGGCCTGACTGGTGTTGTCGGTGGCGCGACGGCCGAGGACTTCCAGCACATGCCAGCCATATTGAGTCTTGAACGGCTTGGACAACACACCTTGCGGGGTATCGGCCATGACTTGTTGGAACTCTGGCACCAGTGCTTTCGGGTCGATCCAGTTCAGGTCGCCGCCGTTAAGGGCCGAACCCGGGTCTTCCGAGAAGCTCTTGGCCAGGGTGGCGAAGTCTTCACCGTTCTGGATGCGGTCGTAGATCTTCTCGGCCAGCTCCTTGGTTTGCGCTTCGCTACGGATTTCGCTCGGTTTGACCAGGATGTGACGAACATGTACTTCGTCTTTCAGTGAGGTCTGGCCACCACGGCGCTCCAGCAGCTTCAGGATGATGAAACCACCCGGCGTGCGTGCTGGTTGGGTAATGCCACCGACCTCCATCGAACTCAGTTCACGGTCGAACGGCGGTGGCAATTGAGCGGCTTTACGCCAGCCCATATCACCGCCTTCAAGGGCGTTGTCACTGCCGGACTGGGCGATGGCCATTTGCGCGAAATCGGCACCGGCCTTGAGGCGATCGTAGATCGCTTTGGTTTTGGCGGCGGCTGCGTTGAGCTGTTCGGAGTTGGCGCTGTCCGGTGTCGGAATCAGGATATTGGCCAGGTGCAGTTCTTCGGAAAGCTGCATTTTGCCCAGGTCCGAGGCGAGGAAGTTCTTCACTTCCTGCTCGGACACCTGAACCCGCTCGGCCACACGGCGCTGACGTACACGGCTGATGATCATTTCACGGCGGATCTGATCACGGGCATCTTCATAGGACAGGCCGTCACGCGCCAGGGCGGCGCGGAACTGGTCGATGCTCATGTTGTTGCGCTGAGCAATTGTGCCTACCGCCTGGTTCAACTCTTCGTCCGAGATGCGAATGCCGGAACGTTCGCCGATCTGCAATTGCAGGTTCTCGACGATCAAGCGTTCCAGTACCTGTTGATCCAGGACGCTGGTAGGTGGCACGCCACCGCCACGCTTGGCGATGGTTTGCTGAACTTCCTTGACCCGCTGGTCCAGTTGGCTCTGCATGATCACGTCGTTATCGACGATGGCCACAACCTTGTCCAACTGCTGGACCGCGGCATGCGCCGATGCGGTCCCAAGGAATAGCGCGCCCAGCAGGAGCGGGCGCAGACAATCAGAAAGCTTGATCTTCACGTTCACGATAACCTTGAATGCCTTTGTCGAGGAAGCTCTCTACCTTGGCGCCGGTCAGGCCGCCGAGTCCTTTGAGGACGATCTGGAAGAAGAGCCCGTGGTCACCCTTTTCGTTAAGGGGGGCGATCTGGGTGTATTCGTCGTTGGATACCCAGTAACGGTTGATGACGCGCAGTTTCCAGCAGCAGTTGTCGTACTCGAAACCACCAAACGCTTCCAGGGTGCGGTTGCGGGCATAGTCATACTGCCAGCGGGTGATCAGGTTCCACTGCGGAATGATCGGCCACATCATCGAGAAGTCGTGTTGTTGGATTTTGTAGTAATCCTTCACGAAGTTCGGTTGACCTTCGGTGCCGTAGTCCCCACCGAACTGCCATTTGCCGGTCAGCTGGTTGTAGACCACTTGGTCGTTACGATAGCGATAACCGAGGTTGACCACCTTGTTGGGGTTGTCTTCCGGCTGGTAGTGGAACATTGCGCTGCCGGAGCGAGCGCTGTGTTCCTCGGTGTCCCAGTTGTAATCGGCAGTGGCACGCCAGTCGCGGTTGAAGCGGAATTCGTATTCCAGGGCGACAGGGGATACGTCGGATTGTGCATCGGCACGGTCGGCTGCCAGGATGCCTGGCAGTTGGACCTCGCGATCTTTGAAGTAGATAGCCTGGCCGACGCTGACGCGCTGACGCTCGAAACCGTTTTCTTCGATCCAACGGCTGGTGACGCCCAAAGACAGCTTGTTCTCATCACCGATCCGGTCAGCACCGCTGAAGCGGTTGTCGCGGAACAGCGAGCCGTAGCTGAACGAGTACTCGCTGGTGTCGAAGACCGGAATATCGCTCTGGTCCTTGTTCGGGACATACAAGTAGAACGCACGCGGTTCAAGGGTCTGACGATAGTCTTTGCCAAACCAATTGGTGTTGCGGTCGAAATACAGGCCGCTATCAATACTCGCGACTGGAATCGCACGGTCTTGCGAGCTTTTGAAGCTGCCGCCAGCATAAGGATTAGTTGCCGTTGCCGCATTTTGCGCGGCAATGATCTGGTTTTTGCCTGTGCTGTCTAGGTCAAGATCGTACTTGGTGTAGACATACTTCAGCTTCGGCGTAATGAAACCGTAAGTCCAATTCATCGGATAGTCGACGGCTGGTGCTACGTTCAAACGGGTACCGTTGGCACGAGTAAGGCCCGTGACGAATGTATCCAAGCGAGCAGAAACGAGGCCGTTTTCATCGGTAAACGTGCCGTTTTCGAGGCTGCGTTCAAAGCGGACAGCTTCGGTCTCATAACTGAAGTTCAACCCGCCAGGGTGATACGGCAATTGACCATTAAAGGTGATCTGCGGCAACCGATCATACGGAGTGATCTGGGAAATCGTCGCTAGCTGGTAAGCCTGAAGATTCAACCGAGCCTGGTAGGAATCGCCGCGGTAGGTCACCGAACCCTGTTGGTTGAGTGCGTCCTGGGATTCCACACCGATCTGGTTGCTTTTCAGATCCTGGAAGTAATAAGGATCGCTGATTCGGGTGTAATCGACCTGAGTCGACAACCGCGAATCCAACCCACCCTTATGCTGCCAATTGAGCATATAGCGGGTTTTTTCGTAATCGGTCTGTTTGCTGCGCTCGTCGTTGTCGTCGTTCAGGTACGCGCCGCCGAACTGGCCTTCGCTGGACTTGGTGAGGTAGCGGAACTCGCCTTCCATCAACAGGCCGCGTTTGGTCATGTATTGCGGGTACAACGTGGCGTCGTAGTTAGGCGCCAGGTTGAAGTAGTACGGCGTGGTCAGCGCAAAGCCCGTTTCGCCACCAGTGGCGAAGCTCGGCGGCAGGAAGCCGGACTGACGACGATCGTCGATTGGGAAATAAATATAAGGCGTATACAGGATCGGGATGTTCTTGACCCGCAACGTCGCGTTGGTCGCCGTACCGAAACCGGTGGCCGGGTTCAACGTGATGTTGTTGCCTTTGAGCTGCCAGGCGTTGCTGTCCGGCTCACAGGTGGTGTACGTACCGTCCTTGAGGCGGATGATCGCGTTTTCGGCACGCTTGGCGTACAGCGCGCTGCCGCGGATGCGCGACTTGTGCATCACGTATTCGGCGTTATCGATCTGGGCGGCGCCGGTGTCCAACTGAACCTGGGCGTGGTCGCCGACGATCAGCGCACCGTTGTCACGCAGACGCACGTTGCCGTTCAGCTCGCCACGGTTCTCGGCCTGGTACAGGCTGGCTTCCTGGGATTCGAGCTGCATGCTGCCCTGGCGCATGACGACATCACCGGCCAGGGTCGCAACTTGCGATTCCTGCTCGTAACGAGAGGCCTTGGCGCCGATGAAGGTCGGCGCGTCGCTCTTGTTGGTCTTGTCGTTCATGCCAGGACGTGTCGGTTCGACGTACGCACCGGCGCAGTAAGGACCGGTTTCGGCCAGTTGGGCCGCGGTCAACTTTTCGCGAGGCACCCAGTCCAAGTGGCTATAGTCGGCGCTGCGCGAGCGCAGGCCGCGGCCCTTGGCTTCGGTGACCAGTGCGGTCTTGGGCTCGGCCTCAGTGCTACCACCGGCATCGGCTTGCGCCGTGCTGTTGGCCGAACTGACGGCTGCACCGTCATGCACCGGGCGCGGTGGTAGCGGGGCAGCGGCGGTTTTCGGCGCGCAATCCCAGGCACCCGAAGCAGAGACTGAGCAGTCATACTGTTCCGCGGCGACCACGAATGAGGTGGCGAAAGGTTGCATGGCCAGCAGACTGCCGGTTACCAGCAACGGAAATTTTCTACGAAACGCGGGGGATTTCAATGCCATCTTATTAGTCCGGGCTTCCTGCGTGCCATCTGCCCGCGGTGTGGGCCGCACGCCTCTCGATGGTCTGAAAAAGATGCGTGATAATAAAGCATGACCCGCTTGACGGCTAGCGCCGTCGGAGACCCTTGTAATGCCCGAGCAAGATCTACGTTTACAACAGCTGGAAGTCTGGCTGGATGAGCAGTTGCCGATCCTTTTCAACGCTCACGGCTGGGGTGCCGTACCCCCGGCCACATTGACCGCGGCCAGCAGCGACGCGAGTTTCAGGCGCTATTTCCGTTGGGAGGGAGGTGGCCGAACTTTCGTGGTCATGGATGCGCCACCCCCCCAGGAAAACTGCAAACCTTTCGTCGATATCGCGCATTTACTTGCGAGGTCTGGGATAAATGTTCCGAAAATTTATGCAGAAGATCTGCCGCGAGGCTTTCTTTTGCTCAATGACCTGGGCACAAAAACCTACCTGGACGTGATCGACGAGCACAACGCCGATCAATTATTCGCCGAGGCCATCGATGCCTTGCTGGCTTTTCAGCAATTGCCGATGGATGCGCCGCTGCCCAGTTATGACGTCGCCTTGCTGCGGCGCGAGCTGGAACTGTTTCCCGAGTGGTACGTGCGCCGACACCTGGGTATCGAATTGGATACCCACCAACAAGCCCTCTGGCAGTGCGTCAGCGATCGGTTGATCGACAGCGCCCTGGCGCAGCCCAAAGTGCTGGTGCACCGCGACTATATGCCACGCAACTTGATGATCAGCGAGCCGAACCCGGGCGTGCTGGATTTCCAGGATGCGGTTTATGGTCCGGTCACCTACGACATCACTTGTCTGTTCAAAGACGCCTTTCTTAGTTGGCCCCAGGCCCGTGTGCGGGAATGGCAGCGTGGTTATTGGGCGCAGGCCATGAAACTTGGCATCCCGGTGCAGGCGGACTTCGATGAATTCCTGCGTGCCAGCGACTTGATGGGCGTGCAGCGCCATCTCAAGGTCATCGGCATTTTTGCGCGCATCTGCCATCGCGATGGCAAGCCTCGCTACTTGGCCGACGTGCCGCGCTTCTTCGCTTATATAGAAGCGGTAGTGGCTGAGCGTCCGCAGTTGAGTGAACTATCCGAGCTGTTGGTCAGCCTGCGCCAGCCGGCCGAGGCCGTTGTATGAAGGCCATGATCCTGGCCGCGGGCAAAGGCGAGCGGATGCGTCCGCTCACTTTGCATACCCCCAAGCCATTGGTGCAGGCCGGTGGCAAGCGCCTGATCGAGTATCACCTGGAGGCGCTGGCCAAGGCCGGCTTCACCGACATCGTGATCAACCACGCCTGGCTCGGTCAGCAGATCGAAAGCTATCTGGGCGACGGCGCGCAATTCGGGCTGCGCATCCGTTACTCCCCGGAGGGTGAGCCGCTGGAGACCGGCGGCGGAATTTTCCAGGCACTGCCATTGCTGGGGGATCAACCTTTTCTGGTGGTCAATGGCGATATCTGGACTGACTACGATTTCGCCCAGCTCAAGCAACCGCTCAAGGGGCTGGCGCATCTGGTGATGGTGGATAACCCGGCGCATCACCCTTCGGGCGGTGATTTCTACCTGGATCACGGTCTGCTTCATGATGCGGCGCCCGGTGCCGATAACCTGACCTTCAGTGGCATTTCCGTGCTCGACCCCAAGTTGTTTGAAGGTTGCAGCGCGGGTGCCTTCAAGTTGGCGCCGCTGTTGCGCGCGGCCATGGCGAAAGGTCAGGTAACGGGGGAGCACATGGCAGGACGCTGGATTGATGTCGGTACGCTGGAGCGCCTGGCGCAAGTCGAATCCCTGCTCATAGCGGGGCAGTAACATGTTGTGGCCAGGGACGCTGATCGGCGCCGGGGCTGGCTATGCCATTGCCAGTATTCCGGGGGCTTTGTTGGGGGCACTGCTGGGGCAGGCGCTGGATCGTCGCCTGCAACTGCGCAGTTGGGCGCAGTTGCGCGAGCGCCTGGGCGGTCGCCCGGCGTTACGCAATGACGAATTGCTGTTTGTGTTGCTGGGGCGGCTGGCCAAGAGCAATGGCCGCGTGGTGGATGGGCATATTCAGCAGGCGCGGCAAGAAATGCGCGCCCTGGACATGACCGAATCAGCTCAGCGGCGTGCGATTGCGGCATTCAATCGGGGCAAATCCGGGTCCGACCGGGTGCGTAGATACCTGCGCGTGCTCAAGGCTCAGCCCCATGCGGCCGAAGGCGTGCTGCGCGCCTGCTGGCGGATGGTCTGGGCGGACGGCCGTGCGGATGACGCCGAGCGCGACCTGATCGAGCAGTGGGGGCGCTGGCTCGGCTGGACGCCGCAACAACTCAAGGCGCTGGCCGCTGACTACGCGCCCGAGCGCAAGCCGTTGGTCAATCGCAGCGCAACGTATCAGGACGCCCTGCGGTTGCTGGGGGTGACGGCCACCGCGGACCCGTCAACGATTAAGCGCGCCTACCGTCGCCTGCTCAGCCGTCACCATCCGGACAAAATCGCCGGCACCGGCGCCAGCCCAGCGCAGGTACGCGAGGCCACCGAGCGCACCCGCGAGTTGCACAACGCCTATGCGTTGATTCGCGAACGCCGGGATTTTCGCTAGTCGCCACCGTTCTAGGTATAGCTGCAATCAAAAATGTGGGAGGGGGCTTGCCCCTCCCACTTCAGTTTTGTGTTGTTTGGGGGCTCAACCAGCCTCTGATCCTGCGATAAAGCTGTTCATGCTCAGCGGCGCTGTTGCCGGGCAGGGTCTTGAGCGACACCTGTTTATAGCCGTCATTCTTCAACCGCTTGGCCGCCTGCAGGCGAGCCATGGCGTTTTTGCTGGACTGCGTGTTGTCTTGATAGAAAACGTCGGCAGTCGGCATTTTCAGGCCGGGGGCCAGTTGCTGCACGTCCGGCTGACGGCCATTGGGTGTCTTGGCGTCGACCATGACGAACTTCTGCACCTGGGACGGTTGCTTCTCGGTCAAGTAGCGCGCCGCCCACCAAGCTCCGGTGCCATGGCCGAGCAGCACTACACTGCGCGCACTCTGGGTTTGGGCGAAGGCCACGGCGGCGTCGATGCGATCAAAAATGCGCGAGGCATCGGTCTTATCCTGCTCGTCGGCGCCCGGAACCACCGACGGGTCGGTGCCCTCGGCTTCGGCGCTGGCGGCTTGTTCGATGGGTTTATCCGCGGTGCTGGCTTCTTTGCTGCTGGTGTCGACCGTGGCTTTGGGCGCTTCCATAACGCGCGGCGGCAGGGTGTCTACGCTCACATCCGGCAACGACAGGCTCAGGCTGCCCCAGTCGGCATCCGGCAATTTGCGGCGTAAAGGGCCGATTGCTTGCGGCCAGTCAGCATTTTCCCCGGCGCCCGGTACGATAATCACCACGCCCTCGGGCTCGGCGCTGTTGGCGGGTTTCCACAGGGCCAGGAAGGAATCGCTACCAGCCTGCAATTGCTGCTGCTCCTGCTGTGGGATTGTGCGTTCCAGGGCGCTGGCTTCAGCCTGGCTGCGTTCCGGCAGGGGCTGGCGCGCTACGGGTTTTTCGGCTTCTGGCGCGGGAGCGTCAGCGGCCTGTACAGAAAAGGCACTGGTAAAGAGCAGCGACAGGCACAATGCTGGCAGTGCCGAACGGTGGTGAAAGGGCATCGTTAATTCCCGGCCAGAAGTGATTCCAGCAGCCTAATGGGTTGGTCAGTATTTGTCAGTGATGTGAGACGTGGATCATGGGTTTTCGCTGTCTGCTGCTTATCGGCTGTTTGTGCGTTGCCTTGATGGGAAACGCCGCCCCCGCGCCTGGCATACCGCAGGCGCAACTCACTGCGCAGCAGCGCCAATGGCTGACTGAGCATCCGGAGCTGCGGGTCGGCGTAGTGCTGCAAGCGCCTTACGCGCAGTACGATCGGCGCCTACAGCGTTTGTCGGGGGCCAATGTCGAATTGATGCAGTGGCTGGCCAAGGCGCTGAATATCGAACTGACGTGGCGCAACTTTCCCACTCAGGAGCAGTTGGAAGAGGCCGTACGCGAGGGCGAGGTAGACATGGCTCCCGGCCTGCAGCAAACCCCGGCCGGTCTGCGCCTGTGGTTGTTCACCGACCCCTATATGCGCGTGCCTCAGCGTGTGGTGGGCATCCGTGAGGGCGGCGCTGCCGTGGAGCTGGAAAAGCTCAATGATCAATCCCGCGTCGCGGTGCGCATGCCCAGTGCCGTGGCCGATTACCTCAGCAGCACATACCCCAATCTCAATCTGCAAGGCGTGCCCATGGAGCGCCAGGCCCTGCAATTGCTGGTCAGCCAACAGGCCCGCTATGCCGTAGTGGATGAAGCGCAACTGAGTCGTCTGTCCGCCGAAGCGGAATTCGCCGGGCTGGCGGTGGTGGGTGATATCGGCCTACCGCAACTCTTGCGTGTAGCCACCCGCCGCGAATGGCCGGAACTGGCCGGCATCATGGAAAGCGCGCTGCGTGCCATTCCCGCCCGTGACCTGGACCAACTGCACAACCGCTGGCTGCAACCCCAATATCCCCGGCTAACGCAGTCCCCGGGGCTATGGCAGAACCTGAGCCTGTTGCTGTGCCTGCTGCTGCTCGCCAGCCTGGCGGTGGTGTTCTGGCAGCGTCGCCACCAACGCCAACTGGAACACGACCTGCTTGCCGCCCGCGAAGAAAGCGCCGCCCGTGCGGCCGGTGCCCAGGCGTTGCGGTTGACGCAGTTCTCCATCGATCAAAGCACCGTTGGCATTCTCTGGGTGAACTGGGACAGTCATGTGCGCTACGCCAACCGTGCGGCCGAAAACATGCTCGGTTATGGCCCCGGCGCTTTGATCGAGCGGCCGCTGGTTGACCTCGACCCCACGCTGGACATGGATCGCTGGCTCAATCTGTGGAAACGCGCACGGGCCAGCGAAGAAGGGCCGCAGAATTTCGCCACCGATTGTTTGCGCGCCGATGGCAGCATCCTGCCGGCCAACGTTTCCTTGAGTTTTGTGCGCTTTGCCGATGCCGAGTACCTGGTGGTGTACCTCAACGACGTCACCGAACTGCGCCGCACCCTGGCCGCCTTGCTGCAAAGCGAGGCGCAATTGCGCGAGCTGTCGGCCCACCTGGAAACCGTGCGCGAAGAAGAAAAGGCCCGCATTGCCCGTGAAGTGCACGATGAACTCGGGCAGATGCTCACCGTGCTCAAGCTGGAAACCTCCATGTGCGAGCTGGCCTACGCGCAGCTGGACCCCGGCCTGCATGAGCGCCTGAACAGCATGAAGCGCCTGATCGCCCAGCTTTTCCAATTGGTGCGCGACGTGGCCACCGCGCTGCGCCCGCCGATTCTCGACGCGGGCATTGCCTCGGCCATCGAGTGGCAGGCCCGGCGCTTTGAAGCGCGCACGCACATTCCTTGCCTGGTGCAGGTGCCGGATAACCTGCCGGCCCTGAGCGACGCAAAGGCCGTCGGCCTGTTTCGTATCTTGCAAGAGGCGCTGACCAATGTGATGCGCCATGCCCAGGCGCATACTGTGGAACTTAGCCTGGCGATTGAAGGCACCGACCTGCGCCTGACCATCAGCGACGACGGCGTCGGCTTCGTTCAGGCACAAGGCCGTGCGACCTCGTTCGGCCTGGTGGGCATGCGCGAGCGGGTGTTGATCATGGGCGGGCAACTGAGCCTGCACAGCGAGCTGGGGGAGGGCACCACCCTGAGCGTGACGGTGCCATTGGATGCCTGACAATAAGAGGAAAGCCTTGTGATCCGTGTACTGGTAGCCGAAGACCACACCATCGTCCGTGAAGGCATCAAGCAATTGATCGGCCTGGCCAAAGACCTGCAGGTGGTGGGAGAGGCGAGCAATGGCGAGCAGTTATTGGAGACGTTGCGCCACGTCGCCTGTGAGGTGGTGCTGCTGGACATCTCCATGCCGGGCGTCAATGGCCTGGAAGCGATTGCGCGGATTCGGGCATTGAACAACCCGCCGGCGATACTGGTGCTGTCGATGCATGACGAAGCGCAGATGGCCGCGCGGGCCTTGAAGGTCGGCGCCGCCGGCTACGCCACCAAGGACAGTGATCCGGCGTTGCTGCTGACGGCGATTCGCAAGGTAGCGGCCGGTGGGCGCTATATCGACCCGGACCTGGCCGACCGGATGGTCTTCGAAGTCGGCCTCACCGATGCCCGCCCACTGCATTCATTGCTTTCGGAGCGCGAGTTCTCGGTGTTCGAACGCCTGGCGCAGGGCGCCAATGTCAATGACATCGCCCAGCAACTGGCCCTCAGCAGCAAGACCATCAGCACCCACAAGGCGCGCCTGATGCAGAAGCTTAATATCACCTCCCTGGCCGAGCTGGTGCGGTACGCCATGGAACACAAGCTTCTGTAGCGGCATATCTATTTGCGACACCCCGCAAAACCGCGCCGCACCCATTCTTGCCGCTTGCAGCGGGGTTCTTGCCGCTGCACTGTCCAGTACCCGCCATCGGTGTAGGGCGATCCCTACCCCCAACCTTCCAACCGGCTGATGATATTCTCTCCTGGCCCCCGATTTCCGGGGCCTCGCCCCTGGACTACGCTTGTGCCACAGCAGTCCAAAATAAAAGGTGCGGGTATGAGCGAGGTGGATTCAAATGATGTGCTGGTCAGCTTTCGTGGCGTGCAGAAGAGCTACGACGGCGAGAACCTGATCGTCAAAGACCTCAACCTGGAGATCCGCAAGGGCGAGTTCCTCACCTTGCTCGGGCCCTCAGGGTCGGGCAAGACCACCAGCCTGATGATGCTCGCCGGCTTCGAAACCCCGACCGCCGGTGAGATCCAGCTGGCCGGGCGCTCTATCAACAACGTGCCGCCGCATAAGCGCGATATCGGCATGGTGTTCCAAAACTACGCGTTGTTCCCGCACATGACTGTCGCCGAGAACCTGGCGTTCCCGTTGTCGGTGCGCGGTTTGAGCAAGACCGACATCAGCGAGCGCGTCAAACGCGTGCTCAGCATGGTCCAGCTCGACGCCTTCGCCCAGCGCTACCCGGCGCAGCTCTCCGGCGGTCAGCAACAGCGCGTGGCCTTGGCCCGAGCGCTGGTGTTCGAACCGCAGTTGGTGCTGATGGACGAACCCCTCGGCGCCCTCGACAAACAACTGCGCGAACACATGCAGATGGAGATCAAGCACCTACACCAGCGCCTCGGCGTGACCGTGGTGTATGTGACCCACGACCAGGGCGAAGCCTTGACCATGTCCGACCGCGTTGCGGTGTTCCACCAGGGCGAGATCCAGCAGATAGCCGCGCCGCGCACCCTGTATGAAGAGCCGAAGAACACCTTCGTGGCTAACTTCATTGGCGAAAACAACCGTCTCAACGGTCGCCTGCACAGCCGCAGCGGCGAACGCTGCGTAGTGGAGCTGGCGCGGGGCGAGAAGGTTGAGGCGCTGGCGGTGAACGTCGGCCAGGTCGGCGGCCCGGTGACGTTGTCGGTGCGCCCGGAGCGCGTCAGCCTCAATGGCTCCAGCGAAAGCTGCGTCAACCGCTTCTCGGGGCGTGTGGCGGAATTTATCTACCTGGGCGACCACGTGCGGGTGCGCCTGGAAGTCTGCGGCAAGACCGATTTTTTTGTGAAACAACCGATCGCCGAGCTGGACCCAGCCCTGGCAGTCGGCGACGTGGTACCGATTGGCTGGCAAGTCGAGCACGTTCGCGCACTCGACCCACTTCTAGAGGCGAATTGATCGCCCCCATGGCTTCACCAACCCTGCACGTGGAGAGAACAACAATGTTGAGATCCCTGAAGTATTCGGCCCTGGCAATTGGCTTGATGGGCGCAACGCACGCCATGGCCGGCCCGGACCTGACCGTCGTGTCATTTGGCGGCGCGAACAAGGCGGCACAGGTCAAGGCCTTCTATGCACCGTGGGAAAGCGCGGGCAACGGCAAGATCGTCGCCGGTGAGTACAACGGTGAGATGGCCAAGGTCAAAGCCATGGTCGACACCAAGAGCGTGTCCTGGGACCTGGTGGAAGTGGAGTCGCCGGAACTGTCCCGCGGTTGCGACGAAGACATGTTCGAGCCCCTGGACCCGAAACTGTTCGGCGACAGCGCGAACTACGTGAAGGGCGCGATCCAGCCGTGCGGCGTGGGCTTCTTCGTTTGGTCGACGGTGTTGGCCTACAACGCTGACAAACTGGCCTCCGCGCCAACCAGCTGGGCGGATTTCTGGGACACCAAGAAATTCCCGGGCAAGCGCGGCCTGCGCAAAGGCGCCAAGTACACCTTGGAATTTGCATTGATGGCCGACGGCGTCGCACCCAAAGACGTCTACAAAGTGCTGGCCGGCAAAGATGGCCAGGACCGTGCGTTCAAAAAGCTCGATGAACTCAAACCGTCGATCCAGTGGTGGGAAGCCGGCGCGCAACCGCCGCAGTACCTGGCCTCTGGTGACGTAGTGATGAGCTCGGCCTACAACGGTCGTATCGCCGCCGTGCAGAAAGAAAGCAACCTGAAAGTGGTGTGGAACGGCGGTATCTACGACTTCGACGCCTGGGCTATTCCAAAAGGCCTGGCCAAGGACCGCGCCGAAGCGGCGAAGAAGTTCATCGCCTTCTCGGTCGCGCCGCAGCAGCAGAAGACCTACTCGGAAAACATTGCCTACGGCCCGGCCAACACCCAAGCCGTACCGCTGCTGGCCAAGGACATCCTCAAGGACATGCCGACCACCCCGGAGAACATCGCCAATCAGGTGCAGATCGACGTGAGCTTCTGGGCTGATAACGGTGAGCAGCTCGAACAGCGTTTCAACTCCTGGGCTGCGAAGTAACACCGCATAACCCTGTGGGAGGGGGCAAGCCCCTCCCACAAGGGATTTCTTGTGTGTGAAAGATTGCATTCATTTTCAAGATTCGGAGTCAGCCATGGCCATCGCCGTTCCCTCGAACGAGGTCAACAGCCCCACCCTCAAGCAGCGCCTGGCGCGTGCCGAGCGGCTCAATCGCTGGAAAGCCCAAGCGTTGATTGCGCCGCTGGTGCTGTTCCTGCTGTTGGTGTTTCTGGTGCCAATCGTCGCATTGCTCTACAAAAGCGTCGGTAACCCAGAAGTGGTAGGCGGTTTGCCGCGGACCGTGGTGGCGGTGAAAACCTGGGATGGGCGTGGTCTGCCGGGCGAACCGGTGTATCAGGCACTCAGCGAAGATTTGGGCGAAGCGCGCAAAAATCAGACCCTGGGCGATCTGTCCAAACGCTTGAACATGGAACTGGCCGGCTATCGCAGCCTGCTGACCAAAACCGCACGGGCGCTGCCGTTTACCGAAGTGCCCGGGTCTTATAAAGAGGCGTTGGAAAACCTCGACGAGCGCTGGGGCGACCCGGCGTACTGGCAGGCGATCCGGCGCAACACCAACAGCTTTACGCCGTTCTATCTGCTGGCGGCGGTGGATCACCGCATCGATGACCTCGGCGAAGTGGCGCCGGCCACCCCGGATCAGGCGATCTACCTGGATATCTTCGCCCGTACGTTCTGGATGGGCCTGGTGATCACCGCCATCTGCTTACTGCTGGCGTACCCGCTGGCGTACCTGCTGGCCAATCTGCCGGCACGCAAAAGTAACTTATTGATGATCCTGGTGCTGTTGCCGTTCTGGACCTCGATCCTAGTGCGGGTGGCGGCGTGGATCGTGCTGCTGCAATCCGGCGGGCTGATCAACAGCGCGCTGCTGAGCATGGGCCTGATCGATAAACCCCTGGAGTTGGTGTTCAACCGCACCGGGGTCTATATCTCCATGGTGCACATTCTGCTGCCGTTCATGATCCTGCCGATCTACAGCGTGATGAAGGGTATCTCGCCAACCTACATGCGCGCGGCGATTTCCCTGGGCTGCCACCCGTTCACCAGTTTCTGGCGCGTGTACTTCCCGCAGACCTACGCCGGCGTCGGCGCCGGTTGCCTGCTGGTGTTCATTCTGGCGATTGGTTACTACATCACCCCGGCGCTGCTGGGCAGCCCGAACGACCAGATGGTCAGCTACTTCGTGGCCTTCTACACCAACACCAGCATCAACTGGGGCATGGCCACGGCACTGGGCGGCTTGCTGCTGCTGGCGACCGTATTGCTGTACCTGATCTACAACCGGCTGGTCGGCGCCAGCCGCCTGCGCCTGAGCTAAGGAGACCTTGCGATGCTGAGCCCTTATATGTCACCGGTGGAACGGGTGTGGTTTTACAGCTTGCGGATTCTCTGCGGCCTGATCCTGCTGTTTCTGATACTGCCAGTGCTGGTGATCATCCCCCTGTCGTTCAACAGCGGCAGCTTTCTGGTGTACCCGCTGCAAGGCTTCTCTCTGCACTGGTACCAAGATTTCTTCGCCTCGGCGGAGTGGATGCGCGCCCTGAAAAACAGCATCATCGTCGCCCCGGCGGCCACGGTGCTGGCCATGGTCTTCGGCACCTTGGCGGCCATCGGCCTGACCCGCGGCGACTTCCCCGGTAAGGCGCTGGTGATGGCTTTGGTGATTTCGCCGATGGTCGTGCCGGTGGTGATCATCGGCGTGGCCAGCTACCTGTTCTTCGCGCCGCTGGGCCTGGGCAATAGCTTCTTCTCGCTGATCGTGGTGCATGCGGTGTTGGGTGTGCCGTTCGTGATCATCACCGTGTCGGCCACTTTGCAGGGCTTCAACCATAACCTGGTGCGGGCGGCGGCCAGCCTGGGGGCGTCGCCGTTGACCGCATTCCGTCGGGTGACGTTGCCGCTGATTGCGCCGGGGGTAATTTCCGGAGCGCTGTTCGCGTTCGCCACTTCGTTCGATGAGGTGGTGGTGACGCTGTTCCTCGCCGGCCCCGAGCAAGCGACCTTGCCGCGCCAGATGTTCAGCGGCATCCGCGAAAACCTCAGCCCCACCATTGCCGCGGCGGCGACGTTGTTGATTGCGTTCTCGGTATTGTTGCTGCTGACCCTGGAATGGCTGCGCGGGCGCAGTGAAAAACTGCGTACTGCTCAGGTGTAAAGTCCAGCGCAGAACCTATGTGGGAAGGGACACGCCTCCTCCCACATAGGTTCTGTGACCATTCAGCCGCTGAATGAAAGACAACCTGTTTCAGTCAGCTACTCTTGTGCCAGCCCATCCATCAAAAAGAGGCCGCGCACATGAGTACTTCCTCATTCAAGATCGCCCACAAACTGCTGACCGGCGCCGGTGCCATCGAGCAACTGGCCGCCGAGCTGACGCGCCTGGATGTGGATAACCCACTGATTGTCACCGATGCCGCACTGGTTCAGTCCGGCACGGTGGCCCTGGCTCTGGAGCATTTGGGCGGGCGCAGCTATGAGATTTTCGACCGCGTAAAACCCGACCCGGAAATCGCCATTGTCGAAGACTGCATGCAGGCGTACCGCGACGGCGGGCACGACGGTTTGATCGGCGTGGGCGGTGGCAGCGCCATCGACATTGCCAAGAGCGTGGCCGCTTATGCCGGTTACCACGGCGCGCTGGAGGATTTGTTCGGTGTTGACCAAGTGCCGCGCAAAGGCCCGCCGCTGATCGCGATTCCCACCACCGCCGGCACCGGCTCGGAGGTGACCAATGTGGCGATCCTCTCCGACAAGGCTGCCCAGTTGAAAAAAGGCATCGTCAGCGATTACCTATTGCCGGATGTCGCACTGATCAGCCCGCAAATGACCCTGACCTGCCCGCGCAGCGTCACCGCCGCCAGTGGCGTGGACGCGCTGGTGCACGCGATCGAATCCTACTTGTCGCTCAATGCCTCGCCGATCACCGATGCCCTGGCCATTGGCGCGATCAAGCTGATCGTCAATGCGTTGCCCAAGGCCTACGCCAATCCGGTTGACCTGAAGGCTCGTGACGACATGGCCACCGCCAGCCTGATGGCCGGCATGGCCTTTGGTAACGCCGGCGTGGGCGCGGTGCATGCCTTGGCGTACCCGCTGGGTGGGCGCTACAACGTCGGTCACGGCGTGAGTAATTCGTTGCTGCTGCCCTACGTGATGCAGTGGAATAAATTGGCGTGTGTCGAACGCATGCGCGACATCGCCGAGGCCATGGGCGTGAATGTGGCCGGCTTGAGTGTCAACGCTGCCGCCGATCAGGCCGTCGAGGCGATGACGCGCCTGTGCGCCGATGTGGAGATCCCCTCTGGGCTGCGCAGTTTCGGGGTAACCGAAGATGCCATCCCTGCCATGGCTGCGGAGGCGGCAGGTATTGAGCGCTTGATGCGCAACAACCCGCGCAAGCTCAGCGCGGCTGACATCGAGAAAATCTACCGGGCCGCCTACTAGCCATTGAGCCAGGTCACGGTGCGCGGGACAAAGCATGAGGTATACAATGCGCGCCATCGTGATTTAGCTCAGAAAAGGTGCGTCATGCAGCCCTTCGTCATTGCTCCATCGATTCTCTCCGCCGACTTCGCCCGCCTGGGCGAAGAAGTGGACAAGGTACTGGCCGCCGGCGCCGACTTCGTCCATTTCGATGTTATGGACAACCACTATGTGCCCAACCTGACCATCGGCCCGATGGTCTGCGCGGCGCTGCGCAAGTACGGCATCACCGCGCCTATCGACGCGCACCTGATGGTCAGCCCGGTGGATCGCATCATCGGCGACTTCGTTGAAGCCGGCGCCACTTACATCACCTTCCACCCGGAAGCCTCGCTGCACGTCGACCGCACCTTGCAACTGATCCGCGAAGGCGGCTGCAAGGCTGGCCTGGTGTTCAACCCGGCGACGCCGCTGGACGTGCTCAAGTACGTGATGGACAAGGTCGATATGGTGTTGCTGATGAGCGTCAACCCAGGCTTCGGCGGGCAGAAGTTCATCCCTGGCACCCTCGACAAGCTGCGCGAAGCCCGTGCACTGATCGACGCCTCCGGCCGTGATATCCGCCTGGAAATCGACGGTGGGGTGAACGTCAATAACATTCGCGAAATCGCCGCTGCCGGCGCTGACACCTTTGTGGCCGGCTCGGCGATCTTCAATGCCCCGGACTATCAGGAAGTTATCGCCAAGATGCGCGCTGAACTGGCGCTGGCGCGTCCATGAGCGGCTTTGAGCAGTTGTTTCCCGGCAAATTGCCACGGCTGGTGATGTTCGATCTGGACGGTACGTTGATCGATTCGGTGCCCGACCTGGCAGCGGCGGTGGACCACATGCTGCTCAAACTGGGGCGCAAGCCGGTGGGCATTGAGGCTGTGCGCGAATGGGTCGGCAACGGCGCGCAGATGCTCGTGCGCCGCGCCCTGGCCAATCACATCGATGCCGAAGGTGTCGATGAGGTCGAGGCCGAGCGGGCACTGGAATTGTTCAACGAAGCCTATGAAGGCAGCCACGAACTTACGGTGGTCTACCCCGGCGTGCGAGACACCCTCAAATGGTTGAGCAAACAGGGCGTGGAAATGGCCCTGATCACCAACAAGCCGGAGCGCTTTGTTGCGCCATTGTTGGACCAGATGAAAATCGGTCGTTATTTCCGCTGGATCATCGGCGGCGATACCTTGCCACAGAAAAAACCCGACCCAGCGGCGCTGTTTTTCGTGATGAAAATGGCCAATATCCCGGCCTCCCAGTCATTGTTCGTCGGCGATTCGCGCAATGACGTGCTGGCGGCCAAGGCGGCCGGCGTGCAGTGTGTGGCACTCAGTTACGGCTATAACCATGGTCGGCCGATTGCCGAAGAATCGCCGACATTGGTGATCGATGACCTGCGACTGCTAATCCCCGGTTGCTTGGGAGCGGGCGCTGAGATAACGTTGCCCGACACCGATCCGTCCCCTTCTGGAAATTCCATCGTGGTGGTCACTCGCAAACTCTGGATGAAAGTCATCAAGGCCCTGGCCCGCTGGCGTTGGCGCGCCTGACTGATCCTGGCCGCACCTGTGCGGCACGTTTGCCTACCTGACTGTTAGACCCTCACACCACGAGGCACCTCATGATCCGTGAAGAATTCCTGCGTTTGGCCGCTGCCGGCTATAACCGCATCCCCCTGGCCTGCGAAACCCTGGCCGACTTCGATACGCCGCTGTCGATCTACCTGAAACTGGCCGACGCCCCCAACTCCTATCTGTTGGAGTCGGTGCAGGGCGGCGAGAAATGGGGCCGTTACTCGATCATCGGCCTGCCGTGCCGCACTGTGCTGCGGGTTTACGACCATCACATCAGCATTACCCACGATGGCGTCGAGGTCGAAAGTCACGACGTAGAAGACCCGTTGGCCTTCGTCGAAGCGTTCAAGGCGCGCTATAACGTGCCGACCATCGCCGGCCTGCCGCGTTTCAACGGTGGCCTGGTGGGGTATTTCGGCTACGACTGCGTGCGCTATGTGGAGCAACGCCTGGGCAAGTGCCCAAACCCCGATCCTTTGGGCGTGCCGGACATTCTGCTGATGGTCTCCGACGCAGTGGTGGTGTTCGATAACCTCGCCGGCAAGATGCACGCCATTGTCCTCGCCGACCCGGCCCAGGCGGACGCGTTCGAGCAAGGCCTGGCCAGCCTCGAAGCCCTGCTGGAAAAGCTGCGGCAGCCGATCACTCCGCGTCGCGGCCTGGACCTCAGCCGTCCACCGGCGGCCGACCCGGTGTTCCGCTCCAGTTTCACTCAGGATGACTACGAGCGTGCGGTCGATACCATCAAGGAATACATCCTCGCCGGTGACTGCATGCAGGTGGTGCCGTCGCAGCGCATGTCCATCGACTTCAAGGCGGCGCCGATTGACCTGTATCGTGCGCTGCGCTGCTTCAACCCGACGCCGTACATGTACTTCTTCAACTTCGGTGACTTCCACGTGGTGGGCAGTTCGCCGGAGGTGCTGGTGCGCGTCGAAGACAACCTGATCACCGTGCGCCCGATTGCCGGCACGCGCCCGCGCGGCGCGACCGAAGAAGCGGATCTGGCCCTGGAAGAAGACCTGCTGAGCGACGACAAGGAAATCGCCGAGCACCTGATGCTGATCGACCTGGGCCGCAACGACACCGGGCGCGTCTCGGAAATCGGTTCGGTCAAACTCACCGAGAAGATGGTGATCGAGCGCTATTCCAACGTGATGCACATCGTGTCCAACGTTACCGGCGAGTTGAAAGCCGGGCTGACCGCGATGGACGCACTGCGGGCGATTCTGCCGGCAGGTACGTTATCGGGGGCGCCGAAGATCCGTGCGATGGAAATCATCGACGAGTTGGAACCGGTCAAACGCGGCGTGTACGGCGGCGCGGTCGGCTATTTCGCCTGGAACGGCAACATGGACACCGCGATTGCGATCCGCACCGCAGTGATCAAGGACGGGGAGCTGCATGTACAGGCCGGTGGCGGAATCGTCGCCGACTCGGTGCCGGCCCTCGAATGGGAAGAAACCCTGAACAAGCGCCGCGCAATGTTCCGCGCTGTGGCGCTGGCCGAACAGACCCCCAATTCCTGAGGTTTCCCCATGTTGCTGATGATTGATAACTACGACTCCTTTACCTACAACGTGGTGCAGTACCTGGGCGAGCTGGGTGCCGAGGTCAAGGTGGTGCGCAACGACGAACTGACCGTGGCTGAAATCGCCGCGCTGAACCCCGAACGCATCGTGGTTTCGCCAGGCCCTTGCACGCCGACCGAGGCGGGTATTTCCCTCGAAGCGATTAAGTATTTCGCCGGCAAGCTGCCGATCCTGGGCGTGTGCCTGGGGCACCAGTCCATCGGCCAGGCCTTTGGCGGTGATGTGGTGCGCGCGCGCCAGGTAATGCACGGCAAGACCAGCCCGGTGTTTCATAACAATGTGGGGGTTTTTCAGGGCCTGAACCTGCCGGTGACGGTCACCCGCTACCATTCACTGGTAGTCAAACGCGAGACTTTGCCGGAGTGCCTGGAACTGACCGCCTGGACCCAGCTGGAAGACGGCTCCGTCGACGAGATCATGGGGCTGCGCCACAAAACACTGAATGTCGAAGGGGTGCAATTCCATCCCGAGTCGATCCTCACCGAGCAGGGCTACGAGCTGTTCGCTAACTTTCTCAAGCAAAGCGGCGGCACGCGCTAAGGACTTTCCATGGATATCAAGACTGCCCTGAGCCGTATCGTCGGCCATCTGGACCTGAGCACCGCTGAAATGAGCGATGTGATGCGCGAGATCATGACCGGTCAATGCACCGACGCGCAGATCGGCGCCTTTATGATGGCCATGCGCATGAAGAGCGAGAGCATCGACGAGATCGTCGGTGCCGTGTCGGTGATGCGCGAGCTGGCGGACAAGGTCGAACTCAAGACCCTCGACGGCGTGGTGGATGTGGTCGGCACCGGTGGTGACGGCGCGAATATTTTCAACGTATCGACGGCTTCGTCTTTTGTCGTGGCGGCGGCGGGTTGCACTGTGGCCAAGCACGGCAACCGTGCGGTGTCCGGCAAGAGCGGCAGCGCCGACTTGCTCGAAGCGGCCGGGATCTACCTGAACCTGACCCCGGTACAAGTGGCGCGCTGCATCGACAATGTCGGCATCGGCTTTATGTTTGCTCAGTCCCACCACGGTGCGATGAAGCACGCCGCAGGCCCACGTAAAGACCTGGGCCTGCGCACGCTCTTCAATATGCTCGGCCCGCTTACGAATCCGGCCGGTGTAAAGCATCAGGTTGTTGGGGTGTTCAGCCAAGCGTTGTGCCGGCCATTGGCCGAAGTGCTGCAGCGCTTGGGCAGCAAGCATGTGCTGGTGGTGCATTCCAAGGATGGCCTGGACGAGTTCAGCCTGGCGGCGCCGACCTTTGTCGCCGAGCTCAAGAATGATCAAGTCACCGAATATTGGGTCGAGCCTGAAGACTTGGGCATGAAGAGCCAGAGCCTGCACGGCCTGGCGGTGGAAAGCCCGGCGGCATCGTTGGAACTGATTCGTGATGCTTTGGGGCGTCGTAAGACCGAAAACGGCCAAAAGGCTGCGGAGATGATTGTTCTGAATGCTGGCGCGGCACTTTACGCAGCAGACCATGCCTATAGTCTTAAGGAAGGTGTCGAATTGGCCCACGATGCACTGCACACCGGTCTGGCTCGCGAGAAGCTCGAAGAGCTGGGAGCATTCACTGCCGTATTCAAGATGGAGAATGAAGGATGAGCGTGCCGACCGTTCTGGAAAAGATCCTGGCCCGCAAGGCAGAAGAAGTCGCCGAGCGCCGCGCTCGTGTCAGCCTGGCTGAACTGGAGACCCAAGCGAAAGCTGCGGATGCGCCGCGCGGGTTCGCCAAGGCTTTGATCGATCAGGCCAAAAAGAAGCAGCCGGCGGTGATCGCCGAGATCAAAAAAGCCTCGCCGAGCAAAGGCGTGATCCGTGAGCACTTCGTGCCTGCCGAGATCGCCGTCAGCTACGAAAAGGGCGGGGCGACATGCCTGTCCGTGCTCACCGATATCGACTACTTCCAAGGCGCCGACCTGTTCCTGCAACAGGCTCGTGCCGCATGCAAGTTGCCAGTGATCCGCAAGGATTTCATGGTCGACCCGTACCAGATCGTCGAGGCCCGTGCCTTGGGCGCCGACTGTGTGCTGTTGATCGTTTCCGCGCTGGATGACGTGAAGATGGCCGAACTGGCTGCCGTGGCCAAAAGCGTCGGCCTGGATGTGCTGGTGGAAGTGCACGATGGCGATGAGCTGGAACGTGCGTTGAAAACCCTCGACACACCGCTGGTGGGGGTCAACAACCGTAACCTGCATACCTTTGACGTCAGCCTGGAAACCACCCTCGACCTGCTGCCGCGTATTCCGCGCGACCGTTTGGTGGTGACCGAAAGCGGCATCCTCAACCGCGCTGATGTGGAACTGATGGAAATCAGCAATGTGTACTCGTTCCTGGTCGGCGAGGCGTTCATGCGCGCTGAGAATCCAGGGGCGGAGTTGCAGCGCTTGTTCTTCCCGGAGCGCGGTGTACCGGTCAGCGGTTCCACTCTCGATTGATTTGAAACGCGATCAAAGTGGGGAGAGGGGGCTTGCCCCCGATGGCGGCGATTCAGTGGGAGCATCCTTGACTGACATCCCGCTATCGGGGGCAAGCCCCCTCTCACATTTGGGTTTGTGTTTGTTCAGATAGGTAGGTGCTCGTTGATCCAGCCAGTGTCGATGCGTGTTGAAGCAGGTCTTGCTGCGGAGCAAGCCTTATTGGCCGCCGTTTGCGCGGGTGAGCAGCCGTTTGGGTTGTTGTTCTGGCAGCCCAGCGATCAGGCATTGGTGATGCCACGCCGCTTGAGCAGATTGCCTGCTTTCGATGTCGCCAGTCGCGTGTCTGCGGATGCCGGTTGGCCGGTGCTCTTGCGCGAAACTGGCGGCGAACCGGTGCCG
Source organism: Pseudomonas sp. ARP3 (assembly GCF_001029595.1). Classification (NCBI taxonomy): domain Bacteria; kingdom Pseudomonadati; phylum Pseudomonadota; class Gammaproteobacteria; order Pseudomonadales; family Pseudomonadaceae; genus Pseudomonas; species Pseudomonas sp. ARP3. The sequence continues at coordinate 182,261 of NZ_LEKF01000018.1, forward strand.
CAGTCCAGCGCTACGGTCAACATTGCGCTGGTCTATGCACCGCCACGTAGCGAAGGCGATCAGAATCGCATCGAGACCGGTTACCAGCGTTTGTGCCAGCCGATCTGCGATCTGTTGATGGAGTTGGGCGGCGACGCCTCCGTCGGGGAAATCGAAGGTGCCTTCTGCGACGGTCGTTACAACGTCAACCTCAATGGCCGCAAAATGGTCGGCACCGCCCAACGGTGGCGTCAGAGCGGCGGCCGCCCGGTAGGGTTGGTGCATGGGGCGTTGTTACTGGAAAACGATCGCGAAGAACTGATCGCGGCGGTCAATCGCTTCAACCAAGCCTGTGGTCTGGAGCAGCGAGTTCGTGCCGACCGTCACATCGCCTTGCATGAGGCGTTCCCTGCGCCGGATGCCATTAGTCGATTGGATACGCTGTACCGTCAGATGCTGGCCAGCTTTATGCCTGTCTAGCGAGTGCCGAACACCACCATCGTCTTGCCTTTAACGTGCACCAGGTTGCGTTCTTCCAAGTCCTTGAGTACGCGACCGACCATTTCCCTTGAACAACCGACAATGCGCCCGATTTCCTGGCGCGTGACTTTAATCTGCATGCCATCGGGGTGGGTCATGGCATCCGGCTGCTTGCACAACTCCAGCAGGCAACGGGCCACGCGCCCGGTGACGTCGAAGAACGCCAAGTCGCCGACCTTGCGCGTGGTGTCGCGCAGGCGTTGGGCAATCTGGCCGCTGAGGGCGTAAAGAATATCGGGATCGTGTTGCGCCAGTTCGCGGAATTTGGCGTAACTGATCTCCGCCACGTCGCATTCCACCTTCGCGCGCACCCAGGCGCTGCGTTCCTGTTCCTTGCCGGCTTGTTCGAACAGGCCCAGTTCGCCGAAAAAGTCCCCGGTGTTGAGGTAGGCAATGATCATTTCCCGGCCATCTTCATCCTCGATCAGGATGGTGACGGAACCCTTGACGATAAAGAACAGCGTTTCGGAACGCTCGCCGGCACAGATGATGTTGTGCTTGGCCGGATAACGTCGGCGTTGGCAGTGCATCAGCAACTTGTCGATGTTCTTGATCTTGGGTATGGGAGTAAGGGCAACCATGGTTGTATCCCGAAAAGGCGTCGCAAAGGGGTTGGCGTTGTTGTATGCAGCGTATCGGCACAGAGACAAGCTGGATAAAGTGTGGCAATGAGCCATCGATTTGACGCCAGCTTAACAGACACATTCTGACTCGATTAGGGAATTTACCGAGCAAACCCTGTTATCGATTCACTTTCATGGGATGCGCTGCCGTGATCGGCCCCTGTGCTAAGCTGGCGGCCCTTTTTAAGCAGTGGAGTCTGGGCGATGAAGGCACGCATCCAATGGGCGGGCGAAGCCATGTTCCTCGGTGAGTCGGGCAGTGGCCATGTGGTGGTCATGGATGGCCCGCCGGAAGCCGGTGGCCGTAACCTGGGTGTACGCCCGATGGAAATGCTCCTGCTGGGTGTAGGTGGTTGCAGCAATTTCGATGTGGTCAGCATCCTGAAAAAATCCCGTCAGGCCGTGGAAAGCTGCGAAGCCTTCCTGGACGCCGAGCGCGCCAGCGAAGATCCGAAGGTCTTCACCAAGATCCATATGCACTTCGTGGTGAAAGGCCGGGGGTTGAAAGAGGCTCAGGTCAAACGTGCCATCGAATTGTCGGCGGAGAAATACTGCTCGGCGTCGATCATGTTGGGCGCGGCCGGTGTGGCCATTACCCATGATTACGAAATCGTCGAGTTGGGTTGATAACCCGTCGACCAAAGAAAAGGGCGCTTTGAAAGCGCCCTTTTTTGCGTCTGCCGTTTGGGTCAGATGCGGTACGTGCTTTTGGTCATGACCTTGGCCAGCAGGCTCATGCCGAAGCGTACCGGTGCCGGGAAGCGGAAGCCGCCCGCGTCCAGTGCGCTTTCGGCGTGGTGTTCTTCGTCGACGCGCATCTGTTCAAGAATGGCGCGGGACTTTTCGTCTTCACTGGGCAGTTGTTCCAGATGCTCGTCCAGGTGCTTGCACACCTGATGTTCCGTGGCCGCGACGAAACCGAGGCTGACCTTGTCGCTGACCAGGCCCGCCACGGCGCCAATGCCAAACGATAAGCCGTAGAACAGCGGGTTCAGCACGCTCGGGTGGCTGCCCAATTGACGGATGCGCTGTTCGCACCACGCCAGGTGGTCGATTTCTTCCTCTGCCGCATGCTCCATGGCCGCGCGCACTTGCGGCAGCTTGGCGGTCAGGGCCTGGCCCTGATACAGCGCCTGGGCACACACTTCGCCGGTATGGTTGATGCGCATCAAACCGGCGACGTGACGGGTGTCGGCCTCGTTCATCTGCACATCGGGCTGCAGCAGGGCGGGCGATGGGCGGTAAGGTTGGCCGCTGAAGGGCAGCAGCGTGCGCATGGCCGTATCGGCTTGCAGCAACAGACGGTCAATCGGCGAGTAGTGACGTTGGGTAGTCATGCTGACCTCCGGGAAGAATCTCGGCGGCCAGTTTACCGCAAGAGAGAGGGGCGCGTTTGCGCTGCGTCAAGGGCATGGGGTCGCAGCCTTGAGACCTGACCCCGGCTTATCGGGCGATCAGCCCGGCGGCCAGTTCATCTGGCGCTGACCCAGGACGTGCATATGGATGTGATAAACGGTTTGTCCGCCCATCTCATTGCAATTCATGACCACGCGGAAACCTTCTTCGCAACCCAGCTCCAGGGCCAGGCGCTGGGCAGTGAACAGGATATGGCCGGCCAGACCTTTATCGGCCTCGGTGAGGTCGTTCAACGTACGGATAGGCTTTTTCGGAATCACCAGAAAATGCACCGGTGCCTGCGGGGCGATGTCGTGGAAAGCGAGGACTTGATCATCTTCGTAGATGATCTTCGCGGGTATTTCTCTGTTGATGATCTTGGTGAACAGAGTATCCACAGCGGTTTCTCCATGATGAAAAGGCAGGTTGAGTGTACTCAGGCGCTCAGCGGGGGCAATAGGCCTTATTGATTGCGCCGGCGATCTTGCGGGCCAGCCAGCGCGGGCTGAATCGAGGGCTGAATGCCAGCCAGCGGTTGCGTCGCCCGGGAATAATGATGGCTTTGTTCTTTTCCAGCGCGCGTACGGTGTAGAGCGCCACTTGCTCCGGGCTCATCAACTGGTCACTGCGTTCGAGCTTGGCGGCGTCCATGTTTGCCGTGCCGAAAAACGCGGTGCGCGTCGGCCCCGGGCACAGCACCGAGACCTTGATGCCGCAGCTTTTCAGCTCTTCGCGCAGGCCCTCGGAAAAATGCAGCACATACGCCTTGCTGGCGTAATAACTGCTCATCCACGGGCCTGGCTGAAAAGCCGCAATCGAGGCGACGTTGAGAATCTGCCCGCCGCCCTGTAACGCCATGGCATTCCCCAAGGCATGACACATGCGGGTCAGGGCGAGGATGTTGACTTCGATCAGATCCTGCTCGGTCATCCAGTCCTGAGCCAGAAACGGCCCGCTGGTACCGATGCCGGCGCAGTTCACCAGCAGATCGATCTGCCGCTCGCCTTCTTCAAGCTCCAGCAGAAACCCGGATAAACGTAGCGGCTCGCCCAGGTCACAGGCGCGAAACAGCACCTCTACGCCAAAGCGTTGAGTCAATTCGATTGCAATGCTTTCCAACTGATCACGCTGGCGGGCCACCAGAATCAAGCTGCGACCGCGACGGGCCAATGCTTCGGCCAAAGCCAGGCCAATGCCACTGGAGGCACCGGTGATCAGAGCGTAACGGGTCATGCGTTTCTCCATCGCAACGTCCCGTGCCGGTGATTGGGGCATCACCGACACGGGGCGTTTCTTTACTGATCTGGAGAGTCTACAGGGTCGGCCGCTTCGTCAGCACTTTGCGTGTCTTCTTCCTCGACGGTACCGCTCTGGTCGGCGTCCTCGTCGTACGTCATGGAGCTGCTTTCGTAGCTGCTGTCCACGTTGCTTTCGAGTTGATCGAGATAGCCGTTCATCCCCAGGCCGACCACGATGATCAACATCAAAGGGATAAACGCCAGCCACAGCGAAGCCAGGACTTTGACCGCGGTGGAGTTGCGCGGCGGAGGCGCGCCGTACTGGTTGGCGCCTGTGTTACCCGGCAATACCAGCAGTAGCAACGGGAAAATGCTGTTGACCAGCGGAACGAGGTTAAGCAAATACAACCAGCCGGACCAGCCCAGGTCGTGCAAGCGCTGCACGCCGATCTGCACGCTCACGACGACCAGCGCCACGAACAGTGCGAAACCCAGCAGCGAGCCGAGGATGATGGCGATGGTCGGCGAGGCAGTCGCCACGGCAAAACCCACGGTGCTCAGGATGCCGGCTGCCACAAGCATTGCGACGGTAAGTACCAGCGTCCATGCCAGGTACCGCAGGCGACCGATGCGCCCATTGATGGTGAACACTTTGAGGGTGGCATATTCCGGCAGGTTGTCACCCACGGCAGCCCGTGGCGGCGCGTACGGTGATCCGGCGGGGCTGGAGAAATCGGTGGAGCCGGAATCCGTTTCGTGGGTTTCGGCGAGACTGAAGGCCACCGGCTGCTCGGCTTCGATGCGTGCATCGACCCCGGCGTTTTTCAGCGCGGTCAGGTAGGTTTCGGCGTCTGGCCGGGACAGGTCGCGTTTGAGCGCGACGGTGCGGCCGGTGAAGAGTTTTTCGATGGCCTCGACGTCACTTTTGAACAGTTCGGCCAAGTTCAGCTTGGCCGTGGTGCTTTCGACACCCGGGAGCAAGGCTCCATCAAACACAATCTTGAAACGGTTGTCGCTCATGCGGGCATCCTTGTCATTCAAACATTAGGGGAGTGCAGGCCCGTGCCAATTCGCGGGCCTTGCAGGGTTGTTCAGCGTGGCCAGTGTAACTGTGTCGCCTGTGTTTGCGCCTCGCGGTATTCGGCATTCAGGCGGGCAACGAGTTCATCGACGCTGGGTAAATCATCAATCTCACCGACACCTTGGCCGGCGGACCAAACAGTCTTCCAGGCCTTGGCTTCGTCGTTCAACGGTTTGAGCTTGGAGCCAAAGTTGACTTCACCTTTGCCTTGCAACGCATTTAAGCCGAAACCGGCGTTTTCCAGGCTCTGGCGCATAAAGCTTGCAGGCACGCCGGAGACAGCGGGAGTGTGCACGATGTCCGCGGCGCGCGATGTGAGCAGCATCTCTTTATACGCATCCGGAGCGTGGCTTTCGGTGGTGCCGATAAAACGGGTGCCCAGATAGGCCAGGTCTGCGCCCATGATTTGAGCAGCGAGAATCTCATGCCCATGGTTGAGGCAACCTGCCAGCAGTACGGTTTTATCGAAGAATTGACGGATCTCGGCGATCAGCGCGAACGGGCTCCAGGTCCCGGCATGACCACCGGCGCCGGCGGCCACGGCGATCAGGCCATCCACGCCGGCTTCGGCGGCTTTTTCGGCGTGCCGCCGGGTAGTGACGTCATGAAACACCAGGCCGCCGTAGCTGTGCACCGCGTCCACCACCTCTTTGACCGCGCCGAGGCTGGTGATGACGATCGGCACTTTGTGCTCGACGCAGATCGCCAAGTCGGCCTCAAGGCGTGGGTTGCTGCCATGCACGATCAGGTTGACGGCATAGGGCGCGGGGCTATCCAACTGCGCCAGACCCGCTTCGATTTCTTCCAGCCAGGCTTTGAAACCGCTGCTTTCACGCTGGTTGAGCGCCGGAAAGCTGCCGACGATCCCGTTGCGGCAACACGCCAGGACCAGCTGTGGGTTGGAAATCAGAAACATCGGCGCAGCCACCACGGGTAGGCGCAGACGTTGTTCGAGCAGAGCGGGCAGCGACATTGGATGTACCCCGATTGATTGACGTTAGAACGGTTTGACCACCACCAAAATTACGACAGCCAGCAATATCAGAACTGGAACTTCATTGAACCAGCGATAAAAGACATGGCTGCGGGTGTTTTCGCCACGGGCAAAACGTTTTACCTGAGCGCCGCACATATGGTGGTAACCGATCAGCAGCACGACCAGGGTCAGCTTGGCGTGAATCCAGCCGCCCGTGCTGAAGATGCCGGGGTTCAGCGCGATCAGCCAGATGCCGAAGACAAGGCTGGCAAGCATCGCCGGATTCATGATGCCGCGGTACAGCTTGCGCTCCATGATGCTGAAGCGTTCCTTGCTGATGGTGTCCTCGCTTTGAGCGTGGTAGACGAACAGGCGTGGCAGGTAGAACAGCGCTGCAAACCAGCAGACGATGCTGACGATGTGGAAGGCTTTGACCCATAGATAGAGCATTTTTAGTTATTCCCAGGTTCACGGTAGCGAGGATAGTAGTGGCAGATGCGTCCATACGTCACGTTGGCGGTTGTCGCAGATCGATGCGGCCCCTATTATCGACGGCTTTCCAGTGGGTTCGTTGAGGGCAGGTTTATGGTCAAGGTCGGTATCGTCGGCGGCACGGGTTACACCGGTGTCGAATTGCTGCGTCTGTTGGCTCAGCATCCGCAAGCTGAGGTGGTGGTCATCACCTCCCGATCCGAGGCGGGCCTGGCTGTGGCGGATATGTACCCGAACCTGCGCGGCCATTACGACGGCCTGGCGTTCAGCGTCCCGGACACCCAAACCTTAGGCGCCTGCGATGTGGTTTTCTTCGCCACACCCCATGGCGTCGCCCATGCACTGGCCGGCGAGTTGCTGGCTGCCGGGACCAAGGTCATCGATCTGTCGGCGGACTTCCGTCTGCAGGACGCCGACGAATGGGCCAAGTGGTACGGTCAGCCTCACGGCGCACCGCAGTTGTTGGAAGAAGCGGTGTACGGTCTGCCGGAAGTCAATCGTGAGCAGATCAAGCAGGCGCGCCTGATCGCCGTGCCGGGTTGCTATCCAACCGCAACTCAGTTGGGGTTCCTGCCGTTGCTCGAAGCCGGCCTAGCGGATGCGTCGCGCCTGATCGCTGATTGCAAATCAGGTGTCAGTGGCGCGGGGCGCGGCGCCGCGGTGGGGTCTTTGTACTCCGAGACGTCGGAAAGCATGAAGGCCTACGCGGTAAAAGGGCATCGTCACTTGCCGGAAATCCGTCAGGGTCTGCGTCGCGCTGCCGGTAAGGACGTTGGGCTGACCTTCGTGCCGCACTTGACCCCCATGATCCGTGGTATCCACTCCACGCTCTACGCGACCGTGACCGATCGTTCGGTAGACCTGCAGGCACTGTTTGAAAAACGCTATGCCAATGAGCCGTTCGTCGACGTAATGCCAGCCGGCAGCCATCCGGAAACCCGCAGCGTACGTGGTGCCAATGTGTGCCGGATCGCCGTGCATCGCCCGCAGGACGGTGACTTGGTCGTGGTGCTGTCGGTGATTGATAACTTGGTCAAAGGCGCGTCAGGCCAGGCAGTACAGAACATGAACATCCTGTTTGGCCTAGATGAGAAGCTGGGCTTGTCCCATGCGGGCATGTTGCCGTAAGGACGTCTGTTGCTTTGCAAAAGGCCCGTTGATCGGGCCTTTTGTGTTTTTAAGCCCTGCCGAGCAGATTGATATACCGTAACAATAGTTGACCGCTTTTCTAGGAGAAGCGGATAATGCCCGCCATTACGCATATGGCGGCGCGACGCCGGGAGATTATCAGCATGAGCGTTGAATCCTTCACCCCCACGGCTTTGCAATTCACCCACGGTGCTGCGCACAAGGTGAAGAGCCTGGTCGATGAAGAGGGTAATGATCGCTTGAAGCTGCGCGTATTCGTTACGGGCGGCGGTTGTTCAGGGTTTCAATATGGTTTTACCTTCGATGAAGAAGTGGCCGATGACGACACCATCGTTGAGCGCGAGGGTGTAAGCCTGGTCGTCGATCCGATGAGCTTCCAGTACCTGGCTGGCGCTGAGGTGGACTATCAGGAAGGTCTGGAAGGCTCGCGTTTTGTGATCAAAAACCCTAATGCCACCACCACCTGTGGTTGCGGGTCTTCGTTCTCGATCTAATCGATAGCGCATACAAAAACGCCGCTTGGCTTTGATCGGCCAAGCGGCGTTTTGCTGTCTGGGGTTCAGGCGGGATAGATCGCGCCGAGTATTCTCAGCCCGCGCGCGCCGGTGACGCTTGGGCGGTTAGCGGGGATACCTTCCAGGCAGCAGTGTGCCAGCCACGCAAATGCCATGGCTTCTACCCAATCCGGGTCAACGCCGTATGGAGCGGTTGTGCTGACGTGAGTGGAGGGCAGTAGATCGGCCAGGCGGTTCATCAGTGTGGTGTTATGGGCGCCACCGCCACAGACCAGTAGGGTTTCAGTGTGGCTTTGTGCTGCTCGCAGAGACTCGACGATGGTCAGCGACGTCAATTCCAGCAAGGTTGCCTGGACATCTTGGGGAGCGAACGTCGGTAGGCGGGCAAGGTGTTGTTGCAGCCAATCCAGATTGAATACTTCACGGCCGGTGCTTTTCGGACCCTTGGTCAAGAAGAATGGATCGCTGAGCAGTGTGCTGAGCAACTGCTGCTGAACGTTCCCGCTGGCGGCCCACTGACCATCACGGTCAAAGTGTTCGCCCCGTTGCCAATGAATCCACGCATCCAGCAGTACGTTGCCTGGTCCGCAGTCGAAGCCCGCGACGGGCTTGTCGGTCTCGATCAGGCTGAGGTTGCTGAACCCGCCCACATTCAACACCGCGCGATTGCCAGTGCGCTCGCCAAACAGTGCCTCATGGAAGGCCGGTACCAGCGGCGCGCCTTGGCCACCCGCTGCCACATCGCGGCTGCGGAAGTCGCTGACGACGGTGATTCCGGTCAATTCAGTGAGCAGTGCTGGGTTGCCGATCTGGACCGTAAAGCCGCGGGAAGGCTCGTGGCGAATTGTCTGGCCGTGGCTGCCGATCGCGCGAATGTCCGTCGGTTTGAGCGCCTGCTGCTCCAGCAAGGCATGAATGCCTTGGGCAGCGAGCGCTACCCAGTGTTGTTGGGCGATGGCCGAGCGGGCAATTTCGTCCGGCCCGCTGGCGCACAGACTCAATAATTCAGTGCGCAGCGTATCTGGCATGGGGATGTAGTGAGTGGCGATCAACTTGATCGCCGAGTCTTGTTCGATCAGCGCGATGTCCAGGCCATCCAGGCTGGTTCCGGACATCACTCCAATATAGCGCGGCATCGCTTAGCGCTTCGCCGATGCCAGCAAGGTAGAGCGCTCCTGATCCATACGCGCCATCAGCGGTTGGCTCTGTTGCATGAAGCGTGCGCGCTCGGCCTTGGCGATGGGGTCGGCCATCGGCAGCTTCTGGCCCAGTGGGTCGACGTGAACGCCGTTGACCTGGAATTCATAATGCAAGTGCGGACCAGTGGATAGGCCGGTGGTGCCGATATAGCCGATCACCTGGCCTTGCTTCACGGTGCCGCCAGTCGTCACGCCTTTGGCGAACCCTTGCATGTGGCCATATAGCGTGCGGTAAGTGTTGCCGTGCTGGATGATCACGGTGTTGCCATAACCGCCTCGACGGCCGGCCAGCAAGACCTTGCCATCGCCGGCAGCCTTGATCGGCGTGCCGCGCGGGGCAGCATAGTCGACACCTTTGTGGGCGCGGATCTTGTTCAGGATCGGATGTTTACGACCCATGGAGAAGCGCGAGCTGATGCGCGCGAAGTCTACCGGGGTACGGATGAAGGCCTTGCGCATGCTGTTGCCATCAGCGGTGTAGTAGCTGGTGTTGCCTTGTTTGTTGGTGTAGCGCACAGCGGTGTAGGTTTTGCCGCGATTGGTGAAGCGCGCGGAAAGAATGTTGCCGGTGCCGACCACTTTGCCGTTGGCGACTTTCTGCTCGTAGATCACGTCGAATTCATCACCCTGGCGGATGTCCTGGGCGAAGTCGATGTCGTAGCCAAACACGTTGGCCATATCCATGGTCATGTTGTGTGACAAGCCGGCGCGGGCGGCGGATTGCGAAAGCGAGCTGTTGATCACGCCGTGAACATAGGCGGAGCGCATCACTGGCTTGGTGGTGATGCGATTGAAGGCATAGCCTTTGGCGCCCTTGGTCAGCGTAATGCTTTCCAGGTCGCTGAGATTGGTGTGCAGGTTGCTCAGTTGGCCATCTGGGGTCAGTTCGAATTCAAGCTTCTGGCCACGTTTGAGCTGGGTGAATTGCTTGGCTTGCTTATCGCTGGCAAGCACTTCGGTTACGGATGCGGCCGGGAGGCCAACCTTTTCGAACAAGGTAGACAGCGTGTCACCTTTAGACACGATCACTTCGCGGTGTTGCGGGTTTTTCGCAGGGGTTGCAGCCGGCGTGGGCTGGCTCTGAGCGGCTTGCTGAGTGTCCTCGGGAGAGCTTTCTATCTGAGCGAAGGGTGATTCGACGGGAGCATTTGTGGCTTGTTGAACGTCAGAAGCGTCTTGATCTTGTGTCAGTTGTTCAGCCGGAGTCTCCAAGTCAAGGCTCAGAGACGTCCGTTTGGCTTCCACGTCACTGGAAGGGAATACCAGGAGTGCCAGGCTGAGAAGAGCGGCGATACCACTTGCGGCGAGCAGGTGGGTCTTCGGGTAAAGCGGCGGCGCTTTAGACGGTTCAGTGGTCATAAGTAATTTTGACTTTGAAAAGATGAAATGGAAAAGATGAATGACATGATGAAGATGAAATAACTGTATAAAATATAACCAAATCATCTGTGGCGCAAGCTCGCGAACGCTGGGCTTGCTGAACGGTGTCCGTTCGCAGGGCAAAACTTGTAATTAGTCCCTGATCTTGTATGGTTGGTTCCCTTTTGAATCTGAGCCTTGCGGGTCTGTTATGAAGTCGGTTGAAGAGCAGCTAGCGCTGATAAAACGTGGTGCGGAAGAACTGTTGGTCGAAGCTGAGCTGATTGAAAAGCTCAAGCGCGGCCAGCCCCTGCGTATCAAGGCCGGCTTTGATCCGACGGCGCCTGATCTGCACCTAGGGCACACCGTGCTTATTAATAAGCTACGTCAGTTCCAAGAGCTGGGGCACCAGGTGATCTTCCTTATAGGTGATTTTACCGGGATGATTGGTGATCCCAGTGGCAAGAGCGCGACGCGCCCTCCGTTGACGCGCGAGCAGGTTCTCGACAATGCCGAGACCTACAAAACCCAAGTGTTCAAGATTCTCGACCCAGCCAAGACCGAAGTGGCCTTCAACTCCACTTGGATGGATCAGATGGGGCCGGCAGACTTTATCCGTCTGACCTCCCAGTACACCGTGGCACGCATGCTGGAGCGCGATGATTTCGACAAGCGCTACTCCACCAATCAGCCGATCGCGATCCACGAGTTCCTCTATCCGCTGGTTCAGGGGTACGACTCGGTAGCGTTGCGCGCGGACGTTGAGCTGGGTGGTACGGATCAGAAGTTCAATCTCCTGATGGGGCGCGAGCTGCAGCGCGCTTATGGGCAGGAGGCTCAGTGCATTCTGACCATGCCTCTATTGGAGGGATTGGATGGTGTTAAGAAGATGTCCAAGTCCTTGGGCAATTACGTGGGCATCCAGGAAGCACCGGGTGTGATGTACGGAAAGCTTGTGTCGATTCCTGATGCGTTGATGTGGCGCTACTTCGAACTGTTGAGCTTCCGCTCGATGGATGAGATTAATGCACTGCGTGCTGAGGTTGAAGCAGGGGCCAACCCTCGTGACGTGAAAATCAAGCTGGCCGAAGAGATCGTTGCGCGCTTTCATGGTGAGGAGGCTGCTGCCAGTGCTCATCGTGCTGCGGGCAATCGTATGAAGGAGGGCGAGTTGCCTGACGACCTGCCGGAGGTCGAGCTGACTGCGACTGAGGCAATGCCAATCGCGGCTGTCCTTAATAAGGCAGGCTTGGTGAAGAACTCGGCGGTTGCGCGTGATCTTTTGGGGTCGGGTGGTGTGCGAGTTGATGGTGAGGTTGTGGATCGCTCCTTTATATATCAGCTGGGTGCGACCCATGTTTGCCAGGCTGGCAAGAAGGCATTTGCGCGTATTACGCTCAAATCGGACTAATCCTGAAATTAAGTGTTGACGGCGAATTATATCTGTCTATAATTCGCCCCACTTCCGGCGCAGTCGAAACGGAAAACTCCTTGGTAAACAAAGAGTTACGCAAGATTCGACAGCGGATCGCTTCAGTTCATCGAAGCCCAGAAGGAGTTGGTAGGGTGGTGTTGTTTGGCTCTATTAACGTTTCGATCTTCTCGATCGAAAGCGGAGAAAAAGAGGTGTTGACAGCAGCGTGTAACGCTGTAGAATTCGCCTCCCGCTAACGAGAGATCGGAGGCGCAAGTGGTTGAAGTTGTTGAAGAAATCTTCGAAAACTTCTGAAAATAATCACTTGACAGCAAATGAGGCTGCTGTAGAATGCGCGCCTCGGTTGAGACGAAAGATCTTAACCAACCGCTCTTTAACAACTGAATCAAGCAATTCGTGTGGGTGCTTGTGGAG